>DATLCW010000360.1:0-12735 GCA_035526195.1 Bryobacteraceae bacterium
CGAGGATCATCTGGCGGACGGTGAGGATGCGCTGGGCGTCGAAGAACATATGTTCGGTGCGGCACAAGCCGATGCCTTCGGCGCCGAACTTGCGCGCGGTTTCGGCGTCGAGCGGGGTCTCGGCATTGGCGCGCACCTTGAGGCGCCGGATGCCGTCGACCCAGCCCATAAGGGTGGCGAAGTCTCCCGTCAGCTCAGGTCGGACAGTGGCGACCTTGCCGAGGAAGACTTCGCCGGTGGACCCGTCGAGGGTGATGACGTCACCCTCGAGCAGGATCTTGTCGCGGATGCGCATGGTCTTGGCGTTGACATCCACCTGGAGTTCGCCGGCGCCGGAGACGCACGGCGTACCCATGCCGCGCGCGACCACGGCCGCGTGGCTGGTCATGCCGCCGCGGGAAGTGAGAATGCCCTTGGCTACTTCCATGCCATGAATATCATTCGGCTCCGTCTCTTTGCGCACGAGAACCACCGGCGCTCTCTTCGATTGCTCGACGGCGTCATCGGCCGTGAACACGATCTTGCCGACGGCGGCTCCGGGAGAAGCGGGCAGCCCCTTGCCCAGTTTGCTGAGCGATTTAAGGGCCTTCGGATCGAGCATCGGATGCAGAAGCTGATCGAGCTGCGCCGGATCGACGCGCATGATCGCTTCTTTCTTCGTAATCAGTTTCTCGTGAACCATCTCAGCCGCAATGCGCACGGCGGCCGGGCCGGTACGCTTGCCGTTGCGGGTCTGAAGCATCCACAGTTTGTTGTCTTCCACCGTGAATTCGAAATCCTGAATGTCGCGGTAATGGTTTTCCAGCATGCCGGTGATTTCCCGCAGCTGGTTGTAGACATCCGGCATGACGTTCGACAGCTCGTCGATCGGGCGCGGCGTGCGGATACCCGCCACAACGTCCTCACCCTGCGCATTGACCAGGAACTCGCCGTAAAATCTGTTTTCGCCGGTGGCGGGATTGCGCGTGAACCCGACACCCGTCGCGGAAGTCTCGCCAAGATTGCCGAACACCATCGCCTGTATGTTCACCGCCGTACCCAAATCGTGGGGAATCTTGTTCATGTTGCGGTAAAAGATGGCCCGGTCATTGTTCCACGAGCGAAACACGGCATCGCGCGACATCACCAGCTGGGCGCGGCAATCCTGCGGGAATTCTTTCTCCGATTTCTTCTTCACCAGCTTCTTGTATTCGCCAATGATGGCCTGCCAGTCGGCCGCCTTCAGATCGGTATCCAGCTTCGCCTTCATCTTGTGCTTACGGGCTTCGATGACGTGTTCGAACTCATCTTTGGGAATTTCCAGCACCACGCCCGAGAACATCTGAATAAAGCGCCGGTAGCAGTCATAGGCGAAACGCTCGTCGTTGGTAGCCTTCACCAGCGCCAGTACCGTCGTGTCGTTTAACCCGAGATTCAGAATCGTATCCATCATCCCCGGCATGGAGAATTTGGCGCCGCTGCGCACGCTCACCAACAGTGGATTATTGGCGTCGCCGAGCTTCTTGCCGATTCGTCCTTCAAGGACGGCGAGCGCCTCATACATCTCCTCATTGATCTCTTCCGGGACGCGATTTCCGTTGTCAAAGTAGAGGTTGCAGACCTGGCAGGCGATCGTGAAACCTGGAGGCACGGGAACCCCCGCGCGGCACATCTCGGCGAGGTTGGCTCCTTTGCCGCCGAGGACATCCTTCATCTTGCCATCGCCTTCGGCAGTGCCGCCGCCGAAGGAGTAAACGTATTTGCTCATATCGAGAGTGAGTCTCCTTGAAATCGATTAGGAACTTGTTACGATCTCCGAGAAATCGGCGATCGAGGAAAAGCCGGTGAGCATGTTGGCGAGCAGCGTGAGGCGGTTCTGCCTTACCTTCTCATCCGGCGCATTGACCAAAACTTTGTCGAAAAACAGGTCCACCGGCGGGCGCAGGGACCCGATCAGGGTGAGGGCGGTCCGATAGTCCTGGCGGTCGCGGCTGGATTTAACCAGCATACGCAGGGCTTGAAAGGCCGCGTGCAGCTCGGCTTCGGGACCCTGTTCAAGCAGAGCGGGATTCACCTCGCCCGCGGTTTCCATGCCCGCCTGCTTCAGAATGTTTTTGATGCGCTTGAAGCTGGCCGCGAGCGGTTCGAAATCCGGGGTGGGGCGAACGGCTTTGATCGCCGCAAGACGCTGCTCCACATCGGCCAGGTCGTCATGACCGGCGGCCAGTACCGCCGTCACTTCGTCGTAGGCATAGCCGCGAACCTCTTTGAAGTAATGCCGCACGCGATCGAGTAGAAAATCGAGCAGCGCCGGATCGCCGCCGGCCAGCCGCGTGAGCGAAAGCGGAAGCTTTCCTTCCGCCAGAATCTTGACGACCCCTTGCGCGGCGCGGCGCAGCCCGAGCGGGTCTTTCGAACTGGTGGGCATGAGTCCGATGCGGAAACAACCGCGCAGCGTGTCGACCTTATCCGCCAAGGCCACCAGGCAGCCTTCCGGCGTCGCGGGGATGGAATCCTCCATGCTGGCGGGCTTGTACTGATCGTAAATGGCCTTGGCAACCGCTTCCGGTTCGCCCTGGGCGTGGGCGTAGAGGCCTCCGACAATGCCCTGCAGCTCCGTGAGTTCCTTTACCATCTCCGTGGTCAGGTCGCATTTCGAAAGCTGCGCCGCGCGTTCGGCCGAAGCATTGCCGCCCAGTTCCTTTACCAGGGCCACCATCCTGTTGCTCTTATCCAGATAAGAGCCGAGCTTGGCCTGGAAGGTAACATTCGCCAGATCCGGAAGGCGATCCGCGAGCTTTTTGCGCTGGTCGAATTCCCAGAAGAACCGCGCGTCATTGAACCGTGCGCGGAGCACCCGTTCATTCCCATGCCGCACCAGGCCATCGGGATCCTCTTTGATGTTCATCACGGCGATGAAATGCGGAGCCAGCTTGCCCTCCACGTCCATCACCGAGAAGTACTTCTGGTGATAGCGCATTACCGTCACCAGCACCTCTTCCGGCAGAGACAGGAATTCCGGATCAAAGCTGCCCAGAATCGGCGTGGGCTGCTCCGTGATGTAGACCAGTGTTTCGAGCAAACCTTCGTCAGCCTTAGCGACCAGACCGCGGCTCATGAGGAGTTGCGTGATCCCGGTCAGAATTTTTGCCCGGCGTTTGGCCGAAGACACGATCACGCCATACTCATTCAGCTGCCATTCGTAGTTTTCCGGATTCACGCACACCGTGGCGGCCCCTAAGTGGCGATGAGGAGCCGTGTAGTATCCCGCGGCCACGCCGGCGATCTCCAGCGGTAAGGAATTGCTGCCAAGAAGGCCGACCACCCAGCGGATGGGGCGAATAAACCGCACACCGTCCTTACCCGTCCAGTACATGGTTTTCGGAAAGTATATTTTCGGGATGAGCAGCGGCAATTGCTCGCCGAGCACCCATTTGGAAGGCGAGCCTTCGATTTTCCTGAGGACGGCGACGTACTCCCCCTTGGGGGTTGTTTCGATCCGCATCTGATCCACTTCCACGCCGTTCTTTTTCGCGAATCCGATAGCTGCTCCGGTGGGTTTGCCGTCTTTGAACGCCGCGGTCTTCGCTGGTCCCATCACCAGCTCTTCGGCATCGGGCTGCTGCTCCAACACATCGTCAAAAATGGCGAAGATACGCCGCGGGGTCCCATCGGCGGCCCGCAATTTCCCGCCCAGGCGGTGCTCCTGAAGCATCTTCGACACCATGCCCTGAAACTGCTCGACAGCAGGTTTGATCATCGAATCGGGAATTTCTTCCGTCCCTATTTCAATCAGCAAAGGGAGCCTGCTCATAAGGCGACCTCCTCGGCCACCGGCATGTTCTGATCCACCCACAGAGCGGCCACGCCCACGGCCAGCTTGCGCACACGACCGATCACTCCCACGCGTTCGGTGACGCTGATGGCGCCTCTGGCGTCCAGCAGGTTAAACAGGTTGGAACACTTGAGCACCTGATCATACGCGGAAAGTACCGGGAACCGGTTCTTCGCCTCGTAGTCCTTGTATAGGTCAATCAGCCGCTGGCACTCTTTTTCATAGAGGTCGAAAAGCTGCCACAGCGTCGCTATGTCGGCCATCTCGAAATTGTAAACGGAATGCTGCAGCTCTTCCGCGTGCCGGACTTCGGCGTATTTCACTTCACGGGTCCAATCGATCTCAAACACGCTGTCGCGGCTTTGCAGGAAGGCCACAAGCCGTTCCAGACCGTAGGTGATTTCCGCCGGAACCACCTCCAGGTCAATTCCGCCGCACTGTTGAAAGTAAGTGAACTGCGTGATCTCCAGGCCATCCATCATCACCTGCCAGCCGATGCCCCAGGCTCCGAGAGTGGGGGATTCCCAGTTATCCTCTTCGAACTTCAGATCGTGCTTCGTCAGATCGATGCCGATCGCCTCCAGGCTGCCCAGGTACTGATCGATGATGTTGTGAGGCGATGGCTTCAGAATGACTTGAAGCTGCTGATGCTTATACAGGCGATTGGGATTTTCCCCATACCGCCCGTCGGCCGGCCGCCGGCTCGGCTGCACATAAGCGACACGGTACGGCTTCGGACCGAGGACCCGCAGGAAGGTTTCCGGGCACATCGTGCCCGCCCCTACCTCAACATCATAGGGTTCCTGGATAATGCAGCCCCGGTCAGACCAGTATTTCTTCAGCTTAAAGATAGTTTCCTGAAAGGTATCCATCGGTAGGTTGCTTCGTCAGAGATTTTCGAGCACCGGCGCGGTGCGCAAACGCTTTTCAATATGGTCCTCTATGGTGCGGTTGAGAAACTGGCGCAACTCGGCGGCAGTTTGCCGGGTCCATTCGCGCGCGCTCAAATCGCGGATCGGCGATTCGAACATTTCGCGCGCGATGGCCTGGGAATCCGGCTGAGCGGTTAAGCCAGGCAGGATGCCCGCGAGCCGCACCGACCAAAGGCCGAAGTAGAGCACGGCGGGCCACATCGCGGATGGATTGCCTTTTTGCGTTTGCAGGTAGTCGAGCATGGCGATCAGCAAGCGGAAATGACGTTCGTTGGGTTCGCCTTGCGGCAGCAGCTCATCGGTCACCTCCGCCATGTAGTCCAGCGCGACGCCAGTCTCATAATCCATTAGTAGTGAAAAAGGCGACCGGATCAGCTCACACGAATCGAGGTTGGCCAGTTCCCGGCCTTCCCGCTGGTAATACTGCATCCGGACCAGCGACAAGCGTTCGAGCCCGGCGCCGAAGGCACTCTTGGGGCGACGCGCCCTTTTGGCTACGCCCCTCAACTTGCCAACGTCCCGGGTGAAGAAACTGACCACAAGATCAGCCTCCCCGAAAGGATAAGTTCTGAGTACGAACGATTCACTGGCTCGGGCCGGCATACCGGCGACCGGTTAATTGCCTAGCGTAGCACAGAATCCGCACCTCTCCGGATCGTACCTGATTGAAAGCCCTCACTCGTAAATACGCTCCAGCGCATCGAACTTGCGAAAACTGCCGGCGCGCGTTGCGTCCGTATCGCGCTGCAGGCGGATCAGGTTCAAGGCCAGCCACCCCGCACCCGAGCGGCCATCGTACACCTTGACTCGAAGCGATTTGTCGCCCTCGGGCTTTAGCTGCATATTTGAGACAAACAGTCCGCGGTAAAGGAAGCGCGGAATCGCATTATCGGCTAGGGCCTGTGCTTTGGCGAGATACTTTGCCGAACCCGTGACCTCATACAGATCGATGGCGGTACTCAATGCGCACGACCGCGCTTCCACTTCATCGGACACCAGCGAGCGCTGGATGATCGATTTGAATTCCGTCTCAGGCGCAAGGCGCGAGATCACCGTGTCGGCCAGTTCCAGCGATGTCGCGTCCTTGCTGAGGGAGTAGGCAAGCACCGCCGCTTTGGCCATCCGGATGGGAGCCTCCCAATATTCGGCGAAGGTGCCAGGCTTTGAATCCGTGCCGCTGAAATCCAGAGTATCGCG
Organism: Bryobacteraceae bacterium; assembly: GCA_035526195.1. GTDB lineage: Bacteria > Acidobacteriota > Terriglobia > Bryobacterales > Bryobacteraceae > CADEFT01. Next base: position 5,944 of record DATLCW010000360.1, read on the forward strand.
GAAGCGCCCCTCACCCACGTGAAACGCCTTCCAATAAGCATGAATATATCCCACCGCTTTATCCAGGAAACTGGAGTCGGCGTGCCACTGATACGCACGCAGCAGGAACAGAGCCAATTGAGCCATGCCGGACGTCTCGGCAACCGTTTCCTTACGCTGGAAATCATTTTTGATGAGACCCGTCGCCGGGTGCCGCGCATTCCAGAACAGGTCGGCGGACTTGCGCGCCCATGTCAAATACTTCGGGTCCTTCGTTTTCGAATGCAGAAAAGCGAACGCATGCGCGAACAAGCCGGAATGTTTGGAAAAGGTCAACGTATCTCGGGTGATGCGGCCGGAAAAATAGCCGGAGTGGCGGTTGTTCAGGAAAGTTTCCTTGTCATGAATCTTGTACTCGTAGATCGCCTCGATCTCACCCAGCGTCTTCTGCGCATCCTTCTCCCAGAAAATGTCGTAAATCGTCGTCCACCGGTCGAGCTCATGGTCAAAGTTAAAGTTCCGGTTCCCGCGAACGGTGAATCCGCCGCCAATTAGATAATCCAGATAAACGTTGTAAAAAATGTGCTCGCCCCAGCCGAAGTGGCCGGTCTGCTCGCTCACCATGTGGTCCAGAAAAAACTTCAGGCAAGCATCGGCGGCACGCGTGTATTTCGACTGTCCCGTGACTCCTGTCATTGCATAAAGGGACCGGATCGTTCCCATGTCATAAAGCAGATTGGAGCTGTGCAGGTGGCTCTTCCAGTAATAACCGAAGTCCCGGTAGAGATACTCAAAGCTGCGCGCGTACTCGCGATCCACTTTCTCGGGCGGCTTCGGCGGAGCGTGTGTTTCCGGATCGAGCGAAAGGCAGAACAGCGGTGTATGTTTACCGCCATAACGATCCGTCCCCTTATCAATCATCGTGTCCAGAAATGTCTGTGCCGCTCTCAAATACTTCCCTGGAGCGGGAGCCATCGCTGCCAGCGCAGCGGTTTGTAAGAAATTTCGTCGTAGCATCAAAAGTCCAGATAAATTCCCAACAGCCCGTTGCGTGGGCCCGTCCCCTCGCGGCCCGCCTGAGAGGTGATGGTGCCCACCGCGGCCGGAATCGAGATATTCAGATTCGGATTGCCGAAGTTGGCATGATTAAACACGTTCTGATACGTGGCCTGAAATCGTACCGTCAGCCTCTCCACCGGCTTGAAGCTCTTGAAGAGCCCGGCATTAAACGCCTTCCTGCCGGGACCTACGATAACCCCCTTGCCGGAATTGCCGAATCGCCCGCTGTTTACCGGCGGCGCCACAAAGGCGGAAGCATCAAACCAACGGTTGATACTTCGCTCGCCTTTTGGCAAATTTCCGTTGGCAATGCGATCCGGAATGCCGCCGATCGTAGTCGTATTTGAGGGGTCGGTGCCGGCGAATGACGGCGTCAGGAATTCGCCCGTCTGCGCCGTGTAGGTGGCCGTAAGCTGCCACCCGCCAAGGATCCAATTCGCCGGACCACGCGTATTCAGGTAGTGCCTGCCGGATCCGAACGGCAGCTCCCAAACCGTTTGCGCGAAGAAGCGATGCCGCGGGTTGAACTGCACATCGCTGCGCTCGCGGGCGCGGTTGTAAGTGTTCTCCAAAAGCGGGCCGCCCTCGGTGTTGCCTTGTTCGTCCGTATCGGCAATATTCTTCGCCCACGTCCACGCGCTTTGAAAGGAGAGGCCCCGATGCCACCGGCGCTGCACTTCCGTGGACAGCGCGTGATACATCTGATTCCCCCCGTTCTCATTCATGTTGATGTTCTGATACTGCGGATAGGGACGCCGATTTTGATTGAACGGCACGGTACTTGCCACCGGCTGATTGATGTTGCGGCGATAAATGAGCTGGCTGCTCTTGGTGCCGATGTAGGAAAGACGCAAACCCATGCGCGCGAACAACTCCCGCTCATAGGTGAAATTCCACTGCTGGATTTGAGGGTTGATCAGATTCACCGCCAGCGCTTCAATGGTTACGGCGCCTGGGGCGCCCAGTTGTAGAAACGGCCTGGTGAACGTCAGGATAGGAGCGTTGTTCACGATATTGTTGACAAAGCTCTCCGTCACGCGGAACGGCCCACCGTACTGCCGGGAGAAAATGTCGGCGGTTAGATCGTCGGTGAAGATCCCATAACCGCCGCGGAAAACAGAGGTTCCGGTCTTGCGGGATGCCCATGGACGCCACGCAAACCCTACGCGAGGCTGAAAGTTATTGCGGTCGCTATTGCGTAGCGGGCGTGTGGGAAAATTCGCCTGTTGCGCCGTGGCGATCGGGATCGAGGACGGGAAAGCCGGGTTCACGCTCTGCCGCAGAACCGATTCCGTAGGTACGACGAGGCCACCGGTACGCGGATCGAAATTAAAGACGGTGTCGTATTTGTCCACCGCCGGTTTGTCGTATTCGTAGCGTAGGCCGTAGCTCACGGAAAGCGTGGGCGAGACTTTGAAGTCATCCTGCACAAAGGCGCTGGTGGAAAAATAGCGCGAATACTGTCCGGGACGGGGAAGAGTACGCTGGGTGGTCTGCGGCAGCCCCAACAGAAAGTCCGAATAACCAAAGCCCGTGAAGCGGTTCGTAAAGCTGTACGTTCCGAATTGCGGATAGATGAAATCGTTGGACTGCTGCGGCCGCAGCTCATAACCGGCCTTGATCGTGTGGCGGCCGCGGATGTAGGTGATCTGATCGGTGAACTGGTACGTGTTCTCCGCGGGAATTTGGCCGGCCGCCTGGGCCACCTGCTGGAAGCCCTGGATCTGCACAATAGGAATGTTGCCGATGGTCGCCGGTTGCGGAGGCAATCCCTGAATTCCCAATTCATCGATGAGTGGCTGCCCCTTGAGCACTCCTTCCCTCGGATTCAGGTTTCGCGAGAAGCCTGCCTTGAATTCGTTAATCAGGCGGGGCGATAGAGTCCACGTATCGGAGATCGCCGCCAGCCGCCCGTTGCGAACCTGCACCCGGTAACCGGTGATATCCGGCGGCAGCCCGCTATCGAGCGCATGAGGCTGATTGCGCCGGTAGCTGACTCGCGCGTAAAACGTATTTTTTTGCGAGAAGTAGTGATCGCCGCGGATATCAAATTGCTCCTGGCGATTGCCGGAAGGGTACGCCGCCCGGAAGTTGGCGACGAAGAGATCCGGCGGGCCGAAGTTGGGAGACGGGAAAAATTTTTCCTGCCACTTGACCGCGGCCGGGTTGAATAGGGAGGACGGAATTATGTTGCCGGCGTAGGGCTGACCGGTTACAGGATCCCGAACTACAGTCGCAGGGGTGCGGGCCAGCAGTTCAGAGAAGTCGCCGCGACGCATTTTCAGCGTGGGCAGGCTGGGAGTTACGATGGTCGATTGCCGCTGCCGGAGGGCTTCAAAAGCACCATACACGAACGTCTTGTTCCGCCGCACCGGTCCGCCGATGGAGGCTCCAAAATCGTTGATGATGTTCTGTGCCTTGGAGGGAGAAAAATAAGGCCGTGCATTCAACGCACTCGTCGTGTTCATCCAGAACAGCCGCCCGTGCAATTGATTCGTGCCCGACTTCGTGATGACCGTGGCATTGGTCACTTCCCCAAACTCGGCTCGATTGTTCACCATGTCGAACCGCATCTCGCTCACCGAGCCGAGCGAGGGTTCCGCGAACGAATTCTGCACGCCGAACAACGGAGAATTGGCGCTGACTCCGTCAATGGAATAGTAAAGCTGCGTGCCGCGCGCGCCGCCCATCGCAAATTTCGCGCCCAGCGAGAGGTAGCCGGTCGGCACCAGGGAAGTGAAAGTGGTCAGCAATCCGCTGGTAGCAACAAAGTTCAACGGAAGGTCACGCATCTCGCGCGCCGTTTTCACATCGTCGATCCCGGACGATTCCGTTTCCACCACCGGAGTAGCCGCCGTCACGGTCACTTCCGCCCCCACGTCGCCCACTTCCAGCGGAATGTTGATGCGCACCGTGCGTAGCGTCTCCACCAGGATGTCGCGGCTTTCAATCCGCTTAAATCCAGCCGCCTGCACTGACACAGAGTAAATACCGGGGTTCAAATGAGTGGCTTCATAGTTCCCCAGGCTGTCGCTCGACACCCGCTTCACGAAACCGGTCTGCTGGTTACTCACCTGCACCGCGGCATTCGGCACCACGGCTCCGGCGGGATCAGTAACCGTTCCCGCGATTGAGCCAAATGTGGCTTGCGCATACGCGCCGCCGGCGGTTACCAACCACAACAGAACTGGAATTAACTTAGGCATAGTTTTCTCTCGCCATAGCTTATAACAGCGCGGGCCTAGGCGGAAAGGCTCGAAAAAGGCTATACCTGTATACAGCGCCGTGTATCTGAACCACCGTATCTGGCCGTGCATCCTTCTGGTGTGCATTTCCATCTCTGCGGCGATCGCACAGCGGCTCACCGGAGAGATCCGGCTTATTCTCAAGGATTCCAGCGGCGCGGCGGTGGAAGCGTCCGGTGTGCTGGTGAGCGTCTCGGCCGGCATACGGCGCCATTACCGCACGGATAACCAGGGCGTCCATACGTTCCGTGGGCTGCCGTTCGGGCCCTACCACTTGCGGGTAGAGAAGGCCGGCCTGGCCACGTCGGGCATCGCCATTGAGGTCACGTCTGAAGTGCCGGTGGAAAGGGAAGTGACATTAGGAGTAGCGCCTGTCGAGACCACGGTCACGGTACAGGAGGACCGCACGATGGTAGACAGCCGTAGTCCTACTGCCGCCCGTCATCTCGGTCCGGACACGCTCGATTACAGGCCTAGCGCCGCGCCCGGCCGTTCCGTTCTCGAATTGGTGAATGCCCAGCCAGGTTGGCTTTTGGAAGCAAACGGCGTGCTGCATCCGAGAGGCGCTGAGTACGACGTTCAATACGTCATTGACGGAATGCCGCTCTATGATAACCGCTCTCCGGCTTATGCCCAGTCGCTAGGCATTGACGAGTTTGAATCCATGACCATCCGGACCGCGGGCTATCCCGCGGAGTTCGGCCGAAAACTGGGCGGCGTGATTGAGTTGACGACAGCTCGCGATATGGCGCCCGGCTGGCATGGACGGATGACTCTGCAAAGCGGCAGCTTTTCCCAGGCCAGCGGCTTCGCATCGCTGCAATATGCGCGCGGCAAGAACAGCGTGGGAATGAGTGGAGAGGGAATGATGACGGATCGCTACCTCGATTCTCCGGTGCGCGAGAATTACTCGAACCATGGTTCCGGTGGCGGCGTTTCCGCGCGCTTCGATCGCGTATGGTCGTCCTCCGATTCCACTCGCTTTTACGTGAACAACCGGCATACAGGCTTTCAGGTGCCCAACGAATTGCTGCAACAGTCCGCTGGACAGCGGCAGGACCGGAACGCGGACGAGACGATGGGACACGTGTCGCATACTCATCTGTTCTCATCGCGTCTGATCGGACAGGCGCGGTTGATGGTTCGCGATACTTCGGCTCGCCTTTGGTCCAACGCGCTGTCTACCCCGATCCTCCCCTCCCAGGAGCGCGGGTTTCGTGAAGCATACACAGGCGGCAGCGTCTCTTATCACCGGGGCGCGCACGAATGGAAGGCAGGGGGCGAGGCGCTCTTCACTTCCATCCAGGAGGACTTCCGCTATCGTATTACCGCGTACCGGCTGAACCCCGGCAACGTTCGTATCTTCGATGGCGATGTGCCTCGGGAGTTTCATTTCAACCAAAGCCGCGCCGGACGCGATCAGGCTGCTTTTATACAGGACCTGTGGCGCCGCGGCAGTCTTACTTTGAGCGCCGGGCTGCGATTCGATCATTACCGCTTGGTGGAGGATGAAACGGCATTAGGTCCCCGGCTCGGCGCTGCGTATGCTTTTCCGTCGGCGGGCCTGGTGCTGCGCGCATCCTACGATCGCGTCTTTCAGGTGCCCGCCATTGAGAATATTCTGCTATCCAGCACCAATCTGATTTCCAGCCTGGGAGGCGAAGGGGCGTTCCTGCCGCTGAAGCCTTCGCGCGGCAACTTTGTGGAAGCCGGGTTCACCAAGAGCATCTGGAACCAACTGCGCCTGGATGGCACGTGGTATCGCCGCAGCGTCAACAATTTCGCGGATGACAGCTTGCTTCTCAATACGGGCGTCGGTTTTCCCATTGCGTTCCGGGAGGCGGTGATTCGAGGCGTGGAGGCGAAACTGGAGGTGCCCCAATGGGGCCCTTTCTCCGGGTTTGTGAGTTACTCAAACATGTTGGCAATCGGATACCTGCCGGTGGCGGGTGGACTGCTGCTCGGCGACGATGCGGATCTACAGGCCGAAGGTTCCTTCCCCATCACACAAGACCAGCGGAATACATTCCGCTCCCGTGTACGAGTTCAGCCTCACCGCCGTGTGTGGTTCGCCATGGGTGGCGCTTACAACAGCGGGCTTCCCTTTGAGATCGAGGGTCCCGCCAACCGCACGTTCATCAACGCGCAATACGGGCCGGCGATCATCAGCAAAGTGAACTACGATCGCGGACGGGTGCGGCCTTCTGTTTCGTTGAGTACCTCCATTGGAATCGAATTGCTGCGCACAGACCGCACCCGGATGAAGCTGCAAGCCGACGTCTTCAACATCGGGGACCGGCTGAATCTGATCAATTTTTCGGGGGTGTTGTCAGGTACCGCGATCGAGGCCGGAAGGAACTTCGCGATTCGCTTGAACGCCTCGTTTTAGGACCGCCGCGGCCGTTGCAGCCGGTAGCGATATCCGCGCCAGTTTATCGTATTCCCTAACGCCGAGCTCACGCACGACCACAGCCAGAGCCATGTTCCAAGCGGTGTCATCATCACGTGA
>DATLCW010000365.1:0-16259 GCA_035526195.1 Bryobacteraceae bacterium
GGGGATGCTGCTGGGCTGGGCAATTTCCGGCGCGGCGAGCTTTATTTTTCCCAATCTTCCGACGGCGGTGCCACTCTGGGCCGTGTTGATCGGAGTGATCGTCTCGGTTGGTATCGGACTGTTCTTCGGTATCTGGCCAGCCAGCAAAGCAGCCCGGCTGGATCCGGTGGACGCATTGCGGTACGAATAGCTTGGGATCAGCCCGGCTGTGACCTCTACCGTGTCGACCGCGGAAGTGGACCACAAGCGGACCACGCTTTTCGAGGTGGGTCAATGATTCTCGGATTCAAGGACCGCTTCGTTCCGTTCGTGGAGAGTGGCTCAAAGTCACACACTATCCGCCGATGGCGCCCGTTTCTAATGGCTTTCCTTCCGGCCCGCTGATCTCGGATGCCACCATGTCGCGCTGCCCGAGGGGCTGCTTGCCGAGCCAGATCCGCATGGTGGCGTTGCCCTTCTCGAGCATCTTCATTTGCGCGCGGCGCACTGAAACGCAGCCCGTCGCGCGGCCTTGCGCAATTGCCGCTCTGAAAGCGTTGTCCTTCGCGATGCGGTTATCGACGGCCTGCTCCGTGCAATCAAACCAGCCTGCAATCTCCGCATTCGTACACCTCATTGCGGAGAGCTTTCCACTTCAGCCAGGTCGAACGTGATTCTTGGTCTTGCCATGATTGGGTCCGTTGGATGGAAATCGGCATCAGCCGCGCAGGGTTGCTTGTGGATGGCTCATCGTTGGACTCGAAAATAACAGCGGATTTGTTAGTTTTTTGGGTGTACAATTAAATAGTGGAATTTAAGTTTAATCCCGCCACCAAACATGGCGTCGGCCGCCGTCTCCCCATCGTGATCTTCGCCGTGACTGGAGAAATAGTTCGGGTAATCAGTCTTCGCAAGGCCAACACCAGGGAGCAAAAGCAATATGAAAACAGCTAAGAAGCCCGCGAACATCCCACAAAAAGATTGGGACACGGTAGACAGTCCGGAATTGACCGACGATGAATTTAAGGGCGCCAGGCCCGCGAAAGAAGTCCTACCGGAAGGACTCTACAACGCTCTCGTTGCGCGCCGCCGCGGGCAGCGTGGTCCCCAGAAAGCGCCGGTGAAGGTTGCTCTCAAACTCCGCGTTGACCCCGACGTCGTTGAAGCCTATAAAGCGAGCGGACCGGGTTGGCAGAGCCGAATGAATGACGTCCTGCGCCATGGAATGAAACGCCAAGCTCGAAAGGCGTGACCCACAGAAGCTTTTTGCATGTTTTTTTGCGATCAGATCAATTCTTGCCGCTCAGATTTTACCTTTTCAGGACGCCCAAAAAACAGGGAAATTGGAACACGTCGAGACCTGCAGCCTGGAGACGGCGCGAGTCCGGTTGATGGTGCTTACCGCAATCGTGGGCGGGCTTCGCGTGTCTGAAGTGCTCGGCCTTCAGGGGCGTGACATCGATACGGCGCGCGGGGACGGTGAAGGTACAGCGGCGCCGGCATCCCAGCAACGTGCACGTGCCGAAGTCGGCGGGCTCGGCGGTAGAGATTGAGGTGTCCGCGCCGATCGCCGAGCAGTTCGCCGCGCTGGGCGAGGATGAGAGGTGGCTATTCGCGCGGCCGGACTCGGGCGAACTTCCGGACGATCGCGACTTGCAGCAGCATGTGATCCGGCCAGCAGCCGAGGCCGCGGGCTGCTACTTCGCGGGCTTCGGGATGCACACGTTCCGCCCGATGAAGGTGAGTTGGAGCCAACAGGCCGGCGAAACACCCATGGACGCGATGCACCTCGGGCGGCACGCATCGCTCGGCATGACGCTGAAGTACACCGTGCTGCATGGCGATCGCCGGAAGTCGATCTTGGATGGGCTCGTGAAGATGAGCGGAAAGACGGACGGAGGTGTTCAGTGATAGTCCATGGATCAAGCGTGGAAGCATTGATCAGGGAGGTGGAAATCGTGTGGGTAGTTCCTCGCGAGGAAGCGATAAAGCTTCCCTATGTTAGGGAGGCTAGGAACTTCGAATTGGCTCAAGCCCGGCCTGGATGTTAATTCAACCGGTTTTGAGGGCTTGGTGGGCCTGACAGAACTCGAATCTGTGACCTCTACCGTGTCAAGGTAGCGCTCTAACCAACTGAGCTACAGGCCCTCGCGGCAGTCCTCAGTGTAACATAAGAACTTCAATATGCAGATCCGTTTCGATGGGAAGACAGTGCTCATTACAGGGGGCGCCAATGGGATTGGCTATGCCGCGGGGCGTGCATTTTCCGACGCCGGCGCCAGGGTTTTTCTGCTCGACCTGGCTTCGGAAAAGCCGGAACAGCGAGCGGCTGAAATTGGGGGGAAAGGGATCCCGATCGACGTCTGCGATCCGCAATCCATTGATGCCGCGTTCGAAAGTTCCGGCACCCCCGATGTGGTCGCCATCAACGCCGGCATCGCGCCGATGGCCGCTATCGAAGACACCTCGGAAGCCATGTGGCGGCGCATGCTCGACGTGAATCTCAGCGGCGCGTTCTTCAGCCTGCGGGCAGCGGCGAGGCGTATGAAGCCGCGGCGGGCGGGCGCTATCGTGCTGACGGCGTCCACCAACTCCTACGATGGCGAAGCTTCGCTCATCGCCTACAATGCTTCCAAAGCAGGCCTCCTGGGAATCCTGCACACCGCTTGCAATGAACTCGGACCCTACGGTGTGCGAGTGAATGCGGTTTGTCCCGGACTGATTCATACACGCCTCACCGATCCTTACTACGGGCAGAAGGAGGCCTTACGAGAGTATTTCCGGCATATTCCGATGGGACGAGGCGGCTCGGCGGAAGAAGTGGCGAACGCTATCCTATTCCTCGCCTCGGAGGCTGCAAGTTTTATTTCCGGCGCCGCGTTGCTGGTGGATGGGGGACAGATGGCCTGTAAATACAGCTTGTGGAATGACGGGAATGCGGCCTTTGACACGGAAGCCAACGCATGGAAGCTTCGTTAGATCGGAAAACGCCGGGCGCCATGAGGGCCCGGCGCTTCCAAACTGCATTCACCGTTTACTTCTTCTTGGTAACGCCCTTTCTGGCGCCGCCGCTCTTCTTAGCGGGGGGAGCGGCGGCCTGCGCAGGCCAGCCGACCAATTTTTCCTTATCAACGTCGAAGGTCAGCATAAAGGGATCTTTCGTGAACCCAGATGCAATTCCCTCGAACTCGAGTTCCGTACCCGGATCCGCTTTGCCGCGTAACGGAGTCTCGAATTTCAGCGTGACTTCTCCGGAAGAACCTGCAATGTTCTGCGAGGGATCCATCAGCAGAACGACTTCTTTGGGATTGGCCGCGGGTTTGTGCGAAACCACTTTTCCTTTGAGCTTGGTGAACTCTGTGCCTTCGATTTTGCCCGGCAAACCCGCGCCCTTGAGCGTATCCTCGTAGAATTTCTCACCGTTGGCGCCCGTGAGCTCGCCCTTTAGGTGCATCCAGAATGCCAGTTGCGGGTTGCTCTTCTTGAACTGCTCTTCCTTTTCGACGGAAATCTCGGCTGCCGTCCGGATTTTGAAGCCCTCAGGGGGCGTCGCAGTGGCGAGAGACAGCTTCCGTAACTCCTTCATCCCCTCATCATCCTGGCCATGGTAGTTGCTGTAGGCCTTCAGGAAGAAGTCATCGATTTGCTTTTGCTGCGCGGCTGTAAAGCCGCTCTTATCCTGAGGAATGGACGCTGCCTTCGCGAGGTAGAACAGCGCTTCGGAGGAGCGTGTAGGCTTGGCCCGGATCATCGTGTACAGCCAGTAAGCGACTTGACCTTCATTGGGACTCTTTTCGAGGAGTTTCTTGAACGTGGCCTCGGCCTTGTCGTTGTCCTTCCTGGTCATCTCAATCCAGCCGAGCGTCCGCAGGCCGAGAATCTCCATGTCGTCTTTGGCTTTCTTCCACTGTTCCTCGGTGGAAGTCTGGGGTCTCCGGTCCGCAGCAAAGACTTTGTCCCCTTCGAATGCCAGCTTCTGCGCGGCTTTTTCCCCGGTTTCTAAAGCGTCCGCGGCGGTGTTGTTGTTGGTGATCGTCATGGACGTCAGGTAAAACAGGGACGTCACATCCAGCGGATCCATGGCCAGGATTTCCTTGGCAGTGCTCATCAATTCGGCGGGTTTGTTCAACTGCACATAAGTGGTTAATTGAACCATCAGCCCTTCCTTCTTGAATTGCGACTCGGGATACTTCTCCCGCCAAGCCTTGATCTTATCGACCCGCTTGGCCGGATCCTTTTCATTCGCCATCTCGTTGTAGAGATCGAACTCGGCGCGATCCTTCCATTCCTTTTTCTGCTGTGACCACACCAGCGCGGTCAGCAGTGTGACCATCCCCACGATCCTTACGACTCTCAAAAACACCGTAACCCTCCTAGGCTTACCTTTGATTCTGTCTCGCATGTATTGCCGTCCGGCGGACACCCAACCTCTTTACCCAACATTTGGAACCACTTGCCGTAAATGCGGAGTATACCGGAATAGTTAGAAAGCGCGCAAGCGGGATAGCGCCACCCCGACAATTTAGATGCCATCGGCCAGTACCGGGTTCCCGACGCGGCCTTTTGTAAAGTAGCGTAGCAAACAAATACCCATTCCCATCGTAGCGCCGATCCAGGTCAGGACACTCACCACAGCCATAGTAATTTTTTCCCATGTCGGCCGGTACTCGAGCACAATAGGAGCGTCGCTGCCGGGTGTAGGTTTCACCAGCAGATACCCTAGTGGATCGCTGGCGACCTCCGCTGGTTTCCCGCCATGGGTTGCCCGCCAACCCTGGTCGTAGGTAGAGAGAATCGAAACCCAAGTAGATGGGGGAACCACGGCGCCGTAGATACGGAGATGGTTAGGCCCTTCCCAATCGACAGCGAGCTTCGGGCGCGCATCGTTGAATGCGGAAACAAAGCGTTCCAGGTAAGGGGGCTGCCATCCCGGCGCAAGTTCATCCTCCTTCACCAGGTGCGCCAGGGAACGGAATGGTACCCGGAAAACCTCATCCTCGCCTTTTGCGTACACCTTTTCCAGAGTCCCCTCGAAGCGCGACGGATTCTTTGTGTCGCGGTAATACTCTTCCGATCCGGGGCCATGCACCACCAGATATTCGGTACCCATTGCCTGTAGCATGGCGAGAGAATCCGGCAATTCGCGGCCGGGCTGGACACCGTTCAGCGTGCGAAATTGATAATCCCAGTTGAGCGGATTGCGGCTGCGCAACCCGGAATCGAAGGTGCCGTTGGTCTGCGCGACATCGAACCATGAATTCAAGCGGAATTTCAGGCCGCCGGAAACGTGCACGCGGCCGGATGGGGCGCGACCGGCGAGCCAGCGCGCGATCCGGTATTCCACTGTCTGTTCCTTGGGTTTCAAAGTCCACTGGGCGTAGCCTTCGCGGATGAAATGGCTGGCTTGCGGCATCCCTTGGACCACCAGCAGCAGCGCGATCAGCAGCACGCAGAAGCGATTGACCCCACCGCCCGCAGTCCAGCCCACCCGCATCCACTCAGCCAGTGCCAGCGCCAGAAACAATTCCATTTCCAACGCATAGCGGCGGGACTCGGGGATCGCGTCGACTCCATGGGCATAGTGGCTCTCGGCGAATGCGGCGAATATGAAGAAGCTCAAGGTTACGAAACAAAGATAGCGGTAATCGGGACGCTTCCGGAATAGCCACCAGATCAACGCGACACCCAATACAATAAGACCGATCGCCAGACGCTGCCTGCCCGCCAGCTTATACCCAAAGGAATCCTGAGGCCAGTTGAAAGCCACGGTCTGAATGAACGTAGGAGTCAGCCAGAAGCACGCCAAGCCGTACGCCAGCGCGCCCGCGGCCACCACCCTCCAACCACCTTTCCGGTACACCAGCAAATACAGGAGCACACACAAGGTCAGAGCGAAAGCCGCGATCCAGTGCGTTAACGCCACCGCCGCCAGCGCCAACGCTCCGAAAAACAACGGCGGGAAGCCCGTCCGGCGGGCGGCCGCCATGACGCCGAGCAATGCGAGGGGAAGCAGCGTCAACCCTACGTTGTGAGGGCCCTCGCCATACTTCACCATCACGTGCAGGCGCCAGGGGATGGGCAGCAACCCGCGATCCTTATCGATGGTCTGAAACAAATCGTAGGAAGGGGAGCAGAGCGTGTATCCCAACGCGGCGGCCAGAGACCACCATTTGCTGCCGGTGGCGTAAAGCGCAAAGAGAAACAGCGTGACAGGGCCAAGGCAGGCGAAGAAAGCCGACACGATCCGGTACGCATGCAGCGCTTCCAACTGCGGAAGCCACCACATCAGCAACGCCACCGTATACGGGGCTCCCGGCAGATAGGTGAATTGCGTTGGCAAGCCGCAATAGATGTAAGGGTTCCATCCCCAGGGGTTCGGGTGAAGCGAGAAGAAGCGGGCGATACCGGCGTAGCCGGCTTCAATCGATCCGCGGTAGGGCTGCGCTCCGTCGTGAAATAGCGGCCAATTCAGCAGCACGTTCAAGGCGAAGATCGCTGCCGCCAGGAGGATGGTCCACGCCCCGCCGTAGCGCTTCACGGCGCTCTCCAGGCGCGGCGAAACAGGAGCACCACAACCGCCAGCGATCCCAACGTCACCATGCGGCCTATGACATTCTCGAGCGGAAGCTCGAACATCAGATCGATCGGCCGGTCACCCGCGGGAGCCGAGACCCGCATGAAGTTCATCTGCGTCTTGCGGATGCTCAGCGCCTGGCCGCCGCTGTATGCGCGCCACGCGCGATCAAAAGGCACCTGCACAAACACTACCTGCCCTTCGGCCACTGTCGTGCGGATATGCAGCCTATCGGTGCCTTCCCAATGCGTCTCGACGGCAGCTTCGGGGCCCTTCTCCAAAAGCTCGGCCAGCGCTTTCAACTTCTCTTTCGATGGATCTTCCTCCATGGGCTGAAGCGAATCGAGCGAGGACGCGTTCACCACTCTCGCGACCCCGGGGTAGCGGCGGCCAGCGTGGTAAATCAGGTTGCCTTGCCCATCGTCATAGACAGCTTTCATGGTGGCGGCAAATTTCTCCGGATGCACCACGTCGTGATAGTGTTCCTTGCTGTTCTTGAGATGGACCACGGCGACATCGACGCCAGTGCATCGCATCCAGTAGAGAGCATGCTCGCCATCTTCACTCAAACCGAGATGCCAAGTGGCGGGCTGCACCACCGGGTTTAACAGTCCCTGCTCCGATCCACCTCCAAGCTGTGCCAGATCATGCCACGTGTTGAACCAGAAGCGTACCGTACCGGTGGTATAGGCGCGAGCCTCCGGCATATTTTTGTTCAGCCACTCTGAAATCTGATACTCCAGCCGCGCTTCCAGTGGCTCTCCGGGAACGTAGATGTGCCAGGCGCCCATGATGTACTTACGGACGGAGTAGAACAGCAGGAACACCATTACGGCCACCACGGCCCGCCTGGGAAGGGAAAACCGCCAATTCGCCGACCACGCCAAGCGCAGCAGCTCGGCTCCGGCGATCAGAAGGACCAGGTCGAGTTCCGGCACCATGCGGGCCGGCTCGCCGATCACGCGGAATTGTAGATAGTAATTGCCGATCACATTGAGCGACAGGAAGATGATCGCCCCGATCAGGAACACCCGATACGCGAGATGCTGCCGGCCCTTGGTCCACCTCTCGGTGAGCTTCATATAGAGGATGGCAAGGCCCGCCGTCACCCATAAAGACCAACGGTTGCCGCGCTCAGAAACAAAGCGCAAATTGTCCAAGGTGACGGCAATGTAGCTTGGGGCGAGCCAGAACGCGCACAGCCCGTAACTCAATCCCATGACGGCCGCGGCGCGCCAGAAGATGCGGTGATCCTGATGCGTAACCCACCAGCTCCAAAGTACGATCGGAAAGGTCATCGCGAGCGACGTGGCGCCGTAGAAGTTGTGCGCGACCACCAGCGCGCAGGAGATGGCAGCCGAGGCGATCCACCCGGCCCCGCCCGTGCGCAGGGCCTGGATCGAAAATGCCAAAGCAAAGCCAAGCACGGCCACGGCGGAAATGTGCGGCCCTTCGCCATAGCGGACGAGTACCCCCAACCGCTGCGGCTCAGACCAGGATGCACGGGCATCCTTATAGATTTCATCGATGAAGAGAAAGGACGGAGAAACCGTCGCCACCGCGAGCGCCGCCACGATCGCGAACTTGCGGGATCGTCCGCCGATCCGTGCCAGCAAATACACGCCGGAGATGCCCAGACAATAAAGGACGGCCACATAGAAGTGATAGGCGCGCGCCGGCGACACCAGCGGCCGCAGCTTCATCAGCACGGCCGTGCCATAGCGTAACGCGGGCGGGTACACGTAATCAAAGCGGGTTCCCGTGTACCACAATGGCTGCCACAGCGGATGCGGCCAGTGATCCTTCAGGAACCGGGCATCTGCGATGAAGGTACTCTCAATGGACGCCCATTTATCAGAATAGTTTAGATGAAATAAGGGCCAGATCAGCACCGCCGCGACTACGGACACCAACACGGAATCGACGATCCAGGAGGAGCTGCCGCGGAGCCGCCGTCGCATGAACTGAAGTGCTCAGGCCAGGGCCGAGGCATGCCGCTGGATTTTCTTTATGGCTTCGGCAATGCGCTCCATATCGGTGCGCGGACCGAGAAGTGTCGTCTGCGTCAGCCAGACCGCTTCTTCACAGAGCTTATCGTTCTCCGGGCAGTGATTGCGCTCTGCCCATTTGTTGAGCTCGGCCTCAGAGAAAAGGCGTTGAAAGCCGCGCGAGCGAAACGTGGTTTGCAGGAGCGGATGCTTGTTCAGCGGAGTATACCCGGCGGAGGCGGGAACGCCCTCGGCGGCCAGGGCCTTCAGGAACCTGGCACGCGGGAGATCGGCGAAGCGGGCCTTGTCATAGCGGAACATATACAGATGCCAGGCGTTTCGGGTACAGCCCTGATGGAGCCGGGCCGGGGACATGCCGGGGATCTCGCGTAAAAGACTGGTCAGGTAGAGCGCATTGGCCTCGCGATGTTTGGACTGTTCTTCCAAGCGAGTCATCTGCGCCACCAGCAGGGCGCCCTGGAACTCCGGCATACGGAGGTTCAATCCGGCGCGGTCGGAATTGTTGCTGTTATTGTGGAACGCGGAGCAGCGCTTGATCAGGCCGCTATCGTTTGTGAGAATCGCGCCACCCTCGCCGGAATTCAGATTCTTCGAAGCCTGAAAGCTGAAGCAACCGGCGACGCCGTAGGTACCCACTTTACGCCCCCGCCATTCGCCGAGATGCGCCTGGCAGGCATCTTCCAAAACCGGGACGTTGCGCTTCTTTGCTATCTCGAGGATCGCGTCGAGATCCACAGGCGCGCCGCCCATATGCACCGGGACAATGGCTTTGGTGCGCGGCGTGATGGCCGCTTCCAGCATTCGCGCATCCATCTGGAACGTCTCCCGATCGCTGTCGGCGAACACGGGCAGAGCGTGCTTTTCGAGGATGGCGTTCAACGTGGCGACAAACGTGTAAGGAGGCAGGATCACTTCATCCCCGGCTCCGATTTCCATGGCCGAAAGCGACGTCAGTAAGGCGCTGGTGCCGTTCGCAACGGCGAGGCAATACTTAGCCCCTGTCAACTCCGCATAGCGCGCCTCAAACCGCGATACCGCCTGTCCGGACCCGCGATACCACTTCCCGCTGCGCAGCACCTCCAGCAGAGCCTTCTCTTCGGTTTGATCGTAAACCGGCCATTTGCGCGTGCCTTCGAGTTTGATGGGCGCACCGCCGATTAATGCAGGTTTAGAGGTGTCCGCCAGCGCGTTGGCGGAGCCAAGCGCTGCGGTGGTGCTGATAAAGTTACGGCGGTTCATGGGGCCATGATACCTCGGAGAGCCTGTTGAACACAGCGCTCCAATGTCTGTTCCGTGTCTACGAGGCAGGATTGGTAGGGGATGGCCTCCCATTTGGCAGCCTGCTGGTGGAGCAGAGCGGCATTCCGATTCTTCGCCGGATGCCTCGTATCGGCCTCAATGCGGGCGCGCGCCGTTTCCAGACGGCATACGCATTCGATCACGTGGAGGTCCGCATTGCACTTGCTGGCGAAATCGCGCACGAGGTCTACCTGGTACACACGGGAATGAGTGCGGCCGTCGAGCAGAATGGCGCGCGCCGGGGCCTGTTTCCAATGCCACGCCGCCGCATCGAGCATCAACGAAATCACGAAGTCGTCCTGGGCGGTCGTGTATTCGGTGGTATCCCCGGGAAACAGCGCTGCCCGTACAAGATCCTTATCCAGAATAACCGCATCCAGGTGAGGCGCCAAGGCTCTGGCCAACGTGGATTTGCCGCTCCCCGGAAGGCCGCGCAGCAAAACAATCAGTTTTGAAGAACCGGATGCTTCTCCCAACCGGGGCTCCGCGGCTGCCAACTGCGCGAGGCGTAATCCATGGACAGCATTATCAGCAAAACGGCCAGGAAAACGATTGCCGTCGCCAGCGCCATCTTGGACAGCGTGTGGCTCCATTTCACATGCATAAAATACGTAATGACGAGGGTGGCCTTGAAAATTGCAATTCCGAGTGCCACGGCGATGCTCAGGATGTTGTTGTCCATCTTGATGGTCCAGACGAAATACGTAAGGAACGTACAGACCATCAAAGTTACGAACACCGCCACGTACATGCTGGTGGGCGCGATATGGTGCGCGGCTTCGTGAGAATGCGTGTGCCCATGTTCGTGCCCGTGGTCATGCGTGTGATCGTGGGTGTGCCCGTGTGTGTGTTGATGCCCCATGCGCGATCCTTCCTTTAAATCAGATACAAGAGCGGGAACAGGAAAATCCAGACAATATCGACAAAGTGCCAGTACAACCCGCTGATCTCGACGGGATTGTAATATTGCGGTGTATAGTGACCTTTCATGGCGGTGAGCAGCAGCCACGTCATAATTCCGAGGCCCACCACCATATGGATGGCGTGCATCCCGGTCATGGCGAAATAAAGGCAGAACAGGATCTGCACCTCGCGCCCGCCCTCGGCCTGATCCCAATGGAAATAGGGGCCCGGCACATGCCCTTCATGCCACTTGTGCGTGTACTCAACGGCCTTCACGCCCAAAAACGCGGCACCGAAGATCATTGTCAGAATGATCATCCATACCAGCTTTTTCTGCTTGCCCAATTGCGCGCTCTGTACGGCCAGCGCCATCGTCAGACTGGAGACGATCAGCACCACCGTATTGACGGCTCCCAACTGTACGTTGGTCGCGGTGCTGGCAATTCGGAAGGCTTCCGGATACCACGTTCGATAGACAACGTAGGCGCCGAACATGCCCCCAAAGAACATGACTTCCGTAATCAGGAACAGCCACATCCCCAGGTTGCCCGACTCATACTGCTGCTTCGCGTTGGCAAACTGGTGCGCTACGTGTTCTTCCGAATGAGAATGATGATCGAGAGTGGCGGCGTGATCAGACAAGGCTCTTCTCCCCGTGTGCGTGCGATTCAGCGTAGGCGTAAACTTCTTCGGTTACCACCGGAGGCGCCGGGAAGTTCTCGGTGGGCGGTGGAGATGGGACCGTCCATTCCAGCCCTTTGGCGTAAAACGGGTTGGGATTGGCGATTCTTTTTCCCCGGCAGGCGGAGTGGATCAGGTAAATCATGGGGATCAGATAGCCGACGCCCAACACCGTAGCGCCCGCGGTAGACATCACGTGCATCACCTGAAATTCTTCCGGATAAGCATGATAGCGGCGCGGCATTCCCACCCACCCGAGGATAAACTGCGGCCCGAAGGTGAGGTTGAAGCCCACGAATACTAACCCGGCCGAAACCCGGCCCCACATTTCGGGATACATTTTGCCGGTCATCTTGGGCCACCAGAAGTGGAGCCCGGAGAGAAACGCGAGGACCATGCCGCCCACCATCACATAGTGGAAATGCGCGACGACGAAGTATGTATCGTGGATGTGCAGATCAATTCCCATGGTGGCGCACATAACGCCGGTGACGCCGCCGATTGTGAACAGGCCGATGAAACCCATGGCGTAGATCATGGGCGTATCCCAGGAGATGGAGCCCTTGTACATGGTCGCCAGCCAGTTAAAGACCTTAACCGCCGAGGGGACGGCAACGGCGAAAGTGATCAGACTGAAGACCAAGCTGGCGTAGGTGGATTGGCCCGCGACAAACATATGATGGCCCCACACAAAGAAGCCGAGAATGGCGATGGCAAGGCTCGATCCGGCGATGAACTCATAGCCGAATACCGCTTTCTTCGAGAAGCACGTCACCACTTCACTGATCACGCCCATGCCGGGCAGAATCATGATGTAGACGGCGGGATGGGAATAGAACCAGAACAGATGTTGGAACAGAACCGGATCACCGCCCAATGCCGGATCAAAGAATCCGATGCGCAATCCGCGTTCGAGCATCAAAAGCACCAGGGTAATGGCGATGACCGGTGTACCCAGCAATTGGATAAGGCTGGTGGCATAGTGCGCCCAGACGAACAACGGCAGGCGGCCCCATGTCATTCCGGGAGCCCGCATCTTATGGATGGTGACGATGAAATTCAGTCCCGTAAGGATCGAGGAAAAGCCCGCCACAAAGGCGCCCATGGCGGTGGCGATGACAGCGCCGTTGGAATACGTACTGGAGTAGGGCGTGTAGAACGTCCACCCGGTATCCACGCCGCCGGAGATCGCCGCATAGATTCCAAAGAGTCCGCCGGCGATATAGAGGTACCAGCTCAGCAGATTGATTTTAGGAAACGCCAGATCCTTCGCCCCAACCATAATGGGGATCAGAAAGTTACCGAGTGTAGCCGGCACGGAGGGAATGAGAAAAAAGAAGACCATAATCACGCCGTGCATCGTGAACATCTTGTTATAGGTCTCGGCCGCCATCAGATCGCCCTGAGGCGTAAGCAACTCCAGGCGTACGGCTCCGGCGAACATACCGCCGATGGCAAAGAAGATCGAGATGGAAATGAGATAAAGAATGGCGATTCGTTTGTGATCGCTGGTGAACAGCCAGCTCTTGACGCTCCAACCGTTATTGAGGTAGTTCAGTTCCGAGGTTTCCTGCGCGATGGCCTGAGTACTCATTGCTGCTCTCCTTCCTCTTTCTCCAGACTCTTAACATACGCGATGATTTGCAACAAACCTTCCTCGCTGATCTGACCTTGGAATGTCGGCATGATCGACTGAAAGCCATCCACGATCTTCGACCTTGGATTGAGAATCGACTCCCGGATGTAGGCGTCATCGGCCTTTATGCTGGCCCCGGTTTGAAGCTTCTGCATGCTGTTATAAACGCCCACGAGCGATGGGCCGCGGCCCTTCCCGTCCGGCAGATGGCAGGTGGAGCAGCCATACTGTTTGAACAAAGCCTCGCCGCGCGCGGTCATGGATTCATCCCCGCCGCTGATCCACCTTTCGTAATCGGTTTGAGTGAGCACATGAACCGTACCCACCATTCCGGAATGCTGCGTGCCGCAATATTCGGCACAGAAGAGGTGATAGGAACCCACTTTGGTTGGAGTCACGTAAAATGACGTGTAACGTCCGGGCAGCACGTCCTTTTTGATTCGAAATGCCGGGATGAAATAGCTGTGCAGCACGTCTTCGGATATCATCGTCATCTTCAAAGGACGGCCCACCGGAACGTGCATCTCATTGATCTCCCGCGGACCCTCGGGATGCTGCACCTTCCACATCCACTGTTTACCGGTCACGAATATTTCCAGAGCGTCGCTCGGAGGCGCGGTGTAGGCCCGGAAATAGATCCGCGCGCCCCACACAAAAAAGCCCAGGATCATGATGAACGGAATGATGGACCAAGCGATCTCGAGCATGAGCGAGCCATGGATATGCGGCGGCCGGTCAGCTTCCGATTTGCGATGGTACTTCACGCCGAAGAAAGCGATAATGGCGAAAATCAGGACGCAGAAGAAGACGGAGAACAGCATTTCCGCGCCCATGAGCGCATCAATGTCGGGAGCTATGTCGCTCGCGGAGTCGGGTAAAAGAGGTAGTGTCTTATCGTTCATGCGAAATCTCTACGCCAAGCTTTTGGGGCGTCTCTCCCTCCGGAAGCTGATGATCAGGAAGCCGCCCAATACAGACAACGTCAGCACCGCCCCGATGCGGATGGCCGTCAGCACGCCCATGGTGTACTTTCCGCTCGCCGGATCGAAATGGAAACACATCAGCAGAAGCTGGCCGACGGTGTCGCCGATTTTTCCCTTCGCCGATTCGATCACCGCCATGCGGATGTCCCGAGCCCGGTACTCGATCCCAAACAGGTATCGGGAAAGGCGGCCTTCCGGAGTGGTGACCACAAAACCGGCGGCGTGCGCATACTGCTCGATGGTGGGATCGTAAGCATAACGGAAGCCCATCGATTCAGTCAGGGCCTTGATATTCGCCTCATCGCCGGTAAGAAATGTCCAGCCCGTTTCGGTACCCTCGCGATCGAAGCGTTTTAAATAAGCCTTCTTCTTTTCCGCCGCCAGCTCCCATTTTTCTTTCGGATCAAAGCTGAGCATTACCACCCGATAGTCGCGGCCCGGATTGAGCGGCAGCGTTTTCAAGGTATTTACCAGGCTGCTCATGGTCAAATTGCACAGCATCGGGCATTCGTAATAGACCGGCACCAGCACCACCGGTTTGTCGGTGAAGTACTCGCGCAGCTTTACCTCGCGTCCGGTCTCATCCCGGAACAGCAAATCGAGCGGCAATTGCGTGTTCAGCTTCTGCTCAAAAGCCACCTGCTTCAGCAACTCCGTCTGGTTGCCGGGCGTCTGCCGGGACGACTGCCCCCAGCCCACCGTCACCAAACTTAAAGCTGCGATCCAACTGCGCATGGTTACCTCTTACTGCTTGGGCGCCACCGCGGGCCGAACAGCCGGTACGTTTTTCGTCCCCGGCTTGGGGTTGGCGGGTTTCGCTAATACTTCCGGCAAGCCATTCTTCAAGATCATTTCCATGCCCTTTTCTACCGGCACATGGGCGATGCCGCCGTCTTTATCGACCCAACCGAAACTCTCGGCGCGTTCTTTTTGGCGCGCCTGGAAAGTCATCTGATCCACTCCCGGATTGGCCTGCAGGCGCGGTTCGGGAGGCAGCTGATTCTCGTGGGAAAACACGCTCGGCTCGCCTTTGGGAACCTGGCTTTGTTCGAACCGGAATTGAAACGCGGCGATGAGCATGCAGAAGATCAGACTCACCAGAATACCGATCGTCGTCCACACGACGAGTGGGATATTGGCATCGCGAATTTCCGGTTCGGCTGCTGGTATGTCTCTATGTATCGTGTCCATTGCCTAATCTCCTTAACTCACCGGCATTGGCTCGATCGAGCGCTGCTTCATCTGGAACGCAAAGAACGCGATCCACAGGCCGCCAATTCCTATTGGAGCCGCGAGATCCAGCCAGTGGAGGTTCAGGTGCGGAGCGGGAACGCCACCCTGATTGTGCGTAAACGCCGGATGGATCATCCAGATCAGGTCGACCAGCCGCATGAAAATCACCCACATCGCCACCTTTTGGAGCGTGGAAGGATTGCGCTTGATCTTTCGCATCAGCAGCAAGATAAACACGAGACAGAAGTGAAAGAGGAAGACCGCCAGTCCCACCCATTCCCATCCGCCGCGAAGACGCCGGACGTACCATGAAATCTCTTCCGGCAGGTTGGCCGACCACATGATGAGAAATTGAGAGAAGCTTACGTAAGCCCACAGCATGTTGAAGGCGAACATGAGCGTGCCCAGATCGTGGTAGGTCTGCGTTTTGACGGTGCCCTTCATCGGATCTTTCGTTGAGAGCAGACAGACGATAAAAATCATTACGGCGAAGGTGGACAACGCCTGATTCACTAGAAATATCGCGCCATGGATGGTGGAAAACCAGTGGGGTTCAAGCGACATCACCCAATCGACAGTGGCGAACGTCACCGCCAGCGTATGCAGAATCAGCCCAGGGGCGCTCAATCTTTGCAGCCTCGGACGGATGGCCCAATATCCCTGCCGCTCCTGGTCTTCTGACATTTTGTTGAGCCGCATCGCGAGGAAGCCCCAGATCAGAAAGTACATTACGGCGCGAATGTAAAAGCCGGTCTGATTCAGATAGAGGGACTTGTGCTGGAGGATCGTATCCTTGGCCACGACGTCCGCATGGGACCATTCATAAAGGCTATGCACCCCAAACGCCAGTGGAAGAAACAGGATCGCCAGCAGCGGGAAGGTTCGCGTACCCGCCTCCAGACCGCGGCGAATTGCCACGCCCCAGCCGCCGCCAACCATATGATGGAGCATCAGCAGGCCCA
>DATLCW010000185.1:0-12315 GCA_035526195.1 Bryobacteraceae bacterium
GTTTCCCTTGGTGAATCGTTTCGGCTCTCGGCCGCTGAGCGGGACCTGATAAAGATGCGTGACCGTGCCGGAATACGCGCCGGCATTCCTGTTGATACTGGCCGTAAAAACGATGGATTGCGAATCGGGCGCCCATGCCGGCATAAGGTCGTCATGGCCCGGTCCTGTTACGCCGCCATACCCCTTCTCCGCGACAAGATTGCTGCCTGCGAGCAGATCTTTGGCGCCGGCCCCCGGCTTGTCCATAGGCTGGACAAACAGGTGCGTCTGCATCTCATCCAGCCAGCGATCCCAGTTACGGATGGGAAACGCCTCATACACGCGCGCCTTGTATTTCCGCGTCTTATGTTCGGCGGCCTTCTTCTTGTTCTCTTCGTCAGTCAGCGTGCCGGGATAAACACGGCTTGCAAAAAGTAGATTTTGGCCATTGGGACTGAACTGGGGCGCCAAAGCGCCTGTGGACAGCGAAGTGACGCGCATGGCCTCGCCTCCTCCCACTACATCGAGCAGGTAAATCTGCGCCACCTCGTCGCCTTCCCGCCGGGTGGAAAACGCGATCCGGCGCGAATCCGGGCTCCACGCCGCTCCGCTTTCGGCCGACTTGGTGGACGTAAGACGCCGGGGCTTGGACGAACCATCCGCCGCAACAATCCAGAGGTCCGTGGATTGTTCTCCTTCCGTGTAGGAAGGCTCGGTCAGCGTGAACACCACCCATTTTCCGTCGGGCGACACAATCGGGCTCGAGACCCGTTTCATCATCCACAGGATCTCGTGCGTGATTGGCACTTTGGCCGCAGGAGTGGCCGGACACGTGAGAAGGAGAAACCACAGGCACACTCGCATAGGTCGAATTTACCCTACATTCATGGTGACCGGATCCCACGTCACGGGGCGCCGCTCAAAGTAGCTGACGTTGCAGAGCAGCGCGGGTCCGGCAGTGCGTAAGCCAAACACGCCATCCTCGAAATGCGTCTTTCCAGTGCGGATCCCATTGTAGAAATTGATGTGATGCTCGCGATGAGGATTGTGGCGGCTGGGCGGCGTGTACACCTCCGTCTTCTCGGGACGTATCGCATCGGCTGTCGGATTCGACGGTGGATACCTGGCGTGATACTCCTTGAGAAACTGCTCCTGTACGGCTTGTGGAAAGGTGTTAATGGTGTAGCCGGGCTCGGTTTCCCGCGGCGTGCGCGAAAGGCTCACGGAACTCATGGTGGGAGTCATGATGCCTTCGCTGCCAACAAACCGGACGCCGAAAGACTCGCGGGCTACGCCGGATGCGAAGTTCACCTTCAGAGACAGGGTGAATTCGGGATGATTCTCCGTTTTTGGATAGTCAACCAGAGCGAGCATCACGTCAGGGGCATCGCGGCCGTCTTTCCAGAAGCGCAGCCCGCCTGTTGCGAAGATTCGTGTGGGTCCCAGCCCGCGGATCACAGTGTGAATGCCGGTAAACAGATGGACGAACAAGTCACCCGCGACGCCTGTGCCGTAGTCACTGTAGTTCCGCCACCGGAACAGCCTGACGGGCTCGAAGGGCCGCTTGGGAGCTTTGCCGAGGAAGCGATCCCAGTCGATATTTCGCGGCGAAGCGTCGGGAGGAATCGAGTACTGCCAGGCGCCGATTGCCGTATTCCGATCAAGCCATGCCTCCACCATGTTTAATTCACCGATGGCGCCGGCGCGGAACAGTTCCTGAGCCTTGAGGAATGCCAGAGAACTGGCGTACTGGCTGCCGATCTGGAGAACTTTGCCGGACTTCTTCTGGGCGGCGATCACCGGTTTTCCTTCGGCGATGGAATGCACCATCGGCTTCTGGCAATAGACGTGTTTGCCGGCGGCCAGCGCATCGCTCGTGATGGTGGAATGCCAATGATCCGGAGTAGCTACGATCACGGCGTCGATGTCGCGACGCGCCAGCACTTCCCGATAGTCGCGCGTGGTGAAAATCTGATCGCCCCAGTTCTCTTTGGCCCGTGTAAGGCGTCCATCGTAGATGTCGCAGCAGGCGGCCAACTCCACCCCGGGAACGGTGAGCGAGTTGCGGGCGTCGCCGGTTCCCATCCCCCCGGCTCCGATGAGGGCGATTCGGATCGTGTCGTTGGCTGCGATCTTATTTGCTTGCATCGTCAGGCTCCTTAAGATTGGACGCGCATGGCTTGCGGGTCCCACATGTAGACGCGGCGCTCGGAATTGCTCATGTTGGAAAGCAGGGCGGGACCGGCGGCGCGCAGGCCGAACGCCGCGTCTTCGACCACCGGCTTCCTGCTGCGCACGGCTTCAAAAAAATTGCGGTGATGATCGCAATGATCGCTGTAGCCGCGGGGCGGATCGTAGCGTTCGGTGATTTCCGGGCGAAGCGCATCGGCGGTGGGCATCGTCAACGGATACTTCTCCCGGTACTGGCGGATGAACTCCTGCTGCGTGGAGTTGGCGAACGTGTCGACGGTGTAGCCGGGCTCGCTCTCGCGCGGCACTTTGGACACCGTGACTCCGCCGCCGATGGTCATTGTACCTTCGCTGCCGACGAAACGGAAACCCGAGTTCCCGCCTGCGCCACTGACGAAATTGACGCGCAACGCGAGATTAAATGCCGGCATTTTGCCTTGGGCGGGATAGTCGTAAACGCCCAGCATTACGTCGGGTACGTCGCGGCCGTCTTTCCAGAAGCGCAGGCCGCCCGAGGCATGGATCCGCGTAGGCCCCCTGGACCCGGTGATGAAATGCAGCCCGCTGAACAGATGCACGAAGAGGTCGCCGGCAACGCCTGTGCCGTAGTCACGATAGTTGCGCCAGCGGAACAACCGGATGGGAGCGAACGGATGTTTGGGAGCGCTGCCGAGGAAGCGATCCCAATCGATGTTTTGCGGCGTGGCGTCGGGTGGAATCGAATATTGCCAGGCGCCGATCGCGGAGTTGCGATCCCACCATGCCTCCACAAGATTCAGTTCGCCAATCGCGCCCGATTGCAGTAGATCTTTTGCTTTCTGATAAACGATGGAACTGACCCGCTGGCTGCCAACCTGAAGAACGCGGCCGGTGCGGTTCTGGACTTCCACCAGCTTCCGGCCGTCGCCGATTTGCTGCACCATCGGCTTTTCCACATAGACATCCTTGCCGGCTTCCATCGCATCGGAGGCAATTTTGGCGTGCCAGTGGTCGGGCGTGGCGATGATCACGGCGTCGATGTCTTTACGGCTGAGAATCTCGCGATAATCCCGGGTGGTGAACAGGCCGCCCCACACCTCTTCAGCGCGGGTGAGGCGGCCTTGATAGATGTCGCATGCGGCGGTGAGGCGGACGCCTGGCTGGGAACGTGCGGAGTGCGTGTCCCCGGTTCCCATGCCGCCTACTCCGATGGTGGCGAACTGAATTCGATCGTTGGCGGAAAGCTTTCGTGTTTGAGCGGCGGCGAGGGAGGCGGCCGTGGTGGAGTGGAGAAAGTGACGCCGTGTGGTGGCCATGGTCTTCTTTAATGTAGCTTGGATAGCCGGGCGTCCACTTGCCTAAGTGAACCGGAAGCCGGCCGCCGTACCAGGCAAGCGCGGGTCACCGCAACTCAAGGTATATTTTCCGCCCGCAACTATAACGCCTGAATGGGTTTTGCCAAGGGCCATGCCTTCCATCGAGGCGGCCTCCAGACAAGGCCGCGTTATCCTTCGAACGGATCATGCGAAAGATACTCTCCATCGACGGGGGCGGCATTCGGGGCATCATCCCGGCCATCATTCTGGCTAAAATCGAAAAGCTTACCGGCAAAGCTACCGCCCGCATATTCGATTTGGTAGCGGGGACTTCCACCGGTGGAATCCTCGCTCTTGGTTTATGCAAGCCCGATCCGCTGGGGCAGCCGCAATACTCGGCGGAGGATCTGGTCAGTCTGTATGAAGCGCATGGCCAAACCATTTTTGATAAGCCTTCCTGGCGCCGCCTGTTCGGACAGAAATACAGCGCCAGCGGCATCGACAAAGTGCTGGATCAGTTTTTCGGCGAGACGCGGCTGCGTTCTGCGCTTTCGCGGGTGTTGGTGACCAGTTATGAAATCGAAAGGCGTACCCCGTTTTTCTTCCGGAGCGTGAATGCGCGCCGCGACCGGCAGTACGATTTCCGGATGAAAGACGCTGCTCGGGCGACATCCGCCGCCCCCACCTACTTTCCTCCCTTGAAAATCGAATGCAGCGGGCGCTCCGATTACTACGCGCTGGTGGATGGGGGCGTCTATGCCAACAACCCGGCGATCTGCGCCCTGGTCGAGGCTCGCAAGCTGTTTCACAATGACGAGTTGCTGGTGGTGTCGCTCGGCACCGGGGCGCTCACAAGGCCGCTGCACTTTCATCAGGCGAAAGGCTGGGGATTAGCGCGGTGGGCCAAGCCGCTCCTCGAAATCGTCTTTGACGGCGTGAGCAGCACGGTTGATTATCAGCTTCGTCAACTGCTGCCCCGACGGCAATACTACCGCTTTCAGCCGACGTTGCAACCTTCCTTACAAGAGATGGACAACACCACGCCATCCAACCTGCGCGATCTGAAGCTACTGGCGGAGGAGACGCTGCGGGCGCGCGCCGCCGATGTCGCCGACCTTTGTGAAATGCTATTGAAATGACAGCGACGAACTGCACCACTCTCCGTGGACGCGTCGCCGATGGGCATTCCCGGGGGAGCTTCCGGCAGGCGCGGCGGCTTCGGATCTTGGGATTGTCCTGAAATTTTCTGATACGCCCGATGGCATGCATGGAATGAGCTCTCTCTCCTCTCCCCCGTGGCTAGCGGCTTGACACAGTGAGCACCCTGCCAGCGAGGTGCGAGACATGACTCTACACCTGCGTTCGGACCACCACGTTCACCGTACCCAGCGTGTTCTGAGCCGTAAGAGCCTTGCCATCGGACACGTCTTGCAGATAGAATGTCAATCCATCGGACACCCATTTATCGGTGGTCGCGCCGCCCGCGTTGGCGAATCTGCCCAGCAAGGCGCCATCGGGTGCGCCAATGCGCAACTCTACTTCCTTAGCCGCAGGCGCATTCCACGCAATCGAGGATCGGACATTGCTTGTGCCGTCAGTAATGTAAGCGGGATTGGTGAAGATCGACAGAGTCACTCCCGGCTTCGCATCCACCCCAACCCGCCGCGAAAGAAAAGTGACATTCACTGGCGTCCCCACCGGCAGATCGACACCCGTAGGCGTGAGCCGGCCAGACTGGCGGTCAATCCGAAACTGCACCACGTTGCTCGAGTTCTGATTCGCCGCCAGCAGGAAATTCCCATCGGGATCAATACCAAAGTTTCGCGGAGCTTCTCCCCGCGACGGTGCGGACGCGATAAACGTCATCTCGCCGGTGCTTGCCTCCATGTCGAACTGAACGATGCTATTCTCACCGCGGTTGGACCCGTAAACGTGTATCCCGTAGGGCGCAACAACTACCTCGGCCGTCGTATTGGCGCCGCTAAACCCTTCCGGTAAGGTGGGCAGCGAATGAATCTCCTTGAGTTCGCCCGTGACCGGAAGCCATTCCATCGCGGTCATCGTATTATTCAGCTCATTGATGCGATACAGCCAACGGCCCAAAGGATGGTAGGCGAGATGACGCGGGCCGGCCCCTGGCGCCGCCGCGGTCTCGGAATTCAGAATCAACTTCGCGTTCACGCCATCGATACGATAGACCGATGTCTTGTCCAGTCCAAGATCAGTGACAATGGCAAACGAGCCCGT
The DNA here is from genome assembly GCA_035526195.1 of Bryobacteraceae bacterium. GTDB lineage: Bacteria > Acidobacteriota > Terriglobia > Bryobacterales > Bryobacteraceae > CADEFT01. The sequence continues at coordinate 5,712 of DATLCW010000185.1, forward strand.
CGGATCCGTGACAATCTGGTGCGGATGAGAAGCCTCCTGGCGGGCGGAGTCCGGCCCTAACTCGCCCGTCTGCTGAACCACATCGCTCGCCTCGGCCAGCGATCCATCCGGTTGAATCCGGAAAAGGACGATGTTCCCTCCGCTGTAGTTCGCCGCCAGTACAAACCGTCCCGTGGGATCTACGCTGAGATGTGCCGGATTCTGCCCCATGGTCGCCTGGCTGTTTAGAAACGTCAGATCACCGGTCTCGCGATGGACCGCAAAGGCCGATACGGAGCCGCTGCGCAATCCGGCGTAATTGCCGGTTTCATTGCACGCATAGAGATAGCGGCCCGCCGGGTCCAAGGCAAGAAACGATGGGTTCACCACGCCCGTTACGGTATTCACAAGCTCCATGGCGCCGCTGATCGCATCCATACGGTAAATGTAAATGCCTTCGCCCCGGTGATCCCCCGTCGTATAACTGCCGAAATAAACGAATAGCGGAGCGCCTTCCTGAGACCACGCCGCGTGTCCGCAGGCGGCCGCCGCGCCCGCCGCCATCTTGAGGAACCCTCGCCGAGTCCGGCTGCTCATTTGAATTCCTGCCTCCTTGCATCCCGCCCGAGCCCAGGCAGTGGGGCTGGTGCGGTGTTGATTATACCGCGCCCGGCTTACCGGGGCCTGGCCGATCACTCAGCATAATCGCGGGTACCAGCCGGTGAAGAAGTCCGGGTAAGGAAATGGTAAGTTTGCGGTATGCTCTCCGATCCGTTTGTTGCCGTGGATGAAGTGCTGGAACGCCGCGATCCAGCCGCGGCCCTCGATTATCTGATTGCCCGATTCCAGTTAGAAAGAAACTATCCGCTATTATTTGAGGCCAGGCTCATGAGAAAGCGGCTCGATCTGGGTTTGCCGCTTATCCAGGCGCAGTCCGCCTCCGACTATCCGCCGGAGAGCCGCGAGGCGTACGAGAAGGCGATGATGGACGCCGCCCGGGAAGCAGGCCAGTTTTTCCTCGCAGAAGGCAAGATTGACCGCGCCTGGCCCTACTTCCGCGCCATCGGCGACATCGCTCCGGTGCGGTCGGCCATCGAAATAGCCCAGCCCGGTGAGGACGTGGAAGGCGTGATCCAGATTGCCTTTCAGGAAGGCGTCCATCCGGTGAAAGGCCTCGAGCTCATACTCGCCCGGTATGGCATGTGCCGGGCAATCACTTCCTTCGGCATGTACGCCGTCGAAGAAGGACGGCAGGAATGTATTCACCTGCTTGCCAAGAGCCTTCACACCGAGTTGATGGCGAACATCCAACGAGCCGTGGAGGCCCGGGAGGGGCAGCCCGCTGACGCCGCCAATATCGCGGGTTTGATCGAAGGCCGCGATTGGTTGTTCGGCGAGTACGACTATTACGTAGACACTTCGCACCTCATGTCGGTGATTCAATACTGCCCTGAAGCGGCACGTTCCGACACGCTGCTGTTGATTCGGGATCTCTGCGCGTACGGAAAACGGTTGTCGGCCCAATTTCATTCGCAGAGCCATCCGCCCTTCGAGGATCCCTTCACGGACTACGGGATGTACGCCGAGGCATTGCTCGGAGAGAATGTGGACGCGGCCGTGCAACACTTCCAGGAAAAGGTTAAAGCGAGCGACCCGGAAGAAGTCGGAACCATGCCGGCCGAGGTTCTGGTAAAGCTGCTAGTGCGCCTGGAACGATATCAGGAAGCTCTGGATGTGTCGGTGGCGCATTTGACGAATGCCCACGAGTCTTCCTGTCCCACAGCTCTTCAACTGTGTCATATGGCCGGAGACCATCAGCGTTTACGCCAACTCGCAAGAGAAAAGGGAGACTTGTTGAGCTACGCCGCGGCCACACTGCAAACCCCTTAACTAAAGAATGCCGCTTTGCGGTCCTTCGTGTGATCTTCGTCCCGGCCACACGACGGCTGGCGGCCGCCGCTGACGTCCGTCCGCCGGCATGCCCGAAGGTGGGCTCGATGCGCCGGACGCGTGCAATCCGCACAAAGACCGTTTCATTTCCCCGCCGGCTTCCATCCGAAGCTGCTGCCGGAATCCACGGAAAAACTTCGCAGGCTTTGCCCGGCCTAACGGCCCGTCACCCCGGCTTCCGTCGGACCCTCATTTTTCTTCGTGCGGTCCAAACCGAATTTCGGTTCCTTGGAGGAGCCTTCCACCTTGATCCGCAGAAAGGTGCCCGCGCCATTCTTGGCAAAGAACGGATCCACGGGCTTCAGCGCCCAGCGTTTCCAACCAGTCACTGTCTGCGAGACCTTGGCCTGCAGTTTAAGGGCGCCGTGAAAATCGAGAACATCCTCTTCGAGATTGTAACTGCCGGATAAAGCAACGGCCGCGCCGGGAACCTCGAAATAAAGGCTCCGAAACGTGATGACCTGTTCATCCAGGTGGAATACGCCGCTCATATTGGAGACCACTTCGTCGATCTCTCCATTCTTCGGTTGGCCCTGCCCGCGGCGGCTTAACCCATCGATTTTCTCCTGAATTGTGGAGCGGAGAAACTTCGAATCTGAAACTTCGAAGCTGCCATCGAGGATCAGCTTTTCCACCACTTTTCCCGAGAGCGGAGGAACCTGAATTTTCGAATTGAGCTTCAGCACTCCGGTCATGAACGGCTCACCTTTCATCGCCAGCCGTAAGACATCCTGAAGATTACCCTTCGGCATGTTGACATTGAGACCGATTGCCCGGCGTCTTTCCCTTTCATGCTTGATAATCCCGCCGCTGGTGGTGAAATTCGTTCTGCCCAGCGTCGCTCTCACTGGCTTGAGAATCGTGTCGCCATTGGTACCATCGACGAGCACTTCGAACCGGGTCTTCAGCGGCACCGGATTCCCGGAACGCTTCAGCCGGAAATCCGGTACAGAAGCCTCTCCCCGAGCGTTGATCGACGAAAGCGTGCCTTCGAAACTTCCGGTGGACTGGAGTATGCCCGCGATGGAGCGAAACACACCGAGATCGGCGTTGGCGAAGTTGTAATCCCCCGAAAGCGGCGTGTCGCCGGGCTCTCCGGATACCCAGGGCCCGAACGCTCCCTGACTGGAAATCATTCCCGGCGGCTTAGGGTTGGTGAGCTTGGCATCGTACTTCATTGCCAGTCCCGCGCCTACCGAAGTCAGTTGCAACTGGTGGATGGCGAAGTCCAGCGGCACCTTTTTTTTGTCCCTCGGCAGAAGCACCAGTGTGGCGTCCTTAATATTCACTCGCTCGATGAGGACGTTGCTTGCCTTGCTGTTGCTTTCCGCCTCGCGTTTTTCCGCAGCCTTTTCCGGTGACAGGGACCGGAGCTCCCCTTTCGGGGGAATGTGAATTTCCATGCCCTCGAGAAAAACCGCCGGAACAATCTTTTGCGGCTCCAGAAGCGTGCCCAGATTTACGTCAAAGTGAAACTTACGAATGGAGAACAGGGGCGGCCCGCCCGTTGCGCCGCGATATCGCATGGAAATGCCTTCACCTTCCACGCGCGCGATTCCGCCCCGCCCTTTATTAAACAGCAGGCGAAGAGGAGGGGGCGCCTTCGGCATGTGGATGCGCAATGATTTAAGCTCCACATCGCTGTTGAAGCGCTCCTGCATGTACTTAATTGCCTGCTCGCGGACGTAAGGCTCAAATCGCCTGGCGGCAATGGAAGCCGCAATAAACACCGCGACAACCACGGCGGCAAGAAACAGACCGATTCCGATTAGCCAGCGCTTCCTGTTTCGACTCATTGAGAAACGCCCCCGCGCTCTTCCTCAATATCGCACAAAAGCAACGGAATACTGGAATGTTCGAGGGTCGTGCGATATTAGGGCACGAGCTGAGCTACAAAGGCGTCCCCATTGCCGCCCGGAATCACCTGGCGGCCGCCCGACCCGATCGGAAACCCACTCGCATAGGTATACCCCGCGACGTACGTATTGCCGCGCCCATCTACAGCAACACCGTAAGCGACATCAAAGGCCACGCCGCCGAGGTAGGTGGAATAGAGCACGGCGGCTTCCCTGCTCGCGTTCAAGTCCAAGGAGGCAATAAAACCGTCGGTCCAGCCGCCGAATTTCGACTGCAGCGGTTGCACCAGAGGAAAGTCCTGTGAATACGTGTAGCCGGAGATGGTTACCCGGTCCGCCGTATCCAGCACCAACCCGTAAACCACATCGGCGCCGGCTCCGCCAAAGTAAGTCGAGTAAGTGAGCGCTTCGCCGGCCGGAAGTGACAGGTCCAGGCGGGCCAGGAACACGTCCGCATCTCCCGCCAATCGCGACTGATAGCCCAGAGCGGTCACCGGAAGGTCATCTGAGAATGTGTATCCCGCCAGGATCACTCGATCCTTGCTGTCGATGGCGAGCCTTTGCACGACGTCCAGCTTGCCGCCCCCAAAATAGGTGCCGTACACCAAAGTATCCAGCCCGCTCCTGGACACGTCGAACTTCATCACAAACCCGTCCGCCCCCTTCAGATTCGGTTGATAGGCGGGGCCGGAGATGGGGAAGTCCCCCGAATACGTATAGCCGCCGACATAGACGTTGCCTGCTTTATCCACTGCTACGGAAGTCGCGAAATCGCTACCGGCGCCGCCCATGTAACTCGCATAATCGAGTCCCACGCTCTTAAAGGGGCTGAGCTTAATCACGAATCCGTCGTACCCCCCGCGCCGCAGCGTCTGCGCCCCGGCGATGGAGCCTTTTGGAAGATCGTCGGATGTTGTAACGCCAGCCACATAGATACTGCCAGCGCTATCGATCGTCATCCCGTAAGCCTGCTCGTAGAGGGCTCCGCCGAACACCGTCGAGTATTCGAGCGCATCTCCACCAGCCACCGCCGGATTGATACGCATCGCGAATACGTCGCGGTCGCCGCCAAAGGCGGTCTGCGCGCTCGGACCAGCCAGCGGAAAATCCGTGGAGCTCGTCGTCCCCGCAATATACACCTGGCCGAACTGATCGATCGCCATCGCCACCAGATCCTCATCGGCTGTGCCGCCGAGATAGGTCGAGTACACCAACGACTCCGCGCCCGTCCTGGAAGGATCGAAGCAGGCCACGAACACATCGCGTTTCCCTGCCGTGACATCGTGGACAGGGCTGCCGGTAATGGGCAGCGAAGAACTCGCGGTGGTGCCGGCGATCCAGATACGGCCCCGGGGATCCACGCCCACCGCATTGGCCACCTCAGACGAAGATCCGCCCAGGTAGCTCGTGTAGGCAAGTACCGGGTCGATTACCAGGGACTTAGCGGTGTCGTATTCCCCCAGCGAGAACACTGCTTCCGCGGACCCGCTCAAGCGATATCGGGCCGCCACCGTACGACGGGTCCCGCCATGGGTTTCCTGATACACGGCCGGAGTGCGTAGCTTCAGTCCGTCCCCAAGAAGCAGCGATCCCTCGGCGTCCTGGGTCAGCTTGTCCACGCCCGCAAAGCGCAGCCGGATCTGCTTCGGATCGGTTCCGGGCCGCAGCACAAAGTCGAATTCGAGCTGCTTTCCAACCCCATAGTAAACAAGGTCCACTCCGGGCCAAACGTTTTCGTAGCGAACCTTGCGGTACTGGGGCACGTTTGTCTTCCACGCCTTGCGCTGATTGCCCAGAAGATAACTGGTAGCTGTAAGAGGCTCTACCCCGCTGACGCTCGCGCGGGTGTTGGAACCCGGAAAGCTGATACGGATGGGCTCGCTGCCAGCCGCTGTCCGTAAGCAGACCTCGCCGGCGCGCAGTTCCACCGAATAGTCAGACCAGCGCGAACGGAACTGCACATCGCTCGATAACTGCCCGGCATTGGATTCAAAGCTGAGAGGCTGCTGCTGCAGCAGGTTCTTCCGGGAAGTGCCGGCACACACCGGCATCACTCCAACCAGAAGAAGGGTGGCAAAACGGCTAACTGACATAAGGATTGAAAGAACCAGAACTTCTAGAGTAGTTAAACGTGTGCGGGCGAAGCAAGGTTGCAGGAATCCGGTGGCCGGCCGGTGTTGACGTCTTGTCTGAAGGCGAGGAGGTGGTCCGGACACCACGCACCATCAGGATATCTTCCAGCCTGTCCGGGAATTTCCCGCCGGCGCTTAAACTTAAGCCAGGCGCTTTATGATAGCCGCCGCCTCATCCATCTCCTCCATCGAGTTGTAAATATGGGGCGAGAGTCGCAGGCCTTCACTCTCTCCGCTGGCGGTCTGCGCGAGCGCCACCCGGTGCTTGTGGTAGAGCGTGTGATAGAGTTCTTCGGTCTTCCTGCCGTTAACCTGGAATTTCACCACGCCGCCGCTCACCGGCCAATCCATGCTGGTCTTCATGCGGACGGAAGGAATCGCGGCTAACTGCTGTTTGAGACGGGTGCAAAGCTTCTCCAGACGCGCTTCCACCGCGGGCATGCCGATCATCTGGATGAAATCCACCGACGATTCAAAGGCCACAATGCGTGGATTGTCGCGTTGCCCGTACACTTCAAATTTCCGCGCGCCCCGCAGATTGTCTTTCCATCCCGCGGTCACAATGGACGGCCACACTTCGGCAATGCGGTCTTTCCGGACGTACAACACTCCAGTTTCCAATGGCCCCATCAGCCACTTGTGCGAGCTGCCGCCGAAAGAATCGCAGCCGATGCGTTTCACCGAAAC
>DATLCW010000191.1:0-3344 GCA_035526195.1 Bryobacteraceae bacterium
AGACGTAGTTCGGACTCCCAGCATTTATGTCGCTGCACGCAAGGCTGGCTGGATCGATTCCGTTCGCGAACGGCTCGACCAGTTGCGTGAGGCGGGCTTCTGGCTGCGCGACCGAGACTATGCGGCGGTGCTCGACGCCTGAGGTGTGAGTTGCTAATTCACACATCTTCCCAGCGCAAGCGATGAAGTGCACGTCATCGTCTCTTGATCAACAGAAGATCCAAGTCGACGTCGTCGCTGACCGGAACCTCGGTCATGAAATCGACCTTTGAACGGAAGTAGGAGTCCGGACGTTCCGGTATTTCAGATCGCCTCACGCCATCCGTCCCACACAGCCGATCCCGCGTTTCGAGTTGCGCGGCGCTTGCGTAGGCCTCGTTGACGCTAATGGACTTGATGCTCAACCGGTCCCCAAAACTTCCGGTGAGTTCGCCGATGATGCGCATGACCTCGCGGTATTCGAAGGCCGGATCGTAGGGCCGGGGTGAGAACTCTTTGGTGAGCCGGGCAGCAAGCCCTGGAGCATTTGGGCAAACCCCAACGGCGCCTTGTGCGCTCCGAAAGGCGGCATACCTTTCCGTCAATCGGCACTCGAAGATGCACTGCTCGTCTCCAGTTCCTCTCGCTGAAGCAACCGGCGCTGTCCCCTCCTGCTTTGAATCGCCTCTACTGGATTAGCGCCCGATCGCGCAGCCCAATCAGCGTATCGGTTTCGATGGAGTAGCTGCCGCGCCTCTTCGGCAGACAGCACCGGAGTTCTCCCGCGCTTAATTGGCTCTGACTTCCGGCACCTCGAGTAGGGGACAAGATGATCAAACATCTGGGGTCGCCACACATGCCTTCCTCCGAGAGAATGTTCGAATCTGTTGTGGCACGCCGCAACGTACAGCACCTCCGTCAGGGCTAGCGGCTTGACTCTCCTGAGGCGCTGAAAGACTCTTTGGTCAATGACGTCCAGATCCCACGGCGAAAGCTTGACGGAGCCGTGGATCGGGTCTCGGATGATCTGGTCTGTTGCTGCCACTGCGGCGACGATGTCGTTTCGGAATCAAGGCTGTCCCTCTTGAGCAAGCTAGCTCCACAAATCGCAGAAAAATGCTTAATCGGGATGCCAACATTACCGTCGGCCGCCCCGTAAAGGGAACCACTTAGCGTCTAGTGATTTCAATTGACGCGTAGTTCGGATATCGCTGATGTGCTGGCTAGGCGCAATCGCTTACCGCCTTCGAATTGCAAGGCAACGGAAGTTGTCGACTGCTACGTCCCAAGTGGAGGTTGGCGTTCAAAGTGGACGAAGCCAGAGTGCCGCTCAGACGAAATCGATCTGGAAAATCCAGCCCGCAGTGGGACTGTCGTTATTCGGCCAGGCCGGGTGGATGCCCGCATCGCAACTGATTAGCTTTCCGTTGTGAACTGCGAGTCCGTGCGGATCACTCGATCCTGGTAAAAACTCGACAATCTCGGAAACTCGCCCTGTCTGGAGGTCTTGCCGCACAAGGCCCGGCTTGTAGTCATTGTGACCCGTACTGTCGTTGCCGATCACCTGCCACATGGCTCCATCCTGAATAGCGATCCCGTGGTAGCGGATCCAGTTAGGGTACGACTGGTAAAACGGAATCATGTATTCCGGATGCCAGGTCTGGGTATCGACACGCACGTTCCCGCGCAGCCGTAACGACGAGATCCAGAGTTTGCCTTCATGCCACAAGCCACCATGCGAGCCGCCGCCGTCTCCGCCCGGAGCTCCCAGCGGGATCTGCCGGTGACTGATCAGATTTGAGTTCATATCGACCTGGAACACACCTTGCGGCGGAGCGTTTGCAATCATCCAGACATATCCGCCGCCGACCGCCATGCCGCTGGTGTTGCGCGACGGCGTTGTCACGGTCTTCAGCAGTTTGCCGCTCCAATCGACCAGCCAGGCACATTCTTCCAACGATTTCGGCTCCGGCAGCTCGTACGCCTTCGCTTGGTCGCCGGACAATTTCTGTTCCCCGATCCACAGGCCTTCGGGTGTTACGGATACTGCGTTGGGGAATCCCTGCGGGCTCTTAAAGAGCTTGGTTGTCTTCGCTTTCCGCACCGGGAGCTTCTTGCCTCCTTGCGCAAAGACAGCATTGCTGTAGTTCAGAGGCAAGCCCGCGCCAGCACCGGCTGCGAGGCATTCGCGTCGTGTCATAAGACCTCCATGCTCAAGCGTGCCCGAGCCAAGCGCCCCCGGGACAGCTGCGTTGACTTCAGATCAGCTTATCGCAGAAAGGCTGCGGCAACGTAATGTTGAAAACCCGTCGGCATCTGTGCATTCCATCGTGCTACCAGGAATCGACAAATGAAATCGCTTATGACCGTTGTTTCAAGACTCGCGCCCGCGCTGGCCCTAGTCACACGGGCAGGCTCGAGGCGGCTGCCGTAAACTGGGCAATCTCCGCGCTGGTGAATTCGCGCTCCTCCTGGAAAGCGATCCCGACCACGGCCCGGACGCCTCCCTGCTGGTCGGGCACCGGGATCGCAATGGCAGCCTGGGCGTTCACCGCCTTGGCGCCGGGCTTGACGTTGCCGGACCGGTCTTCCTGCAGGTTGCAGGTCTGCACCGGCTCGTTCCGTTGCAGCGCGAGACCGGCCATCCCCTTGCCATTGGGCACCCAGGCGACAACCTGCTGCACGGGCGGAGGAATATTGACAGCAGCCGCTAGCCGCAACCCTCCATTCTCATAGAGGTGGACCGTTCCCGAAGTCCCCTTCTGCTCAGAGAGGAAATTTTCCAGCCAACTGCTGAGATTCTCGCTCACAATGCGTTCATGATACCCCAGGCGATACGGGCTCAAGGCTTCTGCAGCGACGTTTCGAGAAATTCGTAAGCCTTCTTTCGGATCTCCGGCGGAAAGTCATGCTGACAGTCCGGATGCACCACCCGGAGATTTTCCCGCGCGCGGAAAATCCGGTCATAGACGGGCCGTGCCGCGGCCACGCAATCGTCGACGCCGGTGGCATCGAAATTGGCGTCGTGCAGCGGAGCGTTGATGAAGACGGGCCGCGGCGCGATCGCCTGCAGTACACCCGGAAAATCGAAAGGCATCTTGCCGGGCGACTTCTCGTAGACGGAGGCTATACGCGGCATGTACCCTGCATGGCTCCAGCCGGTCAGATTCCCGCCGTAATATTTGGCGAACGAAGTGAACCCGCAACTGGTCACCAGGGCTGCCACGCGCGGTTCAAACGCAGCCAGAAAAAGCGAGTTGTGCCCGCCCAACGAATGCCCAATGACTCCGATTCGCCGCGCGTCCACTTCCGGCAACGATGCCAGCAGGTCAACTGCACGGCGATGGTTTCGAATGCCCTTCATC
>DATLCW010000195.1:0-4583 GCA_035526195.1 Bryobacteraceae bacterium
TCCCTCGGGACCGCAGAGCGAAGGATCGCGGTCGAAAACGATTCTCCAGAACATCGAGGTCCTATCGGCGGGCCAGACAATTCAAAAGGACACCGAGGGCAAACCGGTTCAGGTGCAAGTGGTGAATCTGCTCGTCACGCCGGACCAGTCGGAGATCATGGCGCTGGCCAGCAATGACGCGCGGATCCAATTGGTGCTCCGGAATCCGTTGGACAAATTGGAAGTGAAGACAAAGGGTACGGCCCTGGCGCGCCTGTTTAACGAGAGCGGCCCGCCGCCCGCGCCGTTGGCGCCGGCGAGACAGGCGAAGCGCGTGGCCGCGCCGGTTCCTCCTCCTGCTCCCGCTCCGGTGACGGTCACAGAGACGCAGAAGATCACGATTCCGATCGTGGTGGAGGTTATTCATGGTGGCAAGCGGGCTGAAACCAAGTTCAAAAACGAGGAAGAAGGAAAACCGGAAAAGACGAATCAGGATTGAGACGGGCAGCGCATCGTCTCCTTTTTCGGAGATCGAAAATTCATGAAATACAAAACGGCTATTTTCGGGGGCGGCTGGGTGTGGTTGATCCTTTTTATCACGGGTATTCCGGTTGTTTACGCGCAGGAGCAGGCACCCAGGGATTTGTTTGTAACGGTGGGTAAGTCGATTGTCATCGACAGCCCCGTTACCGTGGAACGGGTTTCAGTGGCGACGCCGGACTACGCGGAGGCGGTCGCCGTAAAACCTCGCGAAATTCTTATTAACGGGAAAGCGCCGGGCGAAACGTCGCTCGTCATATGGCAGCAGGGCGGCAACCGGCTGCTGTTTGACCTGCACGTCCGTCCCAGTTCTCTGAGGATGGAGGCTATCCAGCGGGAAATGGATAAGGAAGTAGGTAAGGGAGTGGTGACCATCACGCAGGAGGACCCGAACGTTTTCCTTCGCGGCACGGTCGAAAACCTCACCGCGGCGGAACGCGCCGTAGCCATTGCCACCACCTTGGGAAAACCGGTCAACCTGTTGCATGTGAAGGTTCCCGGTGCCGAACCCCAGTTTCTCCTGAAAGTTCGCTTCGCCAATCTGGACCGCGCCGCGACGCAGGAACTCGGAGCCAATTTGTTCAGCTTAAATAAAGGCGGCATCGGACAAGTAACCACACAGCAGTTCAGCCCGTTGCAGCCCGGGCAATTTAATCAAACACAGAATGAATTTCGCATCACGGATCTGTTGAATATCTTCCTGCTCAATAGAGATCTCGACATCGGTGCGACGATCAAGGCTCTGGAGAGCAAACGGGTGCTCCAGGTTTTGGCGGAACCCAATGTGCTCGCTACAAACGGCAAGCCCGCCAGCTTTCTTGCGGGCGGCGAATTTCCCTATCCGACGTTGCAGGGAGGAGGGGGTGGTTTAGGTGCGGTCACCATTCAGTTCCGCGAGTTTGGAGTGCGGATTCATTTTGTGCCGAACCTTACGCCCCGGGGAACCCTTCGGATGCTGGTCACACCCGAGGTCAGTTCGCTTGATTTTGCCAATGGCTTGGTTTTTCAGGGATTCACGATCCCGGGCTTGAATACGAGGCGGGTCTCCACAGAAGTAGAACTCGAGCAGGGTCAAAGCTTCGCCATCGGCGGACTGCTGGATAATCGGGTGACGGAGGCGATGAGCAAGATTCCTGGTCTTGGCGATATCCCGTTCCTGGGAAAACTGTTCCGGTCGCGGCTGCTCCAAAAAAATAATACTGAATTACTGGTTCTTGTTACTCCCGAGTTGGTCAGGCCCATCCCAGCCAACCAACCGTTGCCTGATGTCCAAATGCCAAAGGAGCCGCTGAAAGATACCGCGAAGACCGCCCCGCGCACGCCCGGAATCGACAAAACCGGACCCGTGCCCACGAATCCCCAGAAACTGACCATTCCGGTGGAAGATATGGTCCAGAGTGAAAAAGGAAAAATGTCGCCGGGAACAGCCGCTCCAGCGCCTGTCCAATACGTTCCGATAATGCCGGTTACGCCGCTGCAGCAGAGTGCTCCTCCCCCCACCACGCCTCCTCCTTCTCTGCCAAAGCAGCCAGCAGCCGGATCCGGCGCCAATCCCGGAGGGCAGTAAAAAGGAGATTTGCCATGGATCTTTTAATGGTTGGAATCGTGATCAATAACTCGCAGATCTCGGATGAGGCGCGGGCCGGCCTTCATCAGCTCGCGGTGCGCGTGGTCTTTGATCAGCGTGAGATCGGCGACTGGGCTCTGTTCCTCGAAAAACTCGATCAGGTCCGTCCGGATGTTCTGCTGATTGAGTTGAATCAACTCGCGGATCCGCTGGAGGATGTGATTCGACAGATCAAGTCCACCAGCGGCAGTCCGCGGGTAATTGTGATTCACCCGCTGGCCGATTCCGAAACGCTTCTGAAAGCGATCCGTGCGAACGCCGATGAGTATCTCTTTCCACCGCTGAAGGAAGATTTGTCCCGCGCGCTGCTCCGGATTGGCACAGAACGCGTCAGGAACAGAGTGGGCACAAAGCCCCGCGGAAAGGTATTCGGGCTGTTCTCGGCAAAAGGGGGATGCGGTACGACCGCCATTTGCTGCCACCTCGCGGTGCAACTCTCGCGGCAGGCCCCCCTCGAGGTTTTGCTTGCGGACTTCGACATCGAGTCGGGCCTCATCGGGTTCCTCATGCAATCCCAATGCAGGTACTCGGTGCTGGATGCGGTAGACAATATCCATCGGCTCGATCTGAGCTTCTGGAAAGCGCTGGTGTCGAACGGCATCCCCGGACTGGAAGTGATTATGGCTCCCGCGCATCCTGGTGTGCATCGGGAACGTCGTATCGATGATTTCCGGCACATTCTGCGCTTTGTACGCTGCAATTATGACTGGACGCTGGTTGATCTCGGCCGCGGCCTGACGCCGATGTCCATGACCATGCTGGAAGAACTGGATGAGGCATTTCTCGTAACCACACTCGATATTCCCGCCCTTCATCAGACCAAACATATCGTCAACGTTCTTCGCGATCTCGGCTATGGACAACAAAGATTGCGGCTCGTGTTAAATCGCATGCCGCGGCGGCATGAAATTACCGTCGGGGAGCTTGAGGCAATGCTCGGCTTGGCTGCCTACGGGATTTTACCGGCGGATGAAGAGGCGCTTACCGAAGCCTACGCCGACAAAAAGCTGGCGTCGCGCGAGAGTGCCTTCGGCAAAGGGATCGCACAACTGGCGTCCAAGATTTCGGGACTCCAGCCCACGAAGTCGAAAAATAAATTTTTCTCTTTATTAGGTTAATTATCCGAAAGATGGAATTCACATTATGACATCGAGCGCAGCGGCCGCCCAGGCGACCCAAACGAAAGAGCCGGGATGGGTCCTCCGGCTTACCAACAAGTCCGATCATTCCCCGCTCTATCAGGAGCTGAAGTTTGCGATTCACCGCAAGCTTCTGGAGCGCATCAACCTGGAGGCGCTTTCGTCGATGCAGTCCGACCGCGTCCGGATGGAGGTCCGAACCGCGGTAGCACGCCTGGTGGATGAGGAGCGAACGCCGCTCAGCCTGGTGGAAAAAGACCGCGTCATCGACGAGGTGCTGGATGAAGTGTTCGGCCTCGGACCATTGGAACCCCTCCTACAGGACCCCACGATCTCGGATATCCTGGTCACCACCCCAAAGCTGGTATACATTGAGCGCGCCGGAAAACTGGTTCGCACTCCGGTCGAGTTCAAGGATACGCCGCATTTGCTGCGAATTATCGAAAAGATCGTTTCGCGGGTAGGAAGGCGAATTGATGAATCCTCTCCGATGGTGGATGCCAGGCTTCCCGACGGATCCCGCGTAAACGCCGTCATTCACCCGGTAGCCGTCGATGGTCCTTTACTTTCCATTCGCCGCTTTGGGCGGGAGCCCTTGCAGGATGCCGATCTGCTACGGATTCTGACCCTCACCGAGGAGATGCTCGCGCTGCTCAAGGCTTGCGTTCAGGCTCGTCTCAACATCATTATCTCGGGCGGGACGGGCGCCGGTAAAACTACCTTGCTCAACGTGCTGTCTAGCCACATTCCGGAGGAGGAGCGGATTGTCACGATCGAGGACGCGGCCGAACTCCAGCTCCGGCAGACACACGTCGCGCGCATGGAAACGCGCCCCCCGAACATTGAAGGCGAGGGGGCCATCCGGATCCGCCAATTAGTGATTAATGCCCTTCGTATGCGTCCCGACCGGATCATCGTCGGAGAGGTGCGCGGGGAAGAGTGTCTGGATATGCTTCAGGCAATGAATACAGGTCATGATGGCTCGCTGACGACCGTTCACGCCAACAGTCCCAGAGATGCGATCAGCCGTCTGGAAGTGATGGTCGGCATGGCGAATTCCAACATCGGCGTACGTTCCATTCGGCAACAGGTGAGCTCCGCCGTCGACCTGTTCGTACAGGTTGCGCGAATGACTGACGGCACACGAAAAATCACCTATCTGACCGAGTGCGTCGGCATGGAAGGTGAGCAGGTGACAACTCAAGACATTTTCGTGTTTGAAAAGACCGGTATAGGACCCCATGGGAGAGTGCAGGGACGTTTCCGGCCGACTGGTGTTCGTCCCAAATTTTGTGACC
>DATLCW010000213.1:0-8045 GCA_035526195.1 Bryobacteraceae bacterium
GAAACAACGATGCCTACCTCGATGCCGGTGATTAACTTGATCTCTTCCGCGAGTCTGGCCGCCGACCCGTCCGGGTCCAGAGGCAGCAGCGATACACTCGCTCCCCCGTCGACATTCGACAGATCCACTCCCGCATTGGCGCAGACAAAACCATGTGTAGTCTCCGCAATCAGTACGCCCTGATCCATACGTACAATGCGCTTGGTTTCGCGCAGCACTACTTCCACCACGCGGGCATCTCTTCCGCTCTGTCGTTCCGCGATCCGCATTGCGAATTCGGAAGGCACCACGTCCGCCAGTTGCACGATGCGCCCTTCGGCCTTCGAGACGACCTTTTGCGCGACTACCAGGATGTCACCACTTTCGAGAATCTGGCCGCAGCGGACAATCGCGTCGGCAATCCGTCGTCCGAGCGGCGCGCCCGGCTGCACTTCGGGAATGCCCCTTACCGGTATCAGTTGGATCACCGCGTCCGCCGTTCGAGATGGAAGGATTCTGCGACACGGCGAGTGAGGGTCGTGGCGGGATATGCAAGAAAGCGCAAAAGGTCTTCCGGCGAATCCACGTCCAGCGCGATACGCTCATTGTGGAGGATGGCGCAAGGAAGTCCGGTCTGCTGCGCGGAGGCACGGTGGGGAAGAAAACTGTCGTTGCCGAAGCGCAAGGGAAAAAGATCGTGGGGTCTTCGCAACACGGCGTTGGTGCCTCGACCATCCCACGCCGGTACTACCAGCGTTCCCTGTTGCGGAGCCACTTCCAGCAACTCGGCCAGATCTTCCGGCTGCAGCAGCGGAATGTCGCCGGGCACCACCATCGTTCCCGCAGCCCCCATCTCCCCGGCTCTGCGCGTGGCGGCCTCAATGGCGGCGGTCTCGCTGAGACAGGCCGATTCCATGAGGCAGGAAAATCCCCGTGACCCGGCCATTGCGGCAACCCTCGGATCGCCGGTCACCACCAGCACCGGCATCCGCGCGAAGGCGGCCAGCGCATTGAATATGTCTTCCACCATCGCGGGGATCAACGCCGCGCGTTCATGAGCTTCGAGAATTGGCGAAAGCCTCGTCTTGCCGGTATCCAGGCTTTTCACCGGCACGAGGGCCATCGTGTCAGACAGCGTAGGCATGAATCGTTTCCCGCGCCAGGCGTTCGGCCTCATCCGTGTTCCGCATCCGAATATCGGTGAAATGGGCAAGGGCGCCGGTAGCTTCTATCTCGCCTCGCTGTCCGCGATCCGCCTCGTCCGCGATCAGTACTTTGAGAAAGGGACGGTAAGCCTCGGCCACACCCGCCGCCGAAGCCTGCAAACCCCTCATTGTCATGAGCCGGTCCGCTGGTCCGCTGAAGGCCGCGGTTCCGATGATGGGGGAAACCGCCGTTACACGGGCAACGGTCTTTTCGAGCGCGGAGACGATGCCGGGAACCGCTAAGATCGGCCCCACACTGGTCACCGGATTACTCGGCGCAATCACCACCACATCAGCCTCGGCAATACTTTCCAGGACACCGCGGGACACCGACGCTGTGTCGGCGCCGTCAAAGCGTACGGCGTGCACTTCTCCCTGGTGACGGCGGCGCACGAAGAATTCCTGAAACCCGACATCGCCGTCCTCCATCGTGACGATGGTGCGCAAACGGTCGCTGGTGGCGGGAAGGACCCGGGCCGCAACGCCCCACCGCTTACAGATTTCCCGCGTGACCTCCGCTAGACTCTGCCCGGCTCTCAACTGCTGCGTGCGGAACAGATGCGTTGCCAGATCGCGGTCACCCAGGCTGAACCAGGCAGGTTCGCCTAAGGCAGCCATCGCGTCGCGGCAATGAAACGTCTCTTCGCGGCGGCCCCATCCCCGCTCCCAATCGAGCAGTCCGGCCAGCTCGTAGCAAATGGTGTCGATGTCCGGCGAGACGTGCAGACCCCACCACTCGAGGTCGTCTCCCGTGTTCACCACGATTGTGAGATCAGTGGCCGGAATCACTTTCACCAGACCGCGCAGGAACTTGGCGGCTCCCGTTCCGCCGGCTAACATCGTTACCCGCATTGATCCTCGACCTGGTCCCTGGATCGATCGCGGAAGCGGAACACGCTGGAGGCCGTCAACTCGCGGTATGAGCCGAAGGGAAAAGCCTTTGCAACCAAATCCAGAGGATCGGGTTCGCCCGGCTCGATGTCGAACACCCGACGGATTCCGTACACCGTGGAGCGTTCTGCCGGGATCCGGCCGGCGCCCCGGATCCGGTTACGAATCTCCGAGGGCCGGAGAAATTGGCCATGGGGGGCGCCCGCCGCCGTGGAAATACTCTCGTTGATCAGCGTTCCTCCGAAGTCGTTGGCGCCGGCTTGTAAACAGCGTGCGGCGAACTGTGGACCCTGCTTCACCCAAGATGCTTGTACATTGTCGATCCAGCCTTGCAGCATCAAGCGCGATATCGCATACATGCGCACGACGTCTTCTTCGGACGGGCCCGGCAGGATTCCCGCCACCAGCGATTTCTGGAACATCGGAGCTTCTGTGTGGATGAAGCTGAGCGGTACGAACTCCGTAAATCCCCCGGTCTCCTTCTGTGTATCCCGCAGCAGCGCCAAATGCGCGGCGCGGTGGCGCGGGGTTTCGACATGGCCGAACATCATGGTCGAGGAACTACGGATGCCTAGCTTATGCGCGCTTCGAATGACGCGCAGCCAATCGAAGGTCGAGATGCGTCCCGGGGATATTCTCTCGCGAACTTCATCGTCCAGAATTTCGGCGGAAGTGCCCGGCATGGAGCCGAGGCCGGCATCTTTCAGAGCGGCGAGATAACGCTCCACGGTCCAATCCGAGCGGGATGCTCCATAGAGGGTTTCCTCCGGAGAGAAGGCGTGCAGGTGGATGCCGGGTAACTCTTTCTTAATGGCCCGGCACAGGTCAATGTAGTAGGAGCCCTTCATGCGCGGAGGTAAACCAGCCTGCAGACAGATCTCCGTCGCCCCGAGTTCTTTCGCCTCACGCGCCCGTCTGACTACTTCCTCCATGGGGAGGAAGTAGCCTTCTTCGGCCCGGTGGCCGCGGCTGAAGGCGCAGAATCCACAGCGCTTCACGCAGACGTTGGTGAAGTTGATGTTGCGATTCACCACGTAGGTAACCCGTTCTCCACAGCGCCGGCTTCTGACCTCATCCGCGGCCCGCGTCAGATTACGAAGACCTTCACCGTCCAAGGTGAAGAGCGCCTCCGCATCACCGGCAGTTAACTCATCCCCGCGCACTGCCTTATCGAGGATTTTCGATGCTGTCACCACAACTCCTGATCGCGCCGCACCAACCCGGTTGAATCGGTAAAATCAGCCACGCGTTCGTGAAGCCGGCTGGTAATCCACGTGGACGGCGCCACCACGTACTGCGGATAAACCGCCAACCGCTCCCGCAACTCGAATCCGGCGCCAGCCGTTGCTTCCCGTAGCCCTACAAGTTTCGGCCACACCCGTTCCGGATTAATGAAGTCGAGGGTCACGGGAGAAACACCGCCCCAATCGTTGATGCCCGCCCTGAGCAGGGCGTCATAGGCGCCCGGGGTGAGATTGGGGGGAATCTGGAGGTTCACCTGGAGCCCGAAAATCAGACGCGCTACGGCCGCGGTTCGAGAGAGGTCCAGCAGATCGGGTTCGGCCCGATGTTCGAAAGCCGTACCGGTCTTCGCCCGGAAATTCTGGATGATCACTTCCTGGATATGCCCATAACGATCGTGCAGGTCCTTGATGGCGAAAAGCGCGTCCACCCGTTCCTCCAGGGTCTCGCCGATACCGATCAGGATGCCCGTGGTGAATGGGATGCCGGCCTCGCCGGCGTCGCGCAGCATTCGCAACCGCACGGCTGGAACCTTGTCCGGGCATTGATAGTGTGCCTCGCCGGGAGCGAGGAGCCGGTCGCTGGTGGACTCGATCATCATCCCCATACTTACATTCACCGGCTGCAATAGCTCGATCTCGGCGCGCGTGAGAACTCCAGGGTTGGAATGCGGCAGCAGTCCCGTTTCCTCAAAAACTAATTGACACATGGCGGCGAGGTATTCGATGGTGGAGCGAAAACCCTGTTCCGCCAGCCACGCTTTGTACGCCGGGTATCGCAGCTCGGGTTTGTCGCCCAAGCTGAACAGAACCTCCTTGCAGCCCGCACGTTTTCCAGCGGCCGCAACCGCCAGCACTTCCGCGGCTGTCATCGTGTGCGCCGCCGGATCTTCGGCCGAACGCGCAAACGTGCAATAGGCACAGCGGTCGCGGCACAGATTCGTCAGCGGCACAAAGACCTTGCGCGAATAGGTGATCGTCGCGCCGGTGCGGCGGTTTCGCGTCTGCCGCGCCGCCTCAAACAACTCGTCCAACTCGTCGCCCGAGGCACGGATGAGACGGTGCGCCTCACTCCGGCTGATGGTCCGATTCGCAGTTTGAGAAAGCCGCGAGGAATGAGTGTACTTGAGCATCGCCAATCGCAGCGATATGATAACAAATCCAGGACAATGGGAGGTTGAAAATGGCGGAGACGCAAAAAGAGGAATGGCGCGGCAAAGTCGGCAAGATGACCGGCGAGGAGATGGCGGCCTTTCTCGGCGGCAATCCTTTTTGCCGCATCGGCAGCATTGCGGACGATGGGTGGCCCTACGTGGTGCCCTGCTGGTTTGAATACAGTGACGGGGGCTTCTACATCGTCCCCCGGAGCAAGTCCGTTTGGGCCCGCTACATTCAGCGGGACAAACGCGTTTTCCTTTGCATCGACGACACCACCATGTACAATCATCGGGTTCTGGTAAAAGGCGAAGCGGAGGTTCTCGAAGAGCCGAATCTCGGCGGCCGCTGGGTGGAGATCGCCCGGCGCATGTCCGTCCGTTACCTGGGCGAACACGGTCCCGACTACTTAGAACCCACGATGACGGAGCCCCGGTGGCTTCTCTTTGTGCGCCCAATCACAATCAAAACGTGGCAAGGAGTCGATTGGCCGGAAAAGTACAAGCATTCGAAATGGTAAGGACACCCATGAACATCACCCGTCGCGCCAACCGCCGCACATTCCTCGGCGGCGCCTCGTTACTCGGCACCGCTGCCTTGCAAGCTTCCGCCCAATCCTCTTCCCGCGACGGTGCGCCGCTGCGCATCGGTTGCCTCAACGTCCACAACTATTCCCATCTGCTGGGTTTATGGGGACCCATGATGAATCCCCGGGTGGACAAAAAAGAGGTGCCTCTCACCGGCATGCGCATCACCCACTGCTGGGATATCGAATCGGAGAAATCAGCGGAGTTCGCCAAGATGTACGGCTGCCAAGCGGTACGGAATTTCGACGACATGCTGGGAAAAGTGGATGGAATCATCTCCGGTGGGTATTTCATGCATCCGTGGAGCCACATCCTGCACCAGCCCTACCTCGAGGCGGGCCTGCCCAACCTGATCAACCGCCCTTTCTCCAATTCGCTGGTCAAGTCACGCAAAATGATCGACACCGCGAAGAAACACGGGGCGACCATTCTTTGCCCGTCGGCCTATGAATATACCGACGCCACCGCCCGTGCGCGCGCCTGGGTGGTGGGCAAGAAAATTCAATGCTATACCGCCACGAACTCTTTCGATGAGTATCCCACTCATGGAATTCACGGTATGTACATGATTCACCGGGTGATCACCGAAAGCGGGAATCCCGTGGTCTCCGTCTCATTCCGGTCGAAGAGCTGGCACGAGCCGCCCGGCGTCATGACGTTCGAGCATCGCGACAAAAGCGGCAACACGTTTTTAGGCACGTTGCATCAGATCAGCGGCGCCTGGGGCACATTACAAATTCACACGCCGGAAGAATATGGCGGCAGGCAGTTCGAAATCCAGGGCGGCGCCGGGTTCCCTTTTAACCAGACCGAATCCTGGGCTCCGACTATTTGGGTCTATGAGCGGATGGCGCGGTATCGCGAGATGCCGCAAACTTTCGACTCGCTCTGGGACAAAACCCGCGTCTTCATGGCCGGCTGGAAATCGGTTCTCGAAGGCGGCAAAGCGGTGCGCCTGGAAGAAGTCCCCGAGAATTGGGAAGCGCCCGTGGAACTTCCGGCCCGCCCGGGCGATCCCGCCGTGGGTCTATTCAAAAAGAAGTTTGGGTAACGCGCGGGCTCAAAAACGGTTACCGCAATCTACCGGGCCGCGACCGTCAGGAAGCGGTCCGCCGAGGCGTTTTTCAACATCCAACTGGGTCTAGCGCGGCGTGGCCATCGCCCCGTCCAGCAGCTTGGCTGTTGGTAGCTTGTAAAATGTTATACAATCCGGCCAGTCGCACCGGCGGACAGTCGTATGGAGATCTCATGACGAAACGATCATTTCTTGCTTCCAGCATCGGTGGCGGTTTTTTGGGAAAAGTGAGCGCCGCCTTTGCGCAATCCGCAGGATCCGCGCGAATTCCGGCGAGGATGGCGAAAACCACGAAGCTGTTCAAGAGCCCACAGGGATTTCCCAACGGGCTTGCGGTTACGCCGGAGGGTTTATGGATTGGCGAGCAGAAAATGTCGGGCGCGCAAGCCGTGGCCTACCATCTGCCCGAGCCTAAATCGCTGGACGAGGCCGCCTGGCTAGTCGATTGGAATGGCAAGCTGCTGAAGACGGTGAAGACGCCGTCCAGAAACACGAGCGGGATGGCTGTGGGGGGCGGATATATCTGGATGGTCGCCAATGCGCCTCCACAAGGCGTGTTTCAGGTGGACATGAACTCGAAACTGATCAGCCACCGTCAGATTCCGCTCGGTTCGCCCACCGACGGCGGGGGCTGTCATGGCGCCATGTGGCAGGACGGAAAGCTATGGATCGCGTCGTTACGTCTGCGCGGCAATATTCGCGTAGACCCTACGACCTGGCAGCCGGAATTCATGATCCCGTTCTATCAGGCCTTTCCGGATCGTGTGCGCTACCACGGGATTGCCTGGGACAATGGAACCGTCTGGCAGGTCGTTGGCAATGACAGCAAACGTTATAAAGATGGCAAACCCGGTCTGGTGCGGTACGAGGCGGCAACTGGCAAGGTACTGGAGACAGTGGACTTCGTGCCAGGCTCCTCTGACCCGCACGGACTTGTGATGCACAACGGCAAGCTGATCAGCTGTGACGCCGGCATCCATCCGGGCTGGCCCAACAACGACAGTCCGACGGCGGGTTGGATCTTCCAGATCGATTTTGTCTAATGTTATGACACGCTGGTACGCTTATCGTTCTTGGCCGTCCGTCACTTTGGTGGTTTGAGCTGCCTGGTGGGAACCAGGCCGATTCTTACTTCTCCGTGACCAGCGAAAGCCGGAACCACGGGTAGTGCCGCCTCACCAGAGGCCGCGGGAGACCCGCACGTCGAGCAAGATCGTGTAGTTCCGAAGGGACAAACGCGGCACTCACGGAAACCGGTCCGTCATGCAAGGTGATCGGATGCCATCCGAACAGCCATCGTGTCGCGGGCAGAAAAGCATGTGCCATCCAATGACGTTCGAGATCGATCACCACCATTCCCCGTCTGGCGGTGCCGTGCATCGCCCGGAGCAGTGTGGTGGCCGCATCATTGTCGAAGTGATGTAAAAAAAGGCTGCAGCAGACCACGTCGAAGGAGGCGGGAAGAAACGGGAGATGAAACGCGTCACTCGCCACTTTGGGGTGCGGCGCGGTCCGTAGGTTCCGTACCTTGCGATCCAGGGAGACAACCGTGGCATTCGGGAACTGCTTACGCAAAGCGGCCCCCATGTCTCCGGAAGCTGCCCCGACATCCAGCACCGTAAAAAAATCGGAGGTTTGATACCAGCTTCGAACAATCCCGGGCAGGATCCGGTGGCCTCCCAGCCAGCGGTTGATCCGGCGTAAGTCGCCTAGGCTCGCCGAAGCTTCCTCCGCTCCCGCATCATCGAGTAATTCTCGTGCAATCCGGCGGCCGCGCATGACACCTATGTTAAGATGCCCCGAGTGGATATTGTCAGCGGTAACCTCGGTTGGGTAGAAGTGGTTTGCGGTCCGATGTTCTCCGGAAAGAGCGAAGAGTTGATCCGCAGGCTGCGGCGGGCGATGATCGCAC
>DATLCW010000229.1:0-4622 GCA_035526195.1 Bryobacteraceae bacterium
GTTTCGATTCAGGGATTCGTGGATGTGCTCTTTCAGGGCGACGTTTATTCTGTATTTGAATGCGATCTTACCAGCAATGGCATTTTCACCTTAAGCGCGGGATAGCGGAACTCCTCGGCGCCGCAACCTAAAATTCGGTACAATTTACAAATCTTGGGCAAGAGGGTACGCCAGCAAGGTGATCCCTTCTAGGGAAGGCACAATGGAAACGATGACACTGGCGCGGCCCAACAGCGTCAAAGACGAGGAGCGATCCATGAAGCGTCCACGCCTGTTAATGGCAGACGATCACACCCTCGTTCTCGAGGGATTTCGCAGAATCCTGGAGCCCCACTTCGATCTTGTGGGAACAGCGGATAACGGCAGGACACTGGTGTCTATGGCGATCAGTCTTGTTCCCGACGCCGTATTGCTCGATATCTCCATGCCGGTGCTGAACGGGTTTGAAGCCGCCCGGCTCATCCGGGAATCCGTCCCCACCGCCAAACTTATTTTTGTCACGATGCACGGGGACCCGGCGTATGTGGAAGAAGCCCTGCGGCTGGGGGCCTCGGCGTACGTCATTAAGCGCTCCGCCGCCTCGGAACTGACGGAAGCGATTCGCCAGGCATTGAGCGGTCGTATTTACGTGACGCCGCTGGTTGCGGAAAACGCGAACGTGCCGCTGTCGGCGGCCGATTCCGAAAAGGTCGCCTCTAATTTGTCCTCGCGGGAACGCCAGGTCCTGAAGCATATAGCGGAGGGCCGCTCGGGCAAGGAGATCGCGTATCTTTTGACGATCTCTGTCAGAACGGTGGAGTTCCACAAACGGGGCGTGATGCGCAAACTCAACCTCCGTACCACGGCTGACCTTACCAGGTACGCCGTCCGCCAGGGCTTGGTCGAGGCATAAAAATCCCAAGCCATCTAGGGTATTTACGAGTAGGATGCGCCCGCCAAACGCCTTATACTCGCAAATGTACTTTCAATAAAGGTCGCCCTGGAAAAGGTCGGAGGATATTGTCCAGGGGATGCGCGGAGTTGCAAGGTACTTGCCCTGGGGGAGTGCAGGCCCCCGGGGCATTTTCTGATGCGCAGGAGAGTCAGCCGGCCTATGTCCGCGATCGAGCTCGACCCAAAGACGAACACGGCTCCCCGCGTAACCGCCCTGCTGGTCAGCCCTTTCGATAGCGATCACACGGCGATGGCGGAAGTCTTCGCTCAGAACAACTGGAAGCTCTATAGCGCCTTCGACTGCAAACAAGCCGTCGAGTTGTTGAACCAGGAATGGATTCCCGTAGTTGCCTGCGAGCGCAGGCTCCGCGACGGCACCTGGAAGGATCTCATGGAAGCCGGTTTGCAAATGGTGCGGCCACCCAAATTAATCGTCGCTTCGCGTTCTTCCGATGAAGAGTTGTCGGTCGAAGTTAGGAATCATGGCGGACACTCCGTCATGAATACTCCCTTCGACTCCCGCGAGCTGTTTGCCCGGATTTCCATGGCTTGCCACTCCTGGTTTTGCGAGTACCAGGCTACCCCCGCCTAGATCACGAAAAATTAACGTAACCTTTTCCCCTTCACCCAGTATTCTCCTTTGTAAGCGCAGGAGTGATTCCAGGACAGAAGGCAGCGTGACCGAGCAAACCGATGACGCGCTGATGGGACAGGTGAAAGAAGGCGAGGTGGACCAGCTCGCGGTGCTCTTCGAGCGGCATCACCGCCTGTTGTTCCGCTTTTTCTATCATCTGGTTGGGTCTTCCGTACTGGCGGAGGATCTCACCCAGGAAGTATTCTTTCGCATGCTGAAGTTCCGCCAGACCTTTCAACAAGGAGCGCGGTTCAGCCCCTGGATGTACCAGATCGCGCGCAATGTACACGTGGATCAGATGCGAAAAAAACAGATCGCGATGCCGATGTGGGATGAGCGCGCGGACCGTGACATGGAGCCGGCCGATCCCGGCGCCTCCCCCGAGTGGAGCATGATGCGCGGAAGCGATCTGGCGATTCTTCGCAGAGCGTTGATGCGGCTGCCGCCGGAACGCCGCGAGTTGCTGGTGTTGAGCCGCTGGCAAAATCTGCGATATGACGAGATCGCGGCCATTGTGCAATGCGATGTCAGCGTCGTAAAATCCCGAATGTTCCGCGCCATGAAACAACTGAGCGAAATATTCTTCCGGCTGTCGGGGAGGAAGGCGTCATGACGTGCGAGCAAGCTGGAGAACGGACCGTGGATCGCTGGATTCGTGGTCTCGCTGAAGCCGAGCGCGTCGAACTGGAGCAGCATTGCACCGATTGTGCCGAATGCCGGCATGAAGCCCGCTCCCTCGGCGCGTTGTGGAACGGGCTGGGAGACCTGCCTCTCGAGGAGCCCGGCAAGAACCTCCGTAGCGGCTTCTATCAAATGCTGGACGCCTACCGGCTGGGAATGCTGGAGCGGCCGGCGCGCAAGCCCGGCGCACGGGGAAGCTGGTGGACGCAGGCAATGGCGGCCGGAGTGATTCTCGTGCTGGGAGTTTCGGCCGGACATTTTTACGCCGCCCGCAACCAGGAGCAGAAAACCATTGTGCAGTTGAGCGCCGAGATGCGGCAAATGCGCCAACTCGTGGCTTTGTCATTGCTTCAACAGCAGTCAGCGAGTGAGCGGCTGCGCGGCGTGAGTTATAGCGTGCGGATGGAGTCTGCCGGTGAAGAAGTGCTGGGCGCGCTCCTCCAGACCATCAAGCACGATCAAAACGTGAATGTGCGGCTGGCGGCGGTAGACGCCCTGAAGCAGTTTTCGGCAAAATTGCCGGTACGCCAGGGAATGCGCGATGCGATGCTCCGCGAGGATTCCCCGCTCGTGCAAATCGCGCTGATTGAATGGGCGGTGGAAGCCGGAGACCGCGGGTCCCGCGGCATTCTGGAAAAACTCGAGCAACAACCTGACCTTCACCCGGCCGTTAAGGTGCGGCTGGCAAAAGCGTTGGACCGGCTCCAATAAACCCAAGGAGGAGAACGAATGAAAAGAACAGCGGTAGTGTATCTACTGACAGCATCGGCTGTGATGGCCAGAGTCGAAGATAAAGAAACGATCCGTCAGTCGTATCCCTATGCGGCAAAGCTGGAAGTGCTGAATGTCAACGGCTCCCTCCGCGTATCGGGATATGAGGGCAATACGGTGCAACTGGTCGCTTACAAAACGATTGACGCTCGCGATGCCGCCGCTCTGGACCGGGCGCGGCGCGAAGTAAGGCTCGATGTCCAGCCGGGCTCGGCCGTCCTTCGCATTTGCGTGGACGGGCCCTGGCGCGATTGCAGCGATCCGGAAAATTCACGCGGGCGCAGCCGTCACCACGATTCGAACGAGTACACGGTGAAATTCGAGTTTGAGCTTCAGGTGCCGGCCTCGATGGCCGCCAGTCTGAAGACGGTCAATGGCGGCGTGAGCATGAAAGGAGTCAAGGGAGATTTTTCTGTGCACACGGTGAACGGGCCCGTGAGCCTGGAGGATCTTATGGGCTCCGGCGATGCCCACACCGTCAACGGCGGCGTGAAGCTTGCCTTCGTGCAAAGCCCGCCCGGAAGCATTAGGGCAAAGACGGTGAATGGCGCGATCGATGCCACTTTCCCTCGCAATCTGAATGCAAGAAGGAGCTTTAAGACTTTTAACGGCGACGTGTTCACCAATTTCGCGGCCACCGCCATGGCGAATGAAGCGTCAAAGCTTGAGCAGCGTGACGGGCGCACCCTCATTCGCAGCGACCGTGCCTTTCACATACGGGTGGGCGGCGGCGGCCCGGAGCATTCCTTCGAAACGCTCAATGGGACAATCCAGATTATGGAGCGGCAATAGTTATGGTACGAACGCTGCCCATTCTATTTGCGCTCGTCGTATCGATGATGGCGCAGGAACCGGAGCGCGTCACCGTTCCCTTCAGCGATCCCACTGGGGCCAAACGTCTCGCGGTAAGTTTGCTCCATGGAAGTATTGCGGTGAAAGGGCACAGCGGAAGAGAGGTGATCATCGAAGCCAAGGGGAGCGGAGCGTCTCAAGGCCGGCTTCCACCCGAGGGCATGCGGCGCATCGGCGGAGGCGGCGCCGGCCTTACCGTGGAGGAATCCGGCAACCTGGTAAAAGTAAATACCTCGCACGGCCGGAGGGCCGACCTGACCGTCCTCGTGCCCATTGAAACTTCCGTAAAGCTGAACACCGTAACTGGGGGAAATATTTCGGTGGATGGCGTGAATGGGGAAATTGACGTGAACAACCTGAATGGGAACATCAGCATCAGTAATGTTTCCGGGGCCGTGGTGGCGCATTCCCTGAATGGGAGGGTGACCGTCAGCCTCAACAAAGTTTCGCCGGAAAAGGCAATGAGCTTCAGCACGTTGAATGGCAACGTCGACGTTACACTGCCGGCTGATATCAAAGCAAATGTGAAAATGAAGTCGGAGAACGGCGACATCTTCAGCGATTTCGAGATCGCCTTAAACCCCAGCAGCGCCCGGCCAACGCAGGAACCAGGCGGCGACAGAAAAAGATACCGCATCCGATTTGATAAAGCGGTGTACGGATCGATCAATGGCGGCGGACCCGAAATACAGTTCACGACGCTTAACGGAACTATCTATATCCGGAAGCAGAAGTAGACTGTGCGCGCCCC
>DATLCW010000253.1:0-33294 GCA_035526195.1 Bryobacteraceae bacterium
GTTTCGAAAAGGGTATCCTTGGAGAGTGCTGGCCGTCGGGCCGGGCCATGGCCTCCAGTTGAAAAGCGGCCGGCTGTTGGCGCCTGTGTGGCTATCCACCGGGACCGGAGGCCACGCCCACCGTCCGTCGGTCGCCGCCACCATTTATAGTGACGACCGAGGCAGGACCTGGCGCGCGGGAGCAATCGCCATTGGGGACACGCCGGAATGGGTAAACCCAGGCGAGACCACAGCCGTGGAACTCTCCGGTGGCCGCGTGATGCTGAATGTCCGCTCGGAATCCAAGCAGAACCGGCGGCTGGTGACGGTGAGCAAAGACGGCATCAGCGGCTGGTCCAGCCCCAGGTTTCAGGAAGAGCTGCCGGAGCCAATTTGCTTCGGCTCGATTGCTCGCGTGTCTGGCAATATCCTGGTCTTTTCAAATCCCGACAACCTGACAAAGACGAACGGGGAAGCGGAGCCCGGGAAGCCGCGGGATCGCAGGAATCTTACCATCCATCTTTCTGAAGATGAGGGGAAAAGCTGGAAAAGGAAGCGGGTGTTGGATCAGGGGTGGGCCGGGTACTCGGATCTGGTGGTGCGGCCGAACGGGGAGCTTCTGTGCTTGTATGAGCGCGGACGGTCAGAGGCATTGACCCTCGCGCGCTTCAACCTCGATTGGGTGCGAAAACCTGCGTCCTGAAGCCTCCCCCGCGCATCAAGAGTATGATAGAAGTTAGCGAGAACCAATGGCAGTTCCGATCACAATCCCTAATTTCTGGAGCACGCATTCCACTTCGCTGCTGTCGGCGATCGGCAATACTCCGCTCATCAGGCTGGAGCATCTCACGGCCGATCTGCCGGGCATTGAGGTTTACGGCAAAGCGGAGTTTCTGAACCCCGGCGGCTCGGTAAAGGACCGGCCCGCGCTGAATATGATTCTCGAGGGCGAGCGCACCGGCAAGCTGACGAAAGATCGTATCGTGCTCGATTCCACCAGCGGCAATACGGGCATCGCCTATGCGATGGTCTGTTCCGCCAAGGGATACCGGGTCAAGTTGTGCCTCCCGAAGAACGCCTCGGAGGAGCGCAAGCGGATTCTTAAGGCGTTCGGAGTGGATATCGTGTTTACCGATCCGGGTGAGGGGTCGGACGGCGCGATTCGGCAGTGCCGTCAGATTTATGAGGCGAACCCCGACATCTATTTTTACCCGGATCAGTACAGCAATCCCGCCAATTGGAAGGCCCACTTTGAGACGACAGCCGTTGAGATCATCCGCCAAACCGAAGGGCGGGTGACTCATTTCGTGACGTCGCTCGGAACCAGTGGAACCTTTGTCGGCACGTCGCGGCGGTTGAAGCGGGATGTCCCGGGGGTGCAGTGCATCTCGGCTCAGCCCGAATCGGGCTTTCATGGTCTCGAGGGCCTGAAGCACATGCCCACCGCGATTGTACCCGCCATTTATGACAAAGACCTTGCGGATGACAACGTCTGGCTGGATACGGAGGCCGCGTACGGCATGGTACGGCGGCTGGCGAAACAAGAGGGCCTGCTAGTGGGCATTTCATCGGGCGGCAATGTCGTGGCGGCGCGCAAGGTCGCCCAAGACCTGCTCCGCAACGGGCAGACCGGCGTGATTGTCACCATCCTTTGCGATGGAGCGGCCAAGTATTTGAGCGAGCCTTTCTGGGACCAGGAAGACTGATTTACATTACAGAATGATCCGCATCGAAAAACAGGCCTGGGAAACGATGGTGGCGCATGCCCGCGCCGCCTATCCGCGCGAATGCTGCGGCGCCATGTTGGGCGTCGAGAAGGACGGACAAAGAGACGTGCGGATGGCGCGGCCGATGCGCAATGCCTTTGAGGGAGCCCAGGAAGACACTTACGTACTCGACCCGGCGGAACAGATTCAGGTGGAGAAGGAGGCCCGCGCCCAAGGGATGAGCGTAGTGGGGATCTTCCACTCGCATCCGGACTGCGATGCTTACTTTTCCAAACGGGATCTGGAGAGCTCCTGCCCGTGGTACTCCTTCGTGGTTCTATCGGTGAAGAAGGGCGAGTTCGATCACGCCAACAGCTTTCTGCCGAACTTCGATCAGACCGCGGCGGACAAGGAACAATTAGAATATTCGGTTTAGGCAGGATTCAGAAACATGGCTAAAATTCTCATTCCAACTCCATTGCGTCAATTCGTGAACGGACAGGACACGGTGGCGATCAGCGGCGCCACCGTAGGCGAGTGCCTGGAAAAGCTCACCACGCAATATGGCGATCTCCGCAAGAACCTTTTCAATGACGAAGGGAAGCTGCGCAGCTTCGTAAACGTTTATCTGAACGAGGAAGATATCCGCTACATGGACAAAACGGCGACGGCCTCCAAGGATAGCGATACGATTTCCATCGTTCCTTCTATTGCGGGAGGCCGTTGATGGCTGCGGTAGCAACACCGGTCGCATTGACCAACGAAGAGATTCTCCGCTACAGCCGGCACCTCATTCTGCCGGAAGTGGGAATGGAAGGCCAGTTAAAGCTGAAGGCTGCGCGGGTATTGTGTATCGGCACCGGCGGGCTCGGGGCGCCGATCGGGATGTACCTGGCGGCAGCGGGGGTCGGCACCATAGGACTGGTCGACTTCGACGTAGTGGATCGCACCAACCTGCAGCGGCAGATCATCCACGGCACGAAGGACATTGGCCGCAAGAAATTGGACTCGGCGGCGGAGACGATGCTCGACATCAATCCGAACACCAACATCGTACGCTTTGAAGTGGCTCTGGACAGCTCGAACGCTCTCGATATCATGAAGGGCTACGACGTAGTGGTGGACGGTACCGATAATTTCCCAACGCGCTATCTGGTGAATGACGCTTGCGTGCTGTTGGGGATTCCGAACGTCTATGGCTCGATCTTCCGGTTTGAAGGGCAGGCTTCCGTTTTCGCCACAAAAGATGGGCCGTGCTACCGCTGCCTTTATCCGGAACCGCCGCCTCCGGGTTTGGTACCGAGTTGCGCCGAGGGTGGCGTACTGGGCATTCTGCCCGGGCTGATCGGCGTGGTGCAGGCCACCGAAGTGGCGAAGATCATTCTTGGCAAGGGTGAGACGCTTGCCGGGCGCCTGATGCTTTACGACGCGTTGAATATGAAGTTCCGCGAGATGAAGCTGCGGAAGAGTCCGGACTGCCCGATTTGCGGGCCTAACAAGACCATTCATCAATTGATTGACTATCAGCAATTCTGCGGGATGCCGCCGCAATCCCCGGCTGCGGCGACCGCTGCGGCAGAGGGCGAGATTGAGCCGGCCGCGGTGAAGCAGCTTATCGATCAGAAGCACAACTTCCAGTTGATCGATGTTCGTGAGCCGCATGAATATCAGATCTGCCATATCCCGTTTGCGAAATTGATTCCGCTGGGGGACTTGCCGAAGCGCTTGCAGGAATTGAACCCCGGGGATGAGTTCGTGATGCACTGCAAGAGCGGCGTGCGCAGCGGCAAGGCTTGCGACTTGCTTCGGCAGTCCGGGTTCAGGAACGTTCGGAATATGAAGGGCGGCATTCTGGCGTGGAGCGATAAGGTGGACCCTTCGGTCCCGAAATATTGATGGCGGCCATGGAGCACGCTCCCTTTCAGGCACCGCATCGCCGTTTCCCGATGTGACGGTACTCGACCGGAGAATGTAACCGAACCTGTAAATATCGCGGGATACTCCGCGAAACCGGCGGATACCAAGGGGGGCTTTTTCGTCTCAACGGAGGCACGGGGATTGCTTGCCGCGGCCCCATTCCAGCGGTGTTTGGTTTCGCGACAAATGGCGGAAATTTGGCATGACTTCCGGGACGATTTCTGAGGAGGCGCCGCAATTCGCGATCTCTAAAGCAGTTTCCTCGCACACGATGCCGTTGTTCAATTGGTTTGAAACAACTTGGCACTTGCTGAATCTATGGAGTAGTCCGCGATCTGTCCGAGGGAGGTACGTCGTCGTCCGTGTTGCAAGCAGCTACCAAGGGTGC
Organism: Bryobacteraceae bacterium; assembly: GCA_035526195.1. Taxonomy (GTDB): domain Bacteria; phylum Acidobacteriota; class Terriglobia; order Bryobacterales; family Bryobacteraceae; genus CADEFT01. The sequence goes on from DATLCW010000253.1 coordinate 3,991, forward strand.
GGTACGGTACAGGGTGGTTCAGAGCTATGTTTGCCTTACTTCCGCGATCGCTGTTCTGGCAGGGGGATGCGGCAACATAGCGCGTGAGCCTACTGACGGCAAGGTTGTGCAGCGGGCCAGTGTCGCCGTTCCGAAGGTCTCCCAGCCCGATGACGGACAGTGGCTCATGGCGTCGAAAGACTACGCCAATCGGCGTTTCAGCGGTCTCGATCAGATTAACGCCACGAACGTTCAAAACCTTCGGACTGCGTGGACATTCTCCACCGGCGTTCTCCGCGGCCACGAAGGGGCCCCCCTCGTCGCCGGCGAGACGATGTATTTTGTGACGCCGTTCCCCAATATTCTTTATGCGCTAGATTTGAAAAACAGCGGCGCCAAGAAGTGGGAGTACAAGCCCAAGCCGAGTTCGGCCGCACAAGGCGTCGCCTGTTGCGACGTGGTCAACCGCGGCGCGGCGTATTGGGAAGGCAAGATTATCTACAACACCCTCGACGCACATACGGTGGCCGTGGATGCAGTTACCGGACGGGAGATCTGGAAAACCAAGCTGGGCGAGATCAATCGCGGCGAAACGATGACGATGGCTCCGGTCGTCGTCAAGGGGAAGGCGCTCGTTGGCAATAGCGGCGGAGAGTTCGGTGTCCGCGGGTGGATCACAGCGGTGGAAGCCGATAGCGGAAAAATCGCCTGGCGGGCATACAACACCGGACCGGATGCCGATGTGCTGATCGGGCCCCGCTTCCGCCCATTCTATGAAAGCGACCGCGGTAAGGATCTGGGCGTAACCTCATGGCCGCGCGATCACTGGAAGATTGGAGGCGGATCGGTATGGGGCTGGATCTCCTATGATCCGGAACTGGATCTGATCTATCATGGCACCGGAAACCCGGGTCCGTGGAATCCGGAACTCCGGCCGGGCGACAATAAATGGACAGCTGGAGTGTTCGCCAGGGATCCCGACACGGGTGAGGCCGCCTGGGCGTATCAATGGAGCCCTCACGACGTTTACGACTACGATGGCATTAATGAGAATGTGCTGCTCGATCTGAGGATCGAAAATCAGAACCGGAAGGTACTGGTGCGGCCGGAGCGCAATGGCTATATCTACATTCTCGACCGGCAGACTGGCGAGGTTCTTTCCGCCGACCCCTATGTTCACACCACTGTGTCGGCTGGATTTGATTACAAGACCGGCAAGATGAAAGAAGACCCTGCCATGGCGACCGGATTCGGGCGCACCGTCAGGAACATCTGTCCGGCAGCGCCCGGGGGGAAAGACTGGCAGCCATCGTCGTGGTCGCCGCGCACCGGTCTTCTCTACATTCCACATAACAACCTGTGCATGGACATGGAGGGAGTGGAGGCGAACTACATTGCCGGCACGCCCTATGTGGGGGCGTCGGTGAAAATGTATCCCGGGCCGGGCGGTAATCGTGGGGAACTCAGCGCCTGGGATCCGGTCCAGCGGAAGAAGATCTGGAGCGTGAAGGAGAAGTTTCCCGCCTGGAGCGGAGCACTCGCCACCGCCGGCGATGTCGTCTTCTACGGCACAATGGATCGCTGGTTCAAAGCGCTGGATGCGCGATCGGGAAAACTGCTCTGGCAGTTCCGGACCGGTTCGGGCATCATCGGCCAGCCAATCGCGTTTCGAGGGCCCGATCACAAGCAGTATGTCGCCGTGGTGGATGGCGTGGGCGGTTGGGCGGGAGCGATCGTAGCCGGGAAGCTCGATCCTCGCGACGAGTCTTCCGCACTCGGTTTTGTGGGTGCGACGAAGGATTTGCCGGAACACACGGGGCTGGGGGGCACCATCTATGTGTTCTCACTTCCGTAGGATTGCCGCCTTCGCCTTCTGTCTCGCGTTTGGGGCGGGAAGCGGCGCCGAACCTGTTCCAGCGCCGCGGGTTCTGAAGGTGTGCTCCGATCCGAATAATATGCCGTTCTCCAACCGGGCCGAAGAAGGCTTCGAAAATCGCATGGCGCAGTTGATCGCATCGGACCTTCAAGCGAGCGTGGAGTATACATGGTTTCCTCAGCGCCGCGGGTTCTTGTCCAACACGCTTCGCGCTGGTCTTTGCGATGTCGTGATGGGCGTGCCCAGCAGGTTCGAACCGGTCGAAACAACCCGTCCCTACTACCGGTCCACATACGTTTTCGTCACCCAACCGGGCCAGCGGATATCGTCGCTCGACGACGCCATTCTGCACCGGCTGAGAATCGGCGTTCATGTAATCGGCGACGATTACGCGAATCCGCCGCCGGCGCACGCCCTCGGACGACGCGGCATTATCCGCAATGTTTCCGGCTACAGCATTTACGGCGACTACTCGCGGCCCAATCCGCCCGCGCGTCTGGTGGAAGCGGTTGCCACCAAAGGAGTGGATCTCGCGATTGTCTGGGGGCCCTTTGGCGGGTACTTCGGCACACGCCAGGGTGCACCGCTGCGGATCACGCCAGTTTCCCCGGACTCAGACGCATCGCTTCCCCTCACCTATGAGATCGCGGTTGGCGTGCGCAAGGGCGACACGGTGAGACGCGACGAACTGCAGCGCATCCTGGACCGCCGCAAGATAGAGATCAAGCGCATTCTCGACGAATATGGCGTTCCCTTGAAGCGGCTGAACGAACAGGTTCCGGCTGGAGCGGCACGATGAAGACTCCGGTTCTCCAGGCGATCTGCGTTCTCGCGGCTGTCTGCCTCTGGTCATGCCGGCAAGGCCAGCGTTCCGCACCAGCGGGAGGAGCGCTGATCGAAGGCAATCGTCAAAGCGATCTCCAGCCTGGGCCGGTAACACCGGTCAGAGCAGTGCGGAATCCATTTGAAGGCGACGAAGAGGCCATCGGTGAAGGCAAGCGGCTGTTCAGCCAGTTCAATTGCGCGGGTTGCCATGCGGCGGGGGGCGGAGCGATTGGGCCGCCACTGATGGACGACGAGTGGACTTACGGGAGCAGCTCAGCCAACATATTCTGGACCGTTATCGAGGGACGGCCCCAGGGAATGCCTGCGTTCGGAGGCCGCATCGCAGAGGACCAGGTGTGGAAAATTGCAGCTTATGTACGCTCCTTGTCCGGTCTGCAGAAGGAGCAAGCACAGCCGGCGGCCGGTGCGCCGCAGCGCGAATCGAAATCGGGGGCCGCAAAATGAAGCCGATCCTGCGGGTCTCTGTGCTGTCCTTAGTGGCTTTGCCGGCCTGCGACAGGGTGCAACGCGACGGTATCCCGGAATCGCTGGAGCGGATTCAGGGCGTGCAGCGCAGCGCGTTAAAGCCCGATCAGGACCGCCTTCGCAGAGGAAAGGATATCTTCCTGCAGGGGCCGTGCGCCATGTGCCACACGATTCGCGGGACCCTCGCGCTGAGCAGGGCCGGTCCTGATCTAACGCACGTCGCAAGTAGAAGAACGCTTGCGGCCGGCACGCTTCCCAACACGCGGGGGCACCTCGCCGGGTGGATTTTGAATCCGCAGAATCTAAAGCTCGGGACAAAAATGCCGCCAACGCTCCTGAACAGCGAAGACCTTCACGCTGTGGTCGCTTATCTGGAGAGCCTCGAGTGAGAAAATGCCAGCCCGCCTTAGTGGCAATCATTCTGTGCGCCGCCGTTCCGCTTCTCTCCGGTTGCGCCGCCGGGAAGCCGGATACGCCCGTTGCCGGTGGACAGAGCCCGCGCGGCCGGACACTGATCTCTTCGTACGGATGTGGAAGCTGTCACCAGGTTCCCGGGGTTCGTTCGGCGACGGGCTCGGTAGGGCCGTCCCTTAAAGGCATTGCGCGTCGCGCATATCTTGCGGGACGGCTGCCGAACACTCCGCGGAACATGGTCCATTGGATCCGGCATCCACACGAGGTTGATCCGCAAACCGTGATGCCCGAAATGAATGCCACGGAGCAGGATGCGCGCGACTTGACGGAGTTTCTCTATACCCTACATTGAACGGAGGTTCCACATGATCACACTTGAGGACGCGAGAGGCGTTATCGCGGCAGCGGAGAAGGAGGCGAATTCCATCAAGCAGCCGATGAATATTGCTGTGGTAGACGAGGGCGGCAATCTGGTTGCGCACGTGCGCATGGATGGCGCCTGGATTGGAAGCATCGACATATCCATCAGCAAAGCCTGGACCGCCAGAGCTTTCGATATCGAGACCGGGGAACTGGCAAAGCACAGCCAGCCGGGCAAGCAGTTTTTTGGCATTCACACCACCAATCAGGGCCGTGCCGTGATCTTCGCGGGAGGCATTCCGTTGAAGCGGAAAGGGAAAGTGATAGGCGGCATCGGTGTCAGTGGAGGTACTGGCGAGCAGGATCAGAAGGTTGCCGAAGCTGGCGCGGCCGCGTTTGCATAGCGCTTTGCCTGTCGCCAAGCAACCCCTTGGCGAGCCACAGTCCACCGGCGAGGTATGAGACGCCGCCGGCGATAAGCATAATCACACCGCCAAGATGCTGATCGTCCAGCGGCGAAAGGTCCCCGGAATGGGGACCGTGGGCGTAAAACGGCCGCGGAGAAAGTGCGAACAAGGCGCCTAACAGCGTCATATGCATGGCTGTCAACAGCAGCGCTACGATCCCTTCCGCCCGGCGTCCGGCGCGGGCCGGTGGTTCGCCGCCCAGTACCGAGATCCACAAAGTAAAGCCTGATAGCAAAAACGCACTTTGCTCAGCCGCGAAGGCCGAGAGTTGATTTCGAGCGGCGTGATGGAGCAGCGGCGTGTGCCATAGCCATACGATCGCCAGTTCCAGAAGCGATGCCAGGATCGGAGAAAAAAGAGCGGGCGCGCGCCGCACCGGGTCGAACGATCCACCGGCCAGACCAATGGCCAACAGCGGGGCGGCCACCGCTACTACACTCATGTGAACCGCCATGTGCGCAAAGAACGCACCCTGCGCTTTCGGAAAAAGGTCCAGCCACGCAAGCGCGAGAGTCAGAACACCGAAGATGACAGGAACCGGCCGCACTAGACGCAACTCCGGATGAAAATGCAAGCGAGCGCGACGTAAATCGTCCCCACGGCGCTGAGGCACGAAAGCAGTACGGTGGCGTACCCGAGAAATCGATGCCTGTCTTCCGGCGTGTCCTCGTGATGCGGGGGCGGGGAAGCTTCATGCGTGTGTTTCCGCCAGCCCGCCACACCCGTGAAAGCAATACCCGCCACGGCCAATAGTGCCGTCACGGCGATTGCGGCCCGCATTGGGTCCAGGCTTCCTTCGCGTCCCACAACCTTTCCGCACCATACCGCGGCGCCGATATAGCTGAACAGAAAATGGACTGTCCAGATCGCCGGCGACACGGCAAGAAGCCACAGGCTTTGCCGTTCTTCGGAAACCGGATGGTTGGATTCGGGGTTCATTGCAGTGATGGGAAGCCTGCGACTACTATGACTGCCGCCGCCGCCGTGATGGCGACGAAATGCCAGTACAGCGCGACGTTGCAAATGTCGATGTCGTAGCGGCCGGTCATACGCCCCATCGCACGCCGCGCGACGCAGTACAGTTGCATGATTACGCCTGTGAGCGTGTGGACTACAGTCCAGATGACCAGTAACCAGACGCAGGCGGAATATACGTGACCTTTGGGATCCAGGCGAGCGAGTAGCGGGCCGTTGATCAATGCCCAGGATCCCGCCACGGAAAGGACCGCCGCGGTTGCCAGTCCGGCATAGAAAAGCCGGGCATTGTCTTGCTTGTTCCAGCGGCGGGACAGGATGGTCAATGCCCACGCGCCAAGGATGAGGGCGAGACCGGCGCAGGGCCACAGGGCTCCTGGTCCCGCGATTGAGCCGGGAGGGAAATCCGCCCGAAGACTCCAGTAGAAAAAATATCCGAAAATCAAAGAAACGAATGCCGTACTATCGGCCAGCATGGTGATCAGCATCGCCCACCAGCCCACCGAGTCCCGGCCCGACGCATACAGCGGAAGGGTTACACCACGCCCTACGTCCTTCTCTTCCTTCTCAGGAATCAAGGCAGTGCCCTTCCATAGCCAGGTGAGGATTGCCGCAAGTGCGAGCACGGCGCTCGCCGCCATAGGCCACCACATTTTAAAGGTCGGAAAGATAAACACACCGCCGGTAAAAACCGCTGCAATCAGAGTGATGTAACTGGGTCCGGAAATCCGCAGGCACTGGACCGGCTTGGCATCGATCACAGAGGTCACCATCATTTCGCGTTTCCCCTCCTCGGCGTCGGGCAGGTAAAAGCGCCCTTGGTCCACGTCGCGAATGAGGTTCGGCTGATCCCACAATGGATAGCGGCTGTCGATCTCGGGAATGGACCGGACGCCCCAAGGTTTGCCGGGCATTTCCTGAAGCCACTCGAGCGTGCCCGCGCCCCACGGATTTCGCGCGGCCAGCGGCTGCTTCCCTTTCGGCCTGACGATGTCCCACACGAGAACCGCGAAGCCCGCGGCCAGCAGGAAGGCTCCAATCGTTGAAACCAGGTTCAGCGTGTCGAAACCCAGGCACGATTGATAGGTGTAGACACGCCGCGGCATGCCGCGCAGCCCCGTGATATGCATCGGCAGGAAGGTTATGTTGAAGCCTGAGAACAGCAGCCAGAAGGCGATACGTCCCAATTTTTCCGACAACTCCTTGCCATTCACCAGCGGGAAGAAATAGTAAGCCGCGGCAAACAACGGAAACAGAGTTCCGCCAATCAGGACCGAGTGCAGATGCGCGACGACGAAGAACGTATCATGCGCCTGGAAGTCGAACGATGCCACCGCCACCATAACTCCGGTAAGTCCGCCGATTACGAAGGTGGACAGACCGCCAAAGATGAACAGCATCGGAACGGATCTCTGCACCCGGCCAACCAGCAAGGTCGCCAGGAAACAGAATATCTGGACGCCGGTCGGTATGGCCACGGCTTGAGATGCGGCCGAGAACAGCGCGATGGTGATTGCCGGCAGTCCAGTAGTGAACATGTGGTGAACCCATAGTCCGAAGCTGAGGAACCCGGTGCCGACGGCCGATAGAACAATCCAGGTATAACCGACGATCGGCACCCGCGCAAAAGTTGGCACGATCATGGCAACAAGCGCCACCGAAGGCAGAAAGATGATGTAGACTTCGGGATGGCCGAACAACCAGAACAGGTGCTGCCACAACAATGGGTCTCCGCCGCGCGTGGCATCGAAAAACGGCCATTGAAACGCGCGCTCCAACTCCAGCAACAGGCTCCCAGCGATCAGCGGAGGGAATGCGAATAACACCATGGCGGCGGCCACAATCGCATACCAGGAGTAGAGCGGAATCATGTTGATGCGCATCCCTGGAGGACGGCTCTTCAGCACCCCGATAATCAGCTCCACCGATGCGGCGATTGCGGATACTTCGATGAACGAGAAACCAAGCAGCCACATATCCGCGCCCACTCCGGGCTGATAGCTGCTGGCCAACGGAGGGTACATGAACCAGCCTCCCTGCGGAGCAGCGTCGAAGAAAATGGAACCGCATAGAAACGTACCACCGATGAGAAACGCCCAGAATCCGTAGGCGGAAAGTCGTGGAAAAGGGAGATCGCGGGCGCCGAGCATCTGCGGCAGAAAGAGGATCGAGAACGCCTCGAAAATCGGAATAGCAAACAAGAACATCATCACCGAGCCGTGCAGGGTAAATACCTGGTTATATTTCCCGGCACTGAGAAAGGTGTTGTCCGGCTGAGCGAGTTGGATGCGCATTAACAGTGCGAGAACACCGCCGAAGAGAAGGAAGAGCAGGGTGAGTGCGGTGTACCACAGCCCAACGGAAGAATTATTGACCTCCGACCAGTAGCGCCAGCCTTCCGGAATCTTCCAGGCCCGCAGCAAGCGTTCCGCCTGCCCGCGTTGCACCTCTTCCGGGGGTGCCTCGGAGAGTGGTTCGGGGTCAGGTTTCAAGGCAGTCCTTTCATGCCCGCGATCGAGAGCTCCCGCCATACCGCTTGCGGTTCCGCGGGTTGCCGGGCAGGCGCGGCTTGATGTGCCATCCAGGTGCGAAATGCTTCCCCGGACACCACGATGGCCTCGAAAGCCATGTTCGCGTGTGCGGTACCGCAGTATTCCGCACAGACTCCGCGGTAGATGCCCGTCTTTGTGGGATGCAGTACCAGCCGGTTCACTCGGCCCGGGATCATGTCCATTTTGCCGCCCAAGGCGGGAATCCAAAACGAGTGAATGACATTATGACTCCGAAGCAGGAACTCTACTTTCTCTCCCACCGGAAGCCGTACTTCATTGGCCAGTTCGAAGGCTTCGCCCGATGCCGGCTCATACCGCACGCGCCACCACCACTGCTCTCCGTATACGCTGATTTTTAGAGTTCCTTGTGGAGCGGAAGCGCTCAGCTCGGGCAGCAAGGCGAGACCGTATATGAGCAGTCCACATAGCACGGTGGCCGGAATGATAGCTCCGCTCAGGATCAGTAGCCTGGCCTGCCGGCGCCGGTCTGAATTGTCGCGGGCTCGCGCCGCCCAAACCGCCAGGATTGTCACCGATAGCCAGATCGCGATCAGGCCGCCAGCCATCCACCAGAACAGTTCGGCAATTCGTTCCGCGGAGCGTCCTGCCGGGGCCAGCGCCGATTGTGGGCCGCCGCAACCCGCCAACAGCAGCAGAGACGACCATAACAGCCGCGTGGGAAGCATCTTCTGATAGAGAACGGTGGGCGGTCGATTGTTTCTTGTATAGGCCAGCTTCGCCGCTATTGAACATGCAGGGGAGAGTGGCACGCTTGTTGACATCATAAGCCTATGAATCTCTTGAATGTCAGGCCGCGGAGATCGCCAGGACGTAACCTCGCGCAGGACTCGATGCGTCTTCATGGGATGCGACTTTGGCTTTTTCTTCTATGCGGCGGCATATTGGAGACGCGGGAATTGATGGCGTCGTCTTCGACCATTCGGGTGCAATGGGCTCCCGTCGAGTTCGCCGATCACTACCGGGTTGTTGCTACGGACGGACGCAGTGCGGTGGTTTCGACGCATTTTGGCCCGGAGGCCCTGATCGAGGAGCTGAAGTCGGCTACAGACTACACGATCCGCGTAACCGCGTGTTTGGATGCGGAGTGTCTGGAAAGTGCGGACGTGCCGGAGATGAAGGCTTCCACCGAGGCTGAGGTTTGGCGGATTGTGGGATCGGGTAACAGCTTTGACGGAGCGCAAAGGCTCGTGCAGGACGTGAACGTCAATGCGTCTATCTTGCGCTATGGGGAATGGGCCGGGCCGCCGCTGGCGGGGAAGGTACAGCTCTACTACGTGCCCTTGCAAGGAGACGAGAAGGGCGCGAAGATCGGGCAGCTTGCCACGGAGCGGGCCGGCTCGATTGAGGCGGTCTCGCGTTTTTTGCCCGTGTCCGGGTACGGATTGCTGCGTGCCTGTGGGCCCAGTCCCTGTCCCGCGGGGGTGAACCTTGGGGCGCAGGTGGCTCTGTTTCAGCCTGTCCCTATGGCAAATGGCGCCGTACGGCTTTTCTTTGAAGCGCAGGGCCACGATGGACGAACGCGGATCCTTTCGCTCGACAGTCAGGACGGCTATGTGGGACGGGACTTTCACCGCGGTGCGCCTACCCGCTGCAGTACATTCGCCGACTATGCGCCAGGAGGTGGCTGCGAGCCCGCGCTTGAGATCGACGTCAATGAATACGTTCCGAATGCTCGGCAGTTTAAGATGGGCTGGCCGAACCGCGATGCCGCTTTGTGGGATGCCGCTCCGGGAACGTGGATGTGGTTTACCACCGAGTATCAGGACCGGCGATGCAGTGAGTGGGGATTTAATTTTGCCTACGCTGTTTGGGACGGCGAGCGCTGGGTGGTCCAGTATCGGGAAGATGGGTGCCCGAAGCTCATGATCGGATCGCAAGCCATGGCTCCGATGCACCTTGGCGGCACGCGATACAAGATGTACTTCAATCACCATCAATCTCTACGGCCTGTTCCGGGACAAGGCATGCTGAAGCCCATGCGCGTCATCTATTCCGACGCCGGACTGACAGGGGACACCGCCACGGTGGACTTTGAGGACTGGGAGCCGAGGGAGCTTTCGCGTCCGGTGCAGCTTCAGTTCCCCGATGGCACGCCCTTGAGTGAGGCGGAAAGCAGCCGCCTGGATGACACGTTCGTGTATATGCCTGGCGGCGATCCATGGTTCCAGGTGATGTATACGAATATGTCTTCGCCGGGTGCCGGTCCTCCGTTTGTCGGTACGGCCATTTTGATGAATCCGTGATCCCTCGCGACCGTATATGAAATAATTAAGCTTAGAGACATGCTTCGTTGGTCCTTGCTTTTCGCGGTATTGCTGATTGCAGTTGGTTGTAGCGGCCCATACTCTCCGGCGACGGTGAAGGCTACCGGCGCAAAGCGTCCGCCAGTGGTGCGGGTGCGCACGGTGGAGCTCGAAAGCATTCCGGAAGTGATTACCGCCACCGGCGAACTGCTGGCTGAGGATCAGGCGACGCTGCGGGCCAAGGTGCCTGGGCGGGTGGCGAAAGTGCACGTGGATCTGGGCAGCCGGATGAATGAAGGCGACGTAGTGGCGGAGCTCGAGCGCGAGGATTACGAACTGCGGCTGAAGCAGGCGGAAGCAGCATTGGAGCAGACGCGCGCGCGCGCCGGGCTGGGTCCAAACGATGGCGACCAGATCGACCCGGAGAAGACTTCGGTGGTGAGGCAGGCGGCCGCTTCTTTGAAGGAAGCTACTTTGATGCACGCCAATGCCAGCGAATTGTTCAAAAAAGGCATCGTCTCGAATGTGGATTTCCAGCGCGCGGGGGTAGCTCTGCAAGCAGCGGAAGCGCGGAGGCAAGCGGCCGTGGAAGAGGTGTACCGGGCGCGCGCGGAGATTATGCAGCGCCGCCAGGAAATCGCATTAGCCAAACAGCAGCTCACGGACACTGTGATTCGCGCCCCCTTCCGCGGAGCGATCACGCAGCGGATTGCGACGTTGGGCGAATACCTTGCCACGAACGCGCCGGCGGTGGTTCTGGTGCGTTGGCATCCGCTGCGAGTGCGGCTGCAAGTGCCCGAGCGGCAGGCATTCAAAGTGAAATCGGGGCAGCGTATCGACCTGACTTTGGAAGGGCAGGCGGTTCCGAAGCCGGGGCGGGTGGTGCGGATGAGTCCGGCGATTGAGGCGCAGAACCGGTCTCTATTGGTGGAGGGGGAAGTTCCGAATGAGGACGGGAGGCTGCGGGCGGGCTCGTTTGTCGAAGGGACGATTACCGTGAACGCCCAGGCGCGCGGCATTGCCGTGCCGGCGAAGAGCGTGCTCAGCTTTGCCGGTGTGGACCGGGCTTTTGTGGTCGCGAGTGGCGTGCTGGTGGAACGTCAGATTAAGCTCGGCAGGCGGCTGGACGGGGATCGCCGGGAGGTTGCGGAAGGATTGAAGGTGGGCGAGCAGCTTGTGCTGGAGCCGAGCGATCATTTCGCGGCGGGCCAGAAGGTGGATGCCGCGAGGCAATAGATGCAAAAACTGGCCGAAGTCTGTATTCACCGGCCCGTGTTTGCCGTGATGCTGATCATGGCGCTGGTGGTGGTGGGTTCGGTCTCCTACGGCAAGCTGGGTGTAGACCGCTTTCCCGATGTGGATATTCCGATCATCAGCGTGCGGACCCTGCTGATCGGAGCGGCGCCGGAAGAGATTGAAAGCACGATTACGCGGCGCATTGAGGATGCGGTGGCGACGGTGGAAGGCATCGATATCATTCGCTCGACCTCCACCGAGAGCCAGTCGATTGTAGCGATCACCTTCAATTTGAAGCGCAATATCGACATCGCCGCGCAGGACGTGCGGGACGCGGTGGCGTCCGTGGTGAGCCTGCTGCCGCGTGACGCCAAGCCACCCTTGATCAAGAAGCTGGATACGGAAGCATCGCCCATTCTGAGCCTGGTGATTTCCGGCTCGCGGACTCCTCGCGAACTCTACGAGATCGCCGATAAAGAGGTGAAGGACGCGGTGGAATCGCTGGGCGGCGTGGGACAGGTTTTGATCATCGGCGGGCAGAAGCGGGCGGTGAATGTGTGGGTGGACGCCAACCGGCTGGCGGCTTATAAGATCCCGATTATTGCGGTGCGCGATGCGGTGGCCCGGCAGAACTCCGAGATTCCCGGCGGCCGGGTGGATGAGGGTGGGCGCGAGCTGGTGCTGCGTACGCTGGGGCGGTTTGCCGATCCGAAGCTGTTTAATGACCTGGTAGTGGCGACGATCCACAATTCGCCGGTGCGCATTCGCGACATCGGATATGCGGAAGATGGCCACAAGGAGCAGCGGACAGCGGCGCGGTACGACGGCAAGCCGGGAGTCGCCTTGCAGATCCGGCGGCAGACGGGGGCGAATACGACCGAGGTGATTCACAATATCAAGGCGAAGCTGCCGCGCATCCGGCAATTGCTGCCTCCCGGGGTGAGCCTGGATATCGTGCAGGACCAGTCGCGCTATATCGAAGCGGCGTTTCATGAAGTGCGGCTGCACCTGATTCTGGGAAGCATTCTGGCATCGCTGGTGGTGCTGATGTTCATGCGCAACTGGCGGGCAACGGTGATCGCCGCGGTGGCGATTCCGGCGTCGATTATCTCGACCTTTGGCGTGATGCACGCGTTTGGCTTCACGTTGAACAACATCACCATGCTGGCGCTGGTGTTGATGGTTGGAGTTGTGATCGACGACGCGATCGTGGTGCTGGAGAATATTTTCCGGTTTATCGAAGAGAAGAAACTTCCGCCGCTGCAGGCCGCGGTGCTGGCGACCAAGGATATTGGACTCGCCGTGATGGCCACGACATTAAGCCTGGTGGTGATTTTTCTTCCGGTGTCGTTCATGTCGAGCATCGCGGGCCGCTTTCTTTACAGCTTTGGCGTGACGGCGGCAGTGGCGATCCTGGTGTCGCTGCTGGTCAGCTTTTCGCTGACGCCGATGATGAGCTCGAGAATGCTGCGGCTGACGCATGAAGACCACGGTGATGCGGATTCGCGCAAGGGATTTTATGGATGGATTGACCGGATGTATACCCGGATCCTGTGGTGGTCCATGCATCATCGCGCGACGGTGGCACTGAGCGCCACGCTGGTGATTCTCTCATGCGTCCCGCTCTATAAGATGGTGCGGCAGGAATACATCCCGACCAATGTGGATGAGGGCGAGTTCGAGATGTCGGTGACGGCTCCCGAGGGCGCCAGCCTTACTTCAATGGATTCCGTAATGAGGCGCGTGGAAGAGGAGATTTTCTCTTTGCCGGGAGTGGAGCATGTGCTGGTGACGATTGGAGCGAGTTATCTGGGAGCGGTCAACAACGCCCAGGTATTTGTTCGTATCGCCGACATTGAAGATCGGGTGTTTTCGCTTCCCCGGTTGTGGCGCAAAACTTTGGAAGGAAAGCCCATGGAGGCCTTCCACGGCATCTATACGCAGCGCGATGTGATGCAGGCGATTCGCGCCAGGATGAAGCAGTTCGGGGATTTGCGGGTTCAGATCCGGAACGCGCAGACGGTGAGCCAGGGATCGGCTCCGGTTGACATTGACTTGTCGATCCGGGGGCCGGAACTCGACGCATTGAGCCGTTATAGCGAGCAGTTGCGCACGGCGGCGATGAACATTCCCGGCATGGTGGATGTAGACACCACGTTGCGCATGACCAAGCCGGAGTTGCGGGTCACCATCGATCGTAGCCGGGCGGCGGATCTGGGAGTAGACGCCTCCGACATTGCCGGCTCGCTGCGAATCATGGTGGGTGGGGATGATGAGGTGTCGCGGTTCCGGGACGATAAGCTGGCTGAGGACTACGACGTGGAAGTACGGTTGACGGGCGTGGACCGGCGGGACGCTGATGCGGTTTCCAAACTTTACGTTCCCGCACGGGGGGGAGACATGGTCCGGCTGGACAACCTGGTGAAGCTGCGGGAGGGAATGGCGCCTTATCGCATTGAGGCACTCGACCGCGTGCGGCAAGTGGGGATCAGGGCGAATATCTCCCCCGGCTATGGCCTTGCGGACCGTTTGGAAGAGATGTTCAAAGCAGTTGAGGATCTGCATATGCCGGTCGCCTATTCGACGACGGTGATCGGGCGCGGACGCGAGTTTGAGCGAACCTTCACCGAGTTTATGCTGGCGTTCCTGCTGTCGATCGCTTTTATGTATATGATCCTCGCCTCGCAGTTTGAGAGTCTGATTCATCCGATTACGATTCTTTTGAGCCTGCCGTTGGCGGTGCCGTTCGGTTTCTACTCGCTGTGGCTATTCAACGACACGTTGAACTTGTACTCGGCTTTGGGAATTCTGGTTTTGTTTGGGGTGGTGAAGAAGAATTCGATTCTACAGATCGACCACACCAATAATCTGCGGCGCGAGGGTATGGACCGGATGGAAGCGATCATGCAGGCCAATCGAGACCGTCTGCGTCCGATTTTAATGACTACCCTGACGCTGGTGGCGGGAATGTTGCCTCTCGCCTTAGGCGCGGGCCCTGGAGCCGAGGAGCGTCGTTCGATCGCCATTGTAGTCATTGGCGGGCAGAGCCTGTCGCTGGTGTTGACGCTTTTGATGACACCTGTAGCTTACTCGCTGTTTGATGACCTCGGAGTGACGCTTTTCCGGCAGCGCGCCGGTGTCAATCCCTCCCCCGCGGCAACCGATTAGCGTCAGCAATTCACGGGATCGAGAACTGGCACGAACCTCTTCGCGCACAGCACCAACAGGCATCGGAGTGAGCTGCTTGCCGCCACCCCCGCTGACTGATATAGTCGGGCCATGAAGTACACCGTAAAGCGCGCTTTTCCAGCTACCAACGAAATAACCAGCCAGGTGAAGGAATTGGAGCCCGGCGACAGCCTGACGCCAACTCCTTCCGTAACGCAGAACCCTACAACCTCCCGCGTTACCGTGGATGGCTGGGATGGAACATGGCGCGTTTCCGCGGATCATCTCGGACCGAATTTCGTCGAAGAGACTACTTAACCCGGCGGAATGCCTCGCGGTGGACGATCCCCGCACCTTCCCGGATTGTCACCAACTGGTCCGCGGCAACGTTGGCAATTCTCTCGGTGGCGCCATTGGTCCAACGCACAGTAAGATCGGCGGAAGCTGCCGCTCCCAATCCAAAGTGCAGACGCGGGTCGTTCACCGAAAAATAACTGGATTGCGCGGTTAATTCCTGCGCCTGCTGCTGGCCGCCATAGCGCGCCACGACACGAGACCCTATAGCGCCGCGGTTCGAGCGAGTGCCGATCAATCGAATTTTCAGCCAGTGATTACCGCCGGTGATGTCATTCCTCAACAGCGAAGGCGGCTCGTTCATATTCATGATCAGCACGTCGAGGTCGCCATCATTATCAAAGTCCCCGAACGCGCAACCGCGGCTCGAATGTAGGGCGGCGATGCCGGGTCCGGCCTCTTCCATCAGTTCCTCGAACTTTCCCCCACCGAGATTGCGGAAAATCAGGCGCGGCGTTTTAAAGGGATAGGCAGGAACGTGACGCTCCACCTCGGGATAAACGTTACCCGTAACAAGGAAGAGGTCCGGCAGCCCGTCGTTGTCGAGGTCGGCGATACCCGCACCCCAGCCCACGTAGCGCGTCTCGACTCCGAGTCCGGCGCGTATGGTGTTGTCATCGAAGTTGCCCTTGCCATCGTTCCCATAGAGAACGTTGGTATCGTCGGCAAAATGCGTTTTAAGAATGTCCAGATGGCCGTCGAGGTTAAAGTCGCCCAATCCGATTCCCATTCCGGCCTGCTCCATTCCGTCCTCACTCAGCGCGGCTCCCCTTTCCAGACCCTCCTCCCGGAACGTTCCGTTATGGTTATTGCGAAACAGCCAACTGGGTTTGGAATCGCAAGCCACGTAGATATCCGGCCAGCCATCGTTATCAAAATCGGCGGCAACGGCGGTCATCGGATAACTTCCTTTGGCCGCGCCGACCCCGGATTGGCGGCTGACATTGATGAATGTTCCGTTGCCATTGTTGCGGAACAATTGAACGTAGCCGGTAGGGAGACCGCGCGGGCCGCAATTCACGGGGACGCCTTTCCAATTGCATTCGGCGCCGGTTTTAGGGAGCTTCTCGATCGTGGAATCGATATAAGTAGCGATGAACAGATCCAGATGACCGTCACGGTCATAATCGACCCAGGTGCAGCCGGAGCCGTACTGGACGCGGTCTGAAAGCAATCCAGCCCGTTGGGTCACGTCGGTAAATGTGCCATCGCCGTTGTTGTGGTAAAGCACGTTCCGGCCGTAACAGGAAATGAAGATATCGTCGAAACCATCATTGTCGTAATCGCCGATGGTGACTGCCGATGCCCAGCCGGTACGCGCCAGCCCGGCCTTGAGCGTAACATCCGTAAAGGTCCCGTCGCGGTTATTCTTGTAAAGCCGGTTGGTGGTGCCGGGGGGAGCGGCTTCCAGGCGGGTCCCACTGAGGAGGAGCAAGTCCATCCATCCGTCGTTGTCATAGTCGAGGAATGCTACCCCGCATCCCATCGTCTCCAGGATGTATGTCTTCTTGTCCACGCCGCCGTAAATGACAGGCTGTGTCAGCCCAGCCTGCGCGGCGACATCGGTGAAGCGGGCGGCAAACGGACGCCCGGACGGCTTTCCGCGAGGCTGCGGCTTTACTCCCCGGGAAGACACGCCTTGCCCGTAATGATTCACGGCGCCGAGGCTGAGTGCGGCGAGCAGCCGCCTGCGAGTCATCCCGTTACCTCACTTTCCCGCCAATTCACGTGATTTTTTGAGATGATGGTCGGCTTTGTCGGGTTCATTCAGTTTCCGGTACAGCAACCCAAGCTGATAGTGTACGGTAGGATTTTCGGGCATGCCAGCGGGCCCAGTTCGAGCGCCGTCTGGGAATGGCGCGGGCTGAACTGCTCAGCCGTGCGAAGCTCCCGGATGGCGGCTTCGTCACTCCCATTCTCACGATACAGGATTCCGAGCAGCAAGTGAGCATCGCGCACGCCGCGCCTGGCAGCCCTGCTGGAAGGCCGTGGTTGCCTCGTCTGTGTTTCCCTGCTTGCGCTGCAGCAGCCCTTCGGCGAGCAGTACCCGCGGGTCGGCGGAATCCGCATCGCGCAAGTTGCGTAACCCCAGATGGCCCAGCGGACTTTCGCTCACGTGATAGCTCGCCAGCACGAATAAATACAGGATTTCCACATGATCGGGGAATTTTCTCTGTGCGCGAATGGCCTCAGCCAGCGGCTGCGGAGACAAGTCCGTTCTGATGAGCTCGTCACCGCATAATACTGCGCGGCCAGCCGCGGGTCGGCGGGCGCCGCCGCTTTGCTCAGGGTATCGAGCGCCTGGCGCGGATGCCCTGCTTCATTTTGCGCCAGCGCCATTTCCACCATCAATCGCGCCCGATCCGGATCCTGGCGTTCCAAAGCCTTGAGAAAATACGCAATGGCGGCCTGCCATTTTTTCTGATAGAGCTTTGCCTGGCCGAGATAAAAATATCTGTGGGGGTTCGAAGGTTCCAGCTTTACGACGGCGGCGAAGTGCCGGTCAGAAACTTCCCACCGCCCGTTCTGCGCCGCCACCACACCCGCGATCATATGTGCGTGGACCGCGCCGGGATTGCCGGCCAGCACCTGCTGCGCAAGCGTAGCGGCACGGTCCAGGTCACCCTGGCGAAATGCCTCATCCGCGCGTTCCAGCAGCGTGGATGACTGCGCCAAGGCGCAAAATAGAAGCCAGGGAATGAGTGGCATCCATCTCATAATGAGGTGACCCGGACGGTATGCCAGGCATTGTTCTCGAAGTCGTCCACGCGGTCGGATTGGCGCCGCTCGGGCTGCTCCCGGCCCTTTTCGTCGGTGGCACGAACCGCTAATTCATGCGCTCCCGCCTTGGGGATCTTCCATACAAACGACCAGCCAACCCAGGCATAGGGTAACGGCTCGGAATCGAGTTGAGCCGTTGTCCAGGACTTGCCGCCGTCCGCGCTGACCTCCACCCGCCGGATCCGGTTCTCTCCCGCCCATGCCGCGCCACGAACCACAAACCTCCGGCGGGAGAGGATCGCTCTCTCCAGTGGGCGGGAGAAAACGGACTTTACGCTCATCGCGGTAACGCCGCCATCCCGCCTCGACCCGCCAAGGAGCGCGCGGACGCGCCATTCATAGGGGTGCGGCTGCACCTCTTCCTCCACCAGCACGTCAATTTTGCGCAGCCACTTCACCGAGTCCATCCCGTACCCTCCCGGAACTATGGCTCGAAAAGGGAATCCGTGGTTGATGGGAAGCTTTCCCCCGTTCATGCCGGAGACGATGAGCGTGTCGCCGTGTAGAGATTTGGCGAGCGGGAGAACCCGTGTATATCCGTCGGCGCCCGAAAGCCGCACGAAGCGTGCCTCAGCAGCAGGCCGCGCATTCTTCAGAAGCGAAGCCATGCTGACACCAGTCCACTCCGCGTGGCTGACCAATCCGCCGCCCACGGGATTCTTTGCGCATTCAATGGTTACGGGTAGCACTTTACCCGGTTGAGCGGTGAACTCGTCGTAGGATATTGACACAGGGGCTGACACGGCGCCGCCAATTTCCAGCTTTCAGCCTGCCGCCGAGACGGTGGGCGGCGGGTAATGCTCGCGCACAAAGAATAGTGCGGACGGAACCGTCCCCTCGTCCAGAAGCGACAGATCGAAGCTGCTGACTTCCGCTTTCTGCGCGCCCAAACGCTCATCGGAGAAGAACGTATGGCACAGGTAATTCTCGCGCGGGCTTTTCCCGTTCGAGTCGGAGATATCCGTGCGGTAGCCGATGACCCATACCGGCTCTGAAAATTGGAAATCCTTCATCGCCTGAGGAAGGTGATGGGCCAGCATCCCCGGATCCAATCGCACCAGGCCGGTCGAAATTCAACTTCGCTGGCTGGCCCGTACCCGGTCCGTACAGCCGAGGGTCGAAACCTGTCGAGAGTATCGGCGCCCACCGCGGCGCCCGCCGACCACAATAAGAGAAGAGCGGCCGTCATTCTGCCGCCAAGTATAGCCGATAGGCGCAGCTACGAAGGGAAACGAAATCGATATACTGAGTCGCGGACATGCTACTCCTCACACGGTTTTTCCTACTCTCGTTCGTTCTCTGGTTCCCCACCGCCGCGCTGGAGCGTCCGGGTGTCGAATACAGGATTTTTCAGTTTCCCGCCAACCAGATTCCGCAGATTGACGGCAAGCCAAACGACTGGGCGATGGTTCCCGCCTCCTACGCGATCGGCATGGATCAACTCAAGGAAACCGTTCGCGGCCGTGGCTTTCAAACCGACTTGAAAGACCTTGACGTCATGGTGAAAGTGGGTTGGGTGAAAGGACTCAATCGTCTCTATTTCCTGTACGAGGCAAGCGATAACTATTGGGACTTTCGACGCGGCGACATCCATAACGATATTTTCGAATTGGTGGTGGACGGCGATCTTTCGGGCGGTCCGCTGATCGCGGCCATGCACCCGCAACCCGGCATCGACAAAATGGAAGCGTTCTTTTCATTTCAGGGAGTGCATGCGCAGAATTACCACATCTTTACGCCGGCGCCCGACCGCGACTGGGCTTTTGTCTGGGGCTGCCAGCCGTGGATCAAAGAGTTGCCCTATGCGAATGCCGCTTATGATTACAATTTCAAACACGGGGAGGCGGGCAAACTCACCCTGGAGTTCTGGATCACCCCGTTTGATTATGCGCCCTATGAAGGACCCGGGCGCGCCGTAGAGTCAAAACTCATCGAAAACAAAATAATCGGTATGTCATGGGCGGTGCTCGATTACGACGACGAAAATGCCGCCACCTACAACGGCTTCTGGAATCTTTCGCACAAGACCACGATGTATGGGAATGCAAGCGACCTGGTGGCCTTCCGGCTCATGCCGCTCGAACCGCCGTGGCGCAAGCCGCTGCAGGCCCAGTGGAGCTTTCAGGTGCTCGATATGGACAGCCGTTTGGTCGCGTTTCAAGACCGCTCGATAGGGGAGGTTACGCGACGGCATTGGGATTTCGGCGATGGCGAAAGCTCCACCGACCCATTCCCGAATCATCGCTACAAGTCGGGCGGCGAGTATGTCGTTTCTCTCGAGGTGGAAGGTCCCGCCGGCAAGTCGCGGTGGGTCAAAGTGCGCGATGTCGTGGTGCGATAACGCGCGTGATAAGATAACGGCGTAGCCCTATGTGCCCACGCAGCTCCCGTCGAACGTTTCTGGCCCGCGCCGCCGGACTGGCGAGCGCGGTCACTCTGCCCGGACTTGCCGCTTCCCCTCCGCCGGTCCGGGAAATCCGCCGCAGCGGCATGGTTTACCGGGAACTGGGGCGGACCGGCCTCTATGTGTCGTTACTGTCCTTCGGCTCGCATACCGATCCCCGGCATAAGAAGAAGGTTGAACACGGGAATATTCTGGTGGAGGAGGGGCAGACGCGGCGCGACCGGTTGATTGCCTCCGCGCTCGATCGCGGTGTCAACATGGTGGACACCTACGAGAGCGAGGGCCAATGGGAGCCAATGGCACGCCTGGTACGGGGAGGGCGCCGGGATCGGGTTCTGGTTTCCCTCTGCCGGCAGTTTCCGATGTTCGTTGGCGAGAACATCGACCGTGCCGCGCGGCTCTTCGGCCATACCGATCTCTACCGGATCTATCTCGGTGAGGGTACCGCGGTGAATGGCAAGGCTTTGGCCGATTGGGATGTACTCAGAAAAGCCAAGGAAGCCGGCAAAGTGCGGGCCATTGGCATTTCGACGCACGATGAACGGATCATGCTCAGCGCGCTCAAGGAATTCGAAGGTCTTGACTATGTCATGTTTCCGTACAATTTTATTCATGCGCGCGCCGACTACAGCGAGTTTCTTCCCGCGGCCGTGAAGCGGGGCGTGGGGCTCATCGCCATCAAGCCGCTGGCCGCCGGATCGATCGTAAAATTGGACCCCAATGCCAAAGGCGGCACCCGCCCCGAACAGGACACGGTGAAGCTCTATCACGCCACCTACCGCCCGTTGTTGCCCGCCGTGGTGGCCGAACTGACCAAGAGCCTGGAGAAGCTTCCGGAGGAAACCCTTTGCCAGGCGGCGATGCGATTTGTTTATTCGCGGCCCTTTATGACGGCGGCGATGCCGGGAATGTTTGAAGAGCAAACGCTTCATGAAAATTACGCCGGCCTCACGCGGCATCTGGAGTTAAGCCGCGACGAACGGGCGGCGCTCGATGCGGCCGGGCGTGTCGCCGCGGCGGCTGGTCCGGTCTGGCTTCCTCCCCATTATCAATGGCTCGATCAGCGCTGGCAGGGCTAGTTTTTCTAGCTGCCGCGCTCGCCGCGCAGCAGCAGGACTCCTCGTTCCGGGAGGCGGGCGTCTGTTCGCGCTGCCACGTCGTACAGGTGATCGAGTGGTCCGCCTCGAAGCATGCCGGCGCGCGAACCGTGTGCCAGAACTGCCACGGCCCCAGCCAGGCGCACGTCGCCAACGAGCGCAACGAGGTGAAGCCGGACCGCTTGCCGCGCGGCGAGCGGGAAGCGGCGGTGCTTTGCGCGAGTTGTCACGCGGCGGGTTGCCCCAAGACGGGCAAGTCCAGCGGTTGCCTGAGCTGCCATCACCAACATGCGCTGTCCAATCCCAATGACAAGCAGTTGCGGCAGACGGCCGTGACTGAGGATCCGCGCCGGGCCCTCTTTCTTAGGCACATGGCGGAAGGGGAGCGCCACGCGACGCGGAAGGACTGGCGCGCGGCCCGCGATGCCTTTACTGCGGCCTTGGGCGTGTCGCCGTCTGACCGCCGGGCGGCGTCGAGGGCGAGGATGGCTGAGCGTCGGCTGAATCCGGCGATGCCGGGTCTTGAAATTTTAGGCGGCGAGTTCGACGCGGAGTCGGGTTTGCCGCTCCGTGTACGGGTACAGGCGGTGGGTATCGAAATGCTGCTCGTGCCCGGCGGCGAGGAAGACATCGGCTCGGAACGCTGGAGCGGTTCCCGCCCCGTTCATTCCGTGCGCGGGGAACCGTTCTACCTGGGCAAGTATGAGGTGACTCAGCAGGAGTGGAGCACGCTCGGGATGGAGAATCCAAGTCAGGAAAAGGGGGCGCGGATTCCCGTACACGGCATCTCCTGGAACGAAGCGCAGAAATGGATATCGCTGTTGAACGCGCGGGTGGCGGGCGGCGGATTCCGGCTGCCGGCGGAAGCGGAATGGGAACGGGCGGCAACCACCGATCGGGGTTCGACCGAGACGGCAGTGGGGGAGCGCGCGTGGTTTCGCGAGAACTCGGTGAGTGATCCGGCGGGCGGCGGGTTTCGCGAAGCCGCTGCCTACCGGCCGCGGGCGGTCGGTCTGAAGCGTCCGAACGCCAAAGGCTTCTTTGATATGCAGGGCAATGTTGCGGAGTGGTGCTCCTCCCTGTTTCGTCCCTATCCTTATGATGCGCGCGATGGCCGTGAGGCCTTGGCGGGGGAAGGTTTACGCGTGATCCGGGGAGGAGCATTCGTCGATTCGACAGAATATCTCGATCCGGCCTTCCGTCACGGGGAGCGCCCCGACCGCCGCAATCCCTGGACCGGATTGCGGTTGGCGCGTTAGTTGTGGCCTCGACTGGTTTAAGAAATTAAGCTATGATCGGCTTGAAAGTTAAGCGACATAATGTGGATTCGCAAACGCACAGCGCCGTTGGCGGTCTTGCTTGCGGCGTTAACTCTTAACGGCCAGGAGCCGAAACCGCAGGCGGCGTTGTGGTCGCTGGCGCCTGTTTTGCGGCCGGATGTGCCCACAAGCGATCGTAATCCCATCGACATCCTGGCGGCCCGTAAACTCCAACAGAAAGGTTTGCGGCCGGCGCCGCGGGCGGACAAGGCCGCTCTCATTCGCCGTTTGTATTTGGATCTGACGGGCCTGCCGCCTGGTCCGGCGGAGGTGGACGCATTCGTCACGAGCGCCGCGCCCGACGCCTATATAACGCTGGTGGACAAGTTGCTAAACGATCCCCAACACGGCGTGCGGTATGCGCGGCACTGGCTGGATGTACTCGGTTACGCGGATGTCGATAGCGGTATGCTGGCCGAGCCGGGGATTCACCTTTGGCGCGACTGGGTGATCCAGGCGTTGAACCGCGATGTGCCGTACGACCAGTTTGTGCGGGCGCATATCGCAGGCGATCTGTCGGCGAAACCGGAAGATATTTTTGCCACCGGCTTCCTTTCGAGAGCGGCACATTCGGCGGCAGATGGGAATGAAGATATCGCGTTCGCGGCGGTAGAGTCAGTTTCTTCCGCATTCCTGGGGATGACGACCGGCTGCGCCAAGTGCCACGACCACATGTACGATCCGATTTCGCAGCGGGACTACTACGCCATGAAAGCGCTCTTCGACCCGCTGCTGCCGGATAAGCGGCTTCTGGCCAGCGCCGGCGAAATCCTTCGTCAGCCGGATGTGCTCGCCAAGTGGAAGGCCGCGCAGGATGCCATTCAGGCCCAAATGGATGTGATTACGCGGCCCTATGAGAAACAGATTTTCGAAGAGCGGATGACTTTCCTGCCGCCCGAGGTGGCTGCGGTTTTTCGTAAAGATCCAAAAACCCGTACGGCGGATGAAAAGAAAGTGGCCGCCGACTACGAGACCGTGGTGACCCCCGACGCGCGCAAGTTTCGCGACGTGATGAAGCCGGAGGAGACGGTCCGCTATGAGGCGATTCGAAAGGGGCTGACGGAGCTGCGGCGCGACCCGCCGGTGCTGCCGTCGTTCTGGAGCGTTCGCGCGGACGTGGAACGGGCTGGGCGGAAGAACCACATCTATCTGGGCGGCGACCGGAAGAAAAAGGGCGACGAGGTACAACCCGGCTTTCCGTTCGCGCCGAAGAATGTTGCCTTCAAGGGCGATCGCCGGCAGGTGTTTCTAGATTGGCTGACGGCGCCGGAGAACCCGCTGTTCGCCCGCGTGGCCGTGAACCGCTTGTGGCAATGGCATTTTGGCGAGGGAATCGTTGCCACGCCCAGCGATTTCGGGCGCACTGGGCAGATGCCGGTTAACCCTGAACTCCTCGAATGGCTGGCGGCCGAGTTTAAGGCCCAGGGGTACAGCATGAAAGCCATGCACCGGCTCATTGTGACATCGGACTTGTATCAGCAGAACTCGGCGGTAACAGCGGATCTGGAGGCTGCCAACCGCGCCATCGACCCGCAGAATAAGCTTCTGTGGAAATACCCGCTGAGACGGCTCGAGGCGGAGGCGATTCGCGATTCCCTATTACGGGTGGCGGGTACGCTGGACGCATCGATTGGCGGGCGTTCCTTCCGCGGCGAAGATATTATGGAGCGGCGAGTCATGAGCGCGGCTCGCACCGGCAATTACGATACGCGGGTCAACCGGCGGGGCATCTATATGGGCCGCGGTTCGGACGTCTCCATGAATATGATGCCGGCCTACCTGTCCTTGTTCGATGCCGAAGACGGGCACGTGTCCTGCGCCCGGCGCGAGCGGAGCATCACGGCTCCGCAAGTGTTATTCCTGCTCAACGGGGAACTTGCGCAAGATGCCTCCAAAAAGCTCGCAAAGAGGCTGGAGAGCGAGGCGGCTGCCAGCCCTGCCGCGAAAGTAGAGTACGGCTATAAGCTAGTGCTGGCACGGCCGCCAACGGCGATCGAACGGGATCACGCGTTGTCTTACGTGCAGGCCGGTGGCAGCGCGCGGCTCGAAGGCTTCTCCTGGATGCTTCTGAACTTGAGCGAGTTTGTGTTTTTGCCATGAATCTCCCCAATTCCATTTCAGCCGGCGGGCGCCGGGCTTTTCTGCGGCGAATGAGTTTTGGCGTGGGCGGCGCGGCGTTGAGTTGCCTGTGGGCGGCGGATGAGAAGTTTCTGCGGGCGGGTGCCGGACCGCATTTTGCTCCGCGCGTTAAGTCGGTCATCTTTCTTTTCATGTGCGGCGGCGTGAGCGCCATGGACACCTTCGACCCCAAGGACAACAAGTGGGCGGGAAAGATGTTGGAGACGGTTAACTCCAACAACGGCAAACCCCAGCTTCGCCCCGTCCTACACTGTCCTCGCGTATGGACGCGGTATGGAAAATCCGGCACCGCCGTCTGTGAATGGTACCCGCATGTGGGCGGCGTGATCGACGATATCGCACTGGTCCGGTCGATGTACTGCCACGAAATCGGCCATTTCCCGGCGGTGTGGGAAATGACGACGGGACACCGCAACCGCATCTTCGATCATCCTTCTCTGGGAGCCTGGACCGGGTACGCCTTGGGCTCGGCGAATCAGAATTTGCCGACTTTCGTCAACATGGGCCGGCCCTCTGCGCCGGCGCAGGCCGGAGGAGGATATCTGGGCGGGCAAGAGGCAGCCACGCCGTTTCAGGCGGGCGACACGCCGCTTGATAATTTAAAGCTCCCGGCGGGCATGACTCGCGCGGAGCGGGACTCTCAAATGGCGTCGCTGTTTCAATTGAACAGGCAATTCCATGAGGAGCACGCCTTTGATGCCGAAGTCGCGGCACGGGTACGCAGCTATGAGTTAGCCGGGAGTCTGCAGGTGGCCGGTCCGGAACTGGTGGACTTTTCGAAAGAGCCCGAGCATGTGCGTAAGCTGTACGGCGTAGGCGAGCCCGAGACCAATGACTTCGGCCGGCAAATGCTTTTGGCGCGGCGGCTGGCGGAGCGCGGCGTGCGGTTCATCCAAGTCTGCCACGGCGGCGGCATGGGCAATGGCAAGTGGGATTCGCACGACGATGTTGCCGATCACGCGCCGCTTTGCCGGCAGACGGATAAGCCGATTGCCGGTCTGATCCGCGATCTGAAGCAACGGGGAATGCTCGATAACACGATGGTGGTGTGGGCGACCGAGTTTGGCCGGACACCCTATTCGCAGAACAATGTCGGCCGCGACCATAATCCCCATGGCTTCACCTGCTGGCTGGCCGGCGGCGGCGTGAAGGGCGGGATCGTTCACGGCGCCACAGACGAAATTGGCTACAAAGCGGTGGAGAACCGCCACTATGTAACCGATCTGCAGGCCACCATCTTGAAGCAGATGGGCTTGGACTACCGCAAGATCAGCGTGGTGGTGAATGGCCGGCCCTTGCATATGATCGAAGAATCGCAAGGACCGATCGAAGCCATCCTCGCCTAGCGCCACGCCGGCCCCTTTTGCGCGCTTGACTTCCCGCCAATACCATCGATAGACTTTTGCCACCCTACGGACCTCGTATAATCCCACGTATTCTCCTGCTCGCCTCCTGCGTTTGCGGACTCCTGCTGAGCCAGAGCGACCGCGCCACTGTTACGGGTACCGTGACCGACCCCACGGGCGCCGCCGTGCCGGGAGCTCTCGTAATAGCCACCGCCGATGCAACCAATGTCAGAACCGAAACCCGGACCTCCGCGGACGGAGTCTATACGATTCCCTACCTCGTGCTCGGCACCTATCGAGTGTCCGCCGAAATGCAAGGATTTAAACGTGCCGTCAAATCGAATGTGATTCTCAACAGCGGAGCCACGGTTCGCGGCGATCTTGTATTGGAAGTCGGTACCGTGAGTGAACAGGTGGAGGTCAAGGCAACGGCGCCTCAACTCCGTCAGGACTCCGCTGAAATCTCGCAGCAGATGTCCTCGGAAACCATCCTGGCTCTTCCGCTGGGGCAAACCAACGCCGGGCGCAACATTCTGTCTTTTGCCTTCCTCACGCCGGGAGCGAATGGCGATACCTTCGATAACTTCAAAGTCGGGGGCGGCTCATCGAACGGCGTGGAATATGTAATCGATGGACTGGGCGCTTCCAATAACACGCGCAATCTGAATCTGGAGGGTCCGGGGCCCGATAGCATCGCCGAATTCAAGGTAATCACCAACTCTTTCGATGCCGAGTACGGCCACACCACCGGCGCGCTCATCACCTTTGTTACGAAGGGCGGTACGAACACCGTACACGGGAATTTCTTCCACTTCCTTCGCAATAATGAGCTGGATGCGCGGGGCTCTATTCTCGCCGCCCCCACCGTAAACCGTCAGAACAACTTTGGAGCAACGATTGGAGGCCCGGTCAGCATCCCCAAAATTTATAGCGGCAAAGACAGGACATTCTTTTTCGCCGGCTTCGAAGGGTTCACCTTCCGCGGCGGACCTTCCGGTGCATTTCAGACGCTGCCGACGGCCGCCATGCAGCAGGGAAACTTTTCCGGTTACGTCAACGCGCAGAATGCCCTCATTCCGATTTACGATCCGGCCACCACGAGAACATCCGGCACAAGCCTGGTCCGCGATGTTTTTCCCGGCAATACCATCCCACAGAACCGCATCAGCACCGTCGCCAAAAACCTCGTGGGCGTCTTCCCCGCGCTGACCTTCCCTGACAGACTGGTGAGCAATATTCTTTCCTCGGGCACGGTGGTGCGAAATATTTATCAGAGCAACGGCCGTCTCGACCATTCCATTAATCCCAACAACAAAATCGGCGGGTCGTTCAGCCAGCGCTACCGGCGCACAGATCCGACGAAGCTCAACGGCCCTCTGCCCTACCCGTTATCCTCGCAATTCACCGGGGATAACCAGAACACCTACTTCGCGCGCATTATCTATGACCGAATCTGGCGTCCGTCCATCGTTTCGCAGATCCGGGCCGGCTACAACCGCAACCATTTGTTTGAACGCGCCATCACGCATGGCGAAGATTGGTCCGGCAAGCTGGGAATTCCTAACCTCGCCAAAGTCAACTTCCCGATTTTTACGTTCTCCGAATATCCGCAGTTGGGCGCGGAAAAGGACTATCACAAATTCGAGGACACCAAGCAGATTGCGGCTAGTGTCAATTGGGTCACCGGCAAGCACTCCTTCAAATTCGGCGCCGACTATCGCGACAAGAAGATGTTCGCCCGCCTGTTCAACGATGTGGTGGGCACTTTCGCTTTCCGCCCTACGGAAACCGGCAGCCCGACATTGGGAGGTGGTAACTCTTTCGCCAGTCTCCTGCTTGGTCTGGTGGATAACGGCCTGTTCCGGCCGCAGCCGTATTCGGTAACAGGCTATAAGACTCCATACGGGGCCGCGTTTATACAGGATAGTTGGAAAGTCACCCGTCGCCTCACGGTGAATCTTGGGCTGCGCTGGGAAGTAAGCGTTCCGATGACGGAATCGTACGGCCGGATGTCCTTCATTGATCTTGCCACGCCGAATCCCGGCGCCGCGAATCGACCCGGCGCACTCGTATTTTACGGTTCCGGCAACGGGCAGCTCAATACGAATCGGATCTGGGATACGGCCTACAATCAGTTCGGACCGCGGATCGGATTGGCCTACTCGCTCACCGGCAAGACGGTCATACGATCCGGCTATGGAATGTTCTTCGAGCCCAATAATGTAAACGGACTGTCGAACATTTCGGCGAACGGATTTTTTGGATTAGCTCAGTACGTGAGCCCCGATAATGGCCTCACTCCGTCCTTCCAACTCGACGGTGGCTTCCCCCAGGGTTACCGCCGCGCGCCCTCGCTGGATCCTACTTTTATTAACGGTTTGAGCGGCAGCACACGCTTCGCCAAGGATGGCGCCCCCGGTTACGTGAATCAGTGGAACTTTGGCATTCAGCATCAGTTCGGCGGCAGCTTTCTCCTGGATCTGACCTATGCCGGGTCGGGCGCGGCGAAGACGATCTCCGGCTACCATTCTTACAATCAGTTCTCGTCACAATACTTGCGGCTGGGCCCGATTCTGCAGCAAAATATCACATCAGGCGCGGCTCGTGATGCCGGTATCAGCGCCCCCTATTCCACTTTCACTGGCACCGTTGCCCAGGCGTTACGGCCCTTCCCGCAGTATCTTGGAATCGGCCAGTTCTATGAGAAAGACGGCCACACCACCTATCATTCTTTGCAGGTCAAAGCAGAGAAGCGGTTCTCCACTGGTCTGATGCTGCTTGCCGCCTTCACCCTGTCAAAGAATCTGGTGAATGCCGACTATCCCCTCAACGGGGGCAACTCTTTGTTTGGATTGGCCGCTCCGCAGGACAATGCCAATTACCGGACCCTCAAATCCCATTCGCCGAATGATATCCCGCGGCGTCTCGTCGTGAGCTATATCTACGAACTGCCGTTCGGAAGTGGAAAGCGCTTCTCCTTCACTGGCCCGTTGAACCTGGTGTTTGGCGGCTGGCAACTCTCCGGAATCCATAGCTATCAAACCAACACTCCGCTCGGATTCTCAACCACCCTTGCCAACCCGTTGTTTGGCGGGGCCATCCTGCTTAATGTGGGAAGCGGAGTTCCGTTCCGCGCGGCCATCGCGGATGAAAAATTCAATCCTTTCGTGAGCTTTCGGTAAGGTTGCTTGGTTTTCCAGTTTGCAACTTCTAAGCTTGGGGGCATGACACGCGAACCACGAAACACTCCCGCCGAATTGAT
>DATLCW010000055.1:0-5936 GCA_035526195.1 Bryobacteraceae bacterium
GATGCCGGTCTCAGGCCGGAGCAGAGGGAACAGGATGACGTCGCGAATCGATTTCGAGTCGGTGAGCACCATCACCAGCCGATCGATTCCGATACCTTCTCCGCCGGTCGGAGGCATGCCGTAGGACAGCGCCCGCACATAATCTTCATCCATGCGATGCGCCTCTTCGTTGCCTTTTGCGCCCATTGCGAGTTGCATGTCAAATCGCCGGCGCTGCTCCTGCGGATCATTCAACTCGGTGTAGGCGTTTCCGATCTCCATGCCGGCGATGTAGATCTCAAAGCGCTCCACCATCTCCGGTTCATCGGGCTTATTTTTAGACAGCGGAGAGGTTTCCACCGGATAGTCGTAGATGATTGTCGGCTGAATCAGCTGGTCTTCCACGATGCGCTCGAAGATATCCACCAGAGCCTCGCCTGCGGTATCCGCATGGGAATGCTGCTTGAGCCAAACAGCGTCCTTCACCTGATCCAGGGTCGGCCGGCCGTCGCCCTTCCAATATTCGACAATCGCCTCCCGCATGCTGAAGCGCCGGATGTCACCGAAGTCGATGGCCTGCCCCTGGTAGCTCACCTCGGTGCCGCCCGTGGCGTCAATGGCCGTTTGGCGTAAAAGCTCGGCGCTGAGGTCCATCAGGCCGTGATAGTCGGTATACGCCTGATAGAACTCCAGCATTGTGAATTCCGGATTGTGATGTGTCGAAATGCCTTCATTGCGAAAGTTTCGATTGATCTCGTAGACGCGCTCGAGTCCCCCCACCACCAGGCGCTTCAGATAAAGCTCCGGCGCGATGCGCAGGTAGAGGTCAATATCCAGCGCGTTATGGTGCGTCGCAAACGGCCGGGCGGTAGCTCCCCCATAGAGCGACTGCATCATCGGCGTCTCCACTTCGAGAAAGCCTCTGGCGTCCAGTTGCCGGCGGAGGGATGCAATCACTTTGCTGCGCGTCACAAAGACCCGCTGGACCTCAGGATTGGCGATCATATCCAGGTAGCGCTGCCGGTACCGGATCTCCACGTCCTCCAGCCCGTGCCACTTTTCGGGCATGTTCAGCAGCGTTTTGGACAGAAAAAACAGCTTCTCGACATGGACGCTCAATTCGCCCGTTTTCGTACGGAAGAGGTAGCCCTCCGCGCCGATGATATCGCCCAGGTCGATCAACTGGTAAAGCTTGTAGTCCGTCTCCGGCAAGGCGTCTTTCTTGACGTAGATCTGGAGACGCTCTCCCGTCTGCACCAGATGCGCGAAGCCGGCCTTGCCCATGCGGCGGATGGTCTGAACGCGTCCGCAGATGCGCACGGTAACGGGAGTGGCGAGCTCTTCGGCCGTTTTCTTTCCGTATTCCGCCAGGGTCGCAGGAATGGTGTGCGTGAACTCGAAACGCTGTCCGTAGGCGTTAAACCCCAGGGACTCAATTTCGCCGATGCGCGCCAGACGCTGCTTCAACAGCTCGTGTTCGAGCGACAATAAGATCTCCTCAAAGACACCTATTATAGCGACGGCTGCTGAGGCGGCGCGGAGAATCGTATAATCGACCATTGCACTCGGTTTCGATCGTTATACCCGCTTACAACGAAGAAAAGCGTCTTCCCGCCTCGCTGGATGCCGTGTTGGCGTACCTGGCGACGCGCCAGTTCTCCTTTTGGGAAGTGCTGGTAGTAGACGACGGCTCCTCGGACGCAACGGCGCAGTGCGTGTCCGGATACGCCGCCAGCCACCCCGGGGTCCGGCTTCTCTCCAACCCAGGCAACCGCGGCAAAGGCTATTCGGTGAAGCACGGGATGCTGGCGGCCGAGGGAGAGTGGATTCTGTTCACCGATGCCGACCTTTCGTCTCCCATTGCAGAGTTAGATGTCCTGCTTGCCGCCGCTACCCGGGAACATGCTCAGGTAGCCATCGGCTCGCGCGCGTTGGACCGGTCATTGGTCGGAGTCCATCAGCCGGCCGTGCGCGAGTATGCGGGCAGGGTTTTTAATCTACTGATGCGGGCGGTGACGGGAGTGGATTTTCAGGATACGCAGTGCGGTTTCAAACTCTACCATTCAGAGGCCGCCCGCAGGATCTTCCCGCTCCAGCAGCTCGATGGCTTTGGCGCCGATGTCGAAGATCTCTTCATCGCCAAACTATTGGATATCAAAGCGATTGAGGTGCCGGTGCGCTGGAACAACGCCGAGGGAAGCAAAGTGAGTGTCCTGAACGGGCTCGATTCCTTTCTCGACCCGCTTCGGATCCGACTCCTGCAGCTTCGGGGAAAATACGCTACCGGCGGACGATAATCTCGCGCAAGTTGTCCCGGGTAAGAAAAAACTTCACCGATTGAAACCGCTGGAATAGCCTTTCCAGTCCCCGATTGTTGAAGTACTGCGCCCTTTCCTTATGACCGCGCGGCGTCAGCATGAGCGTCTTGGCATCGCTGATCTGATAGCGGTAAAGCGGAACCTGTTTTGTCTTTTCGTCGGAGCTGAAGAACGCCAGCAGGCTGGAGTTGGGGCGCAGAATGTGATACAGCCGGTCCACTGTGATCTGCAGCAGCGGCGGCGAGAGGAATTGGAGCGAGTCCCACACGAGAGCGCCGTCAAATTGGCCCTCCTGAAAGTTGAGATTCTCTTCGAGGAAGCGCTGCACCAGTTCCTCGTCGGCCTGCTTCTCGTAAAAACTATCCCCGCCAAACGCCAACTCAAGAGATCGAATGTAATCCTCGGACGAAAGCCGGTGACCCATTTCAGTGATAAAGCTGACGTTGGCTTGGCTGGCGCCCGCGAAATCCAGAACCGAGAGGGCGTACTGCCCGCGCATGGAGTTGAAGAACTGATCCAAACCATTACTTTGGCGGGAGTACGATTTCCCGCCGGGAGCGCCTTGAGCCGAGGACGGGGTAGCATTAACACCCGGACCTGATGCACCCTGGGGGGTCTGCGTACCCAGAAACGTCTTTAACCGACCCTTGAACAAAGCCAGATCCCCTATCTGTCCGGATGTGAACGGGCGGGATCTGTCCGCCCACCGGAGTGTAAACAGTTATTTAGGCTGAGCCGCCGCCATCGAGGCCGGATTGGCAGCGGGAGAGACGATTTTCTGCGTCGGCTGCTGCTTGCTGACTTCCGGTTTGGCGATGTCGATGCTTCCCTTAAAATATGCGCCATCCTCAATTACAATGCGGGCGGTCTTGATATCGCCCACCAGTTTGGCGTCCTTGCGGATGTCAATCTTGTCAGTCGCTTCCACATTGCCGTGAATGGCGCCCAGCACGATAATTTCGCGGGCGGTAATGCCTGCCTGTACTTTGCCGTTAGGTCCGACCGTGAGGCGATGTTCATGCAGTTCCACGGTGCCTTCCACCTCGCCGTCAATCACAAGATCTTCGCGACTGTAGATCTGACCCTTGATCATGACTGCCTTGCCGATTGTGGCCGAGCCACCCGGCATCGGCACCGTGGGTTCAAAATTGCGTGTAGGCGAGGACATAGGGGTTCCTTCTTTGGATGTTTGGTGCGCCGGGGTGGGTTGGACCGAAGTCTGCCTCGGCGGGTATTCTTCGTCTTTTTTACGATTCCACATTACGGAGAAGCTCCTTCGAGGTCTGCAAGAGCCGAAATGGTAGTATTGCCTCGAAACTTCATACTATAGGGCGGAGTGGCAAAAGGCAATCGAAAATGAACAAATGCGGGTATCCGTACTAGAACCAATACTTAGCGGCAGAGCCCGGACACCAACTCTTTGTCTGAATCGGCCGGTTCTGGTGGATAATAAGGAAAGTGTCCAATCGCTGGAAAGACCTCGAGCAGCGCCTCGAACGTACCGAGCAGCAGCTTCGGCTTTTTCAGAAAATCAGCCGTTTCATGGTGCGCGAAATGTCTCTGCAGGAGGTTCTGCAGGGAATCGTGTCCCTGGTGGTCGAGTTCATGGAATGCGACTCCTGCCTTGTCTACCTTTTAGATAACGACCGGCTGGTCCTGTGCGCCTCGAACACACCGCATCCCTCCGCCCTGGGAAAAATCAGCTTGAAGCTGGACGAAGGTCTCACCGGCTGGGTAGCACGCGAGCGGCGGCTGCTCGCAATTTCACGCGAGGCCTACAACGACCCAAGATTCAAGTATTTCAGCGATCTTCCGGAGGACACCTACGAAGCCTTCCTATCGGCGCCTGTGATCTCGAGAAACCGTGTAGTGGGGGTCATCAACGTCCAACACCGCTCGGGTCATGCGCATACGGGGAGCGAAATGGAGTTACTCACCACTGTCGGTGAACAGGTAGGCTGCCTTCTGATGCTCGCCCGCCTGGCGGCCGCCGGGATCGATTCTCCGAATCACGTGGAACTTGTTTTCGCCTCGAGTTCGAAGCCATAGTGACATGCGGCTGCTGAACGTACTGCTGCTTGCGGCAAGTGTTTCGTCTCTAGCGGGCCAGGAAAAATTCGTAGTTCAGCTCTTTCATGACGAAGACAAGAGCTCTCTTACGCTCACAGACCTGAAATTTCCTTCCGCCCGGCGGGGCGTAGCCGTGGGATTTCTCACCGAGAAGGGAGGCCGCGTCCGGGGTACTGCGGTTGTAACAAGCGATGCCGGACAGCATTGGTCCTACGTGCCCACGAAAGAGATCGGGACTTCTCTGTTTTTTTTAAATGAAACCGCTGGATGGATGGTCACCCAGGCAGGCATATGGTTTACCGACGAGGGTGGCCGTTCCTGGCGCCGGATCCTCAAGCGCGAGGGACTGCACCGTGTATATTTCATTGACGCGGAGCGCGGCTGGGCGCTGGGAGGCCCCAAGCTACTGCTGGCCACCCGGGATGGAGGTAAGACATGGAAGAAGGTGCCGGAGGCCGACAAGCCGCGCACTGACGCTTCCACAACCTCGTATAACGCCATTGGCTTCGGGACACCCAAAGTGGGCCTCATCGCCGGTTGGTCGCGGCCCATGCGCCGCAACCGGCTGCTCCCCTCCTGGGCCGACACGAAACCGGAACGGCAGCGGGAATGGCCCTCGACTCTGATCGTTCTTCAGACCCGGGACGGAGGAGAATCCTGGACCTCGTCATTAGCATCCGTATTCGGTTCCGCCACGCAGGTTCGCTTTGCGCGGGATGGCAGGCTGGTTGTGCTGCTGGAGTTTGACGATTACTTCGAGTGGCCCTCCGAGCTGCTGAAGATCGATCCCAGGACGGGCAAGAGCGCCACGGTGTTCCGCGACAGGAAATCTGCCATTACAGACGTGGAACTGGTGGAACAAGGGCCCGCATACGCCGTAGGGTTTGAACCTCCCGGTAAGCTTGCGCATTCGCCCATACCGGGAAAGCTGAAGGTCCTGCGCAGCAACGATCTGGAACACTGGGCCGGCATCCCCGTCGATTATCGCGCCTTGGCGAGCCGGGCGTTTGTGGCGGCGCCGGGACCCCAAGATGTTTGGATTGCCACCGATACCGGGATGATCCTGAAACTCCAATCCCCGCCCCCGATTCATTAAACATTTTCGAGGCTTTGCGTTTTATGCACACGTTTTACACGCCAGGACGTCCTTAACATATTGAAATGAAGATAGATAAAGTCTCTGGAAAACACAAGCAAAATTTCATTTCTTGTTTGACTTCCGCAGCGTTTCGGATCATTCTAGACATGGTTCCAAGAGGTTATTAGGAACAGCGAGCCTGGCGAAACGTAGCGAACCGGGAACGATGATCCGTTGAACGCGGCTTAAACAATTGCGATAGACGGGGAGTGAGCGGGAATCGGGCGGGGCGCAAAGGTAAGCTTCTTGATCGCAAATCGAGCTGGGTGCTTTGATCCGGAGGGCGTCACCGCCCAACGGGGAGCGACGGTTTGAGGGTGGATCGAGATCATTGGCACAGATGGATCGGGCAACGGGTACCGGGCAATGAGACTCCCCGAATTCCGGAAACGGAGCGAGGAGTGGAGTTCGGAACCGAACGGGTTTGACTC
>DATLCW010000261.1:0-16736 GCA_035526195.1 Bryobacteraceae bacterium
ATAAGAGGCATTGACGCTTTTGATGGAAACCAGCCCACAGAGGGTCTGCAACAAGGCAGAGGGGGAAGCGATCATCTTCCTCTGGTGATGGCCCTATGATTTTGCATACAGAAAGTATACAAGAAACCGAAGAGCTCTTGAAAGGCAAAAATCACTGCCAAGCGCCGCCTGTCAGGCCAGGAAATATAAAAGGAGGCATTGACTGGTGTATGCACATAGTATACAGTGGGAAGTCCCCTTCAGGAGGTCGTGCTTGTTCACCCACTTTTCTATCCGCAGATTCTCGTGCTTCTGTGCTGTTTTGGCTCTCTTCTCAACGGCTGCCTACGCCCAGACCACCGCCACAGAAATTCTAGGCTTGGCCCGCGATTCATCGGGAGCCGTGATCTCCGGCGCTCAAATCACGATTACGCGTGTGGCGACGGGCCTCCGGCTCACCAAAACTACCAATCAGAACGGTGAGTATACCTTCCCGCTGATCGAAATCGGCGTGTATACCGTACGGGCGGAAATGCCGGGCTTTAAAACGCAAACCGTCACCGAATTGAAGGTGGAAACGCAGCAGAAAGCGCGTGTCGACTTCAC
Source organism: Bryobacteraceae bacterium (assembly GCA_035526195.1). GTDB lineage: Bacteria > Acidobacteriota > Terriglobia > Bryobacterales > Bryobacteraceae > CADEFT01. The sequence continues at coordinate 586 of DATLCW010000261.1, forward strand.
TCTAGAAGTAGGCAATGTGACGGAATCGGTGGAAGTGGTGGCCTCCGGCGCCGTGCTCGAGACGGAAAATTCCACCGTCGGCCAGGTCATCGAGAACAAGCGCATCGCCGACCTCCCGTTGAATGGCAGAAACCTCATCCATTTGGCGGCGATGGTGCCCGGCGTACAATACGGCAGCCGGAGCGGCGGGGCGGACGGTCAGGGTGGTTTCCCGATCCCTGGCGGCGGCATGTCCATCATCGCCAACGGCCAGCGGGAAGTACACCAGAGCATCACTTTGGACGGTGTGGAATCCATTGCGCCCCTGTACAACATCTCCAGCTTCACGCCTTCGATCGACGCCGTGGAGGAGTTCAAGGTGCAGACCGGATCCTATTCGGCCGAGTTTGGCCAGAGCTCCGGCGGGCGGGTGGAGGTTTCTCTCAAAACCGGGACTAATTCCTTTCACGGCACGGCGTGGGAGTTCCTCCGAAACGACGCCTTCGACGCCGAAACCTTCTTCCTGAATTTTCAACGGCCAGTCAGTGCCGGACGTTTAAAGAAGGATCATCTTCGCCGCAACCAGTTTGGCGGCTTCATCAGCGGACCTATTATCAAGAACCGCACGTTCTGGTCGTTCAATTACGAAGACCGGCGGCAGACGCAGGAGAGCGTGGCGACGGCGTGGTGGCCGAACCAGAATTTCCGGCGGGGCGACTTCTCGCTGCTGCTTAATCCGCCCAACAATCCGGCTACGGGGAGACCGGTTCGCGCGCCCATCGTGATTTACGATCCGCTCACGGGCGTGCCGTTTGCCAACAATATTATTCCGACGGGGCGGCTGCATCCGGGCTCGCTCAACGTGATCGAGAAATATCTTCCGCTGCCTGATTTTCAGCAGCTTGATCCGCTCGATTTCACCGCCAGCCGGGCAATTCCCAGCAAGATCACTGCCCGCCAGTATTTCGGCCGCGTAGACCACAGCTTTTCTTCAAAGGATAAAGTGTTCGGCCGTTTCGCCGTGGACAAGTCTAAATGGCAGGCGAATCAGATCAATCCGAACTTCCCTGAGGACCGCTACTCCGACGCTTACAACGTCGCCACCCAATGGATTCACACCTTCAGCTCGAATGTGATGCACGAACTGCGATTCGGAATCAATAACTGGGGCGACAATTACATCAATCCGCGGTCGAACTCGACCTTCGATGTCGATTCTCTGGGCATCGGTCAGTTCCGCGTAGCGGGCGATGGCAATCGGAAGTTCACCCCGGCGGAAACCGGCATCCCGGGCATTGGCTTTACCATCGGCGACTTGAATGGCCGCACCGACGATACCTATAGCTATCAGATTGCGGATAACCTTTCCGTCATTCGCGGAAAGCACTCCATCAAGACAGGAGTTTTGATTGTGCATGCCGCCATGGACCGCCGGGCCGCCAATCTGACGCGCGGCGCGCTTGGCTTTTCACCCAATGAGAGCGGGCTTGATTTCGCTTCGTTCCTGCTTGGCTATCCGAATCGCAGCCAGACGGCGGAAGGATATCCGTCGGTTAACATGCGGTCCCGCCGCGTCGGCGCCTACGTCACCGATGAATGGCGAGTGAAGAACAACCTCACGATCACGGCCGGGTTCCGTTTTGACTATATGGGGAATCCCTACGATCTGCTCGGACATGTGCGCACGGTGAGCCTGGAACGGCCGTTCACCACCGCCTCCGGTGCGCAAATCCCCACGCTCTATCCGCCGGTCGAATCGGAAGAAGGCAAGCAGAAATTCTGGAAGCAGGTCGCGCCCTTCTGGCAGCCGCGGCTGGGCATCGCGTACCGGCCCTCCAATAAATGGGTGATCCGTACCGGAGCTGGGCAATACACCAGTCCGCAGCATTTTGTCCAGATCAGCACGGCGAACCTGATGCCGCCGCTGTCCGGTTTCCAGCAGTACGATTCCATCACCGATGCCGTGCCGGGCTCGCCGACGCGAATGTTCCGCCCGGGCCTGCCCATCCTTACGCTGAACGACCCATTTCGCGGCAGCTTCGCCACGCCGCCGGTGAGCGTGTGGCGTCTCGAGCCGGACCGGCAGGAGCGCGATGTCTGGCAGTGGAGCTTCGACATTCAACGTGAATTGCCGGCGTCCCTGCTTTTCACCGTCGGCTATGTCGGCAGTAAGACCAGCCACTCCGCCAATTCCTACGAGAATTTTAATGGCGCGCTGCCGTCGATGGACACCAATTTCCAGGCTCGCCGTCCGCTTCAACAGTTCTACGATCCGTCGACTCCCGCCAAGGGAATCCAGACCCTGGGGCGCATCTTTGCCTTCGACTCTTATTCGAACCAGCACTATCACGGTTTGCAGACCAAGTTGGAACGGCGTTATTCGCGCGGGCTGAGCTTCGGCGTTTCCTACACCTACAGCAAGGCGAATGGAGACGGCGAGGATGGCGGCAATGAGGGCGCCGGCAGGCAGGTGGCGCTTGATCGCGCGGGCTCGCGCGGGCGCACGGCTTTCGATCTGAACCATAACGCTGTGTTCCACTTCGTATACGAGATCCCGTTTGGCAAGAGTCTTACGGGCATTCCGGGCGCAGTTCTCAAGGGCTGGCAGACGAATGGGATCCTCTCGCTGCGCAGCGGCTTCCCCTGGACACCTACCGTTGGCTTCAATGACCTCAACACCGGCGGCGACGGCTCGCCAATTCGTCCCGACCGCCTGCGCGACGGGCGTCTCGACGATGGCACACGGGATCTGTGGTACGATCCCACGGCTTTTCAGCGCGTCAATTGCAACATCGCCAGCCGTCCCGATCTTTGCCACTATGGCAACTCTGGACGCAACATTATGGACTCTCCCGGCCAGTTCAATCTGGACTTCTCGTTCTTCAAGAACTTTGCGGTCACCGAGCGTATGAAGGTCCAATTCCGGGCGGAAGCGTTCAACGCCACCAACACTCCCTATTTCGGGCAACCGAACAATCTGGGTTTCGTTTCGCTGGCGTCGGTTACTCCCGACGCACCGCGAGTGGGCGAGATCCGCAGTCTGCGGGCGGCCATGCGGGTGATGCAACTTGGTCTGAAGTTCAGCTTCTAGATTTAGGACGGAAGCCTACTCATGATCGACAGGCGCAGTCTTACCAGGACGCTGCTGTTCGCGGCCGCTTCGGCGTCGCAATCGCGGGCCCAATCTCCCCCGGCCGGGCGGCTGGTGCCCTGGATGTACATGATCTGGCCGCTGGAGCAATGGCTTACGGAACCCAGGCGTACGCTGGATGCCTGGGAGGCGGGCGGCGTGAGAGGCATCGTAATTGGGCCGCTGCGCTTCTGGGATGGCCCGCCTTCGTTCGACTTCACGTACCGCCGGGCCGGCGCCACGATTCAGCCGTTCGCTCCTGATGCGGCCATCTATCGCAAGCATGGCGTGGATCCGCCGGAGAACGTACGGCTCGATCCCGTCAAAGAAAAACAACTCCATACGCTTCTGGACGATATTGCCCGACGTGGTTGGGAGATCATGCTCTTTGGCCCAGGCCATTATGGACGCCGAAAGTCGGCGGAGCAGGATCCTTTCGGCGCCATCTCGCTCGCCGCGGGTGTCGAGGATACTCTGCGGGCGCTGCCGCAGGCCAGCGGCGTGATCATTGACGGCGCCGGCGAGCACCATTACGAACTTGCGTTCCACCACGGCGGCGATCTCTTTGAAATCCGCGACCATCATCGCGCCATCTACACGCACCTTGGGTACGACATTCCCCGCATGGAACGGGGGATGAGTCACTTGAAGGCGCGGTTCCACGCATTGACTCCCTCGCTGGTGCGTTTTCATCAGAGCGGCGGCATGCTCGGCGGGCTTTCGCTCTTCGATCTGAATGAGGATGCGCTTTATTGGCTGCGGATGCGGCAGCAATCCACGCTCCGCAACATGGGCGCCATTCGCAAGGAATTGGACGCGCTGCCGCGCCGCACAAAGCTCGGCACCATTCCCAGGTCCGCCGCTTTCTCGGTGCTGACCACGCAGGATTATCAGAAGACGCACCACTTCTTCGATTACATTTTTCCCAAGCATTATTATTGGCACCGCGGCTTTGACGGCATGTACGGAACGGTGGCGCGCTGGGTGGAAACGCTTGGCGAGTGGAACCCTACGCTTACCGAAGAGGACTCCTTCGCCGTGGTGAAGCTGCTGTTCGGCATCCAGTTCCCGGGCGTTCGCAAACTGGCCGACCTGGAAAACGGTTTTCCCGACGAGTTCTTCGATGAGGTGGTGTTTTCCGAAACCAAGCGTGCGCTGGACGCCACCGGCGATCCCAACAAGGTGATTGCCTGGGTGTCGACGGGACGCAATCCTCACGCCGGCGATCCGATGCCAGCGCACGACTTGAACAGGCTGCTGATCGCGTCTCACCGGGCTGGTTTGAAGCGCTTCATCTACCACCCGGACGTCAACCTTGGGGCAGCCGAGTGGAAGATCATTTCGCGCCTGTGCGGCAAGGAGTGGAAAGAAAATCCGAACGGCTATTGGCCGCCGGATACTCCGAAACCGGACACATGGAATGGGGGCCGCAAACGGCCCGCTAAACAGTAACGGCGCGCTTGCCGCGGAGCCAGTTTAAGTCCCAAAACAGCCAAAGCATTACGGCGGCAAAGATCATCGGCCAGGCGCCAACCTGAAACGCGAGGTCGTAGGATCCGGTTTTGTCGATGTGGGCGCCCAAAGGCTTCTGCAGGCTGGATGGAACCACCCAAGCCACAAAGGACAGCAGTCCGGTCACCAAGCCGATGTGCTCCTTAGACAACTCCTGCGTGAAAGAGTAATAGCATGGGAACACGCCCAGGCTGCCCGCGGCGGTCATCATCAATACGGCCATCGTGGCATACAACGCCGGCACGCCTGGAATGGCCAATTCGCCCCGGGCGAGTGAAGGCAGCACCATCGCCGGCATCACGATTAAGCTGCAAACGGTGAAAACCCATCGGCGGGAATTGAGCACGCTTGTGCCGCGCCGGTGCAGCGCTACGGTGGCGGCTCCGGCGAGCAGGCAGCCGATGTCCGTCAGGATGTAATAAAGGGGCAGGATGCGGCCCAGCGTCTGAGTCTCGGTGAAGGCGAGCCCGGCTTTGTCCTGCAATGCCAGGGGCAGCCAGACGCGGTACAGCGACCATGTGCCGTTGATGCAGGAAACTACCACCGCCAACAGCCAGAACCGGTGATCGGTTAGCAGGCGGCCGGCGGACACCTTCCAGGGCACTTTCGGCGTAGCTTGCTTTAACGGGAGGGCGGGAGCACCCAGGCTCCGGCCGCGGATCGTTATCGCCCACGCCGCCACCCAGATCATGCCGGCCAATCCAATCACGGTGAATGGCAACCGCCAACTGCCGGGAGCATCCGTCAGCATGGCGCCGACAATAAAGGGCGTGACGATAGCGCCAATGGAAACCCCGCTCTGCAGCACGCTGTTGCCGAGCGCCCAGTCTTTCGGGTCAAGCAGCCGCTGCGTCGTCTGCAACGCGCACGGCCAGTGGCCGGACTCGAAAAATCCCAGCATGGTGCGGCAGAGCAGGAGGCTCCCCAATACTTCGCTCCAGCCGGTGATACTTTTCAGAGGACTCCAAAGCGCCGCCAACCCGCTTCCGATCCAGCCGCTGTCGCCGGCGTATCCGGTGAGAATTCCCATCAACGACCACATCAGGAGGATCGTTGGATAGAGCCAGCGGACGCTCACCTTATCCACGATCAAGCCGAACAAGATCGCGCCGCAGGCGAATGCATAGCCGAAGTACTGCTCTACCATCCCGTAGTCGGCTTTGGACAGATGCAATTCGTCGATCATGCGCCGCGAGACGCTCGCCAGCGTCATGCGGTCCATATAATTGATGGTGCTGGCGCATAACAGCAGCCCGCAGACCCACCATTTCCAGTGCGAGCTTTGCTTCTTCGTCTCCGAAACAGTTACGGAGCTGCTCAAGACCACGGTTTACCGTCCCATGCCGTTATTTGCTTAAGAAAGGCGGCCAAGCCCGTTGCGAAGCTCGTGAAAAGATGCTCGCCCTTTTCCGCAGTGGCGTGTTCCGGCGATCCGATGTGGCCCGTGGGTGTGCGGTCATTGGTGATCCAGCCGCGGTAGCCGGGGCTGAAGCCGTCGCCGAAGGGTACGGTCGCGAGGGTACTGACGTCGGCTGCGACTAACTGCGGAGCGATCCGCAGCATCATCGAAGTCTCCCATTCGCAGGCGTGGCCCATCTCCCTTTGCACGTAGCCCTCCCGTTGTTCATGGGGCTTCGCCAGGTCCCAATAACAGGAGAAGAGCAGGAGCAGATCGGTACGCTGGCGATACTGCTGGCGCAGTTCAAACACCGCTTGCCTGCCGGGAATGATGTTGCCGCCGTGTCCGTTGAGAAAGAGCAGCCGCTTGAATCCGTGCACGAGAAAATTTTCAGCCAGATCCCGGAGCAGGTCGAGGTAAAGGCGAGGCGAAGCAGACATGGTGCCGGGATAATCCATGTGGTGATGAGAATTTCCCAGCCATTGCAAGGGTGCGAAGAGTACGGTGCTGCCCGCGGCCTGCTCTACGCGCCGCACCACCTCGCCCAATAACATGCTGTCGGTGTAGACGGGCATGTGATGGCCGTGCTGCTCCACGGCGGCGATCGGAATCACCACCGGCATATCTTTGTTCAAGGCCTTTACGGCCGGCCAGGTCATATCTCCCAAAAACATGATTGCTCTGCTCTCCTCAGCGGTAATCGGAATGTATCCATTTAAAATAGCCTGTTTGCCAGGTTCCGCAGTAGCGTATATTCGGAGAAAGGCTTTTTCCCCATGAGAGAACTGGTCAGGCGATATTTTGACAATGGCCTCTCGCGGCGCGGGTTCGCCCGGCGTTTGGGCCAACTCGGGTTTACCACCGCAGCCGCCAAGGCGCTGGTAAGTGAGATGGATGCCAGTGAAACGGCTGCGGGGCCGGCACGAGCTGAATCCGCTGTGTCAAGCATCGCGGCGGGGAGCGGCGGCGATCTGGTGGTGGCTCAGGCGAAGGCGGCAGGGGTGGAATACGTGTTCACCAACCCCGGCTCCTTCGAAGTCGGATTTTTCGATTCGATGCTCGAATCGCCGGGCTTGCAACTCATTATGGGACTCCATGAAGGGGTGGTGATTTCTCTGGCGGATGGCTATCACCGGGTCAGCCTGAAGCCGGCTTTCGTGAACGTTCACGTGATCGCGGGCACCGCGCAGGCGGCAGGACAGCTTTACAATGCGAGCCGCGACGGCTCGGCGCTGGTCATTACAGCCGGTCTCAACGATAACCAGACGTGGAGCGATGAGACCATGCTCGCGCCGCGGCCCGGGTACGATCAGAAGGACGTCAACCGGCAATTCACGAAGATCTCCTGGGACACGCGGAGCGGCGGGAGCCTGCCGCTCATGCTGCGGCGCGCTCTCAAGACGGCTATGACTCCCCCGGGTGGTCCGGTTTATCTCGCGATGGCGCATTATGCGTTGGAAGCCAGGAATCTGAAGGCGGAAATTCTGCCCGCCAATCGCTTCCTGCTCAATTCGCGCGTGCGGCCGGATGGCGCGGCGGTGGAAGACGCCGCCCGAATGCTGATCGAAGCGAAGAAGCCGGTTGTCATTTGCGGCGATGAAGTGTGGAAATCGGGAGCCGTGGCCGAACTGATCACCCTGGCGGAGAAACTGGGATTGCCGGTGGCCAACGACCGTTCCGCCTATCGCAATTTTCCTTCCTATCACGAGCACAACATTGGAGCGTTTTCGCCCGGTTCGCCATTCGTGCAGGGAGCCGACGTGATCTTCTTCATTGGCTCCCGCGATGTGGGCGGCAAACTGGTGCCAAGCGCTCCGGAATTTCCTTCCACGGCCCGGGTGATCCGGTTGGGAATGGATACGGCTTCGATGAGCCGCAACTACGCCACCGACGTGCCGCTGGTGGGCGATGTGCGAGCGGGCTTGAAGGATTTGTTGGCGGCGATCAATGGCATTGCCACCAGACAGCGATTGACGAATCTGGGGTCGGCACGCGCCGCCCAGTTGAAGGCTCACACCTCCGGCGGGCGGGTCCAGATAGAAGCAACGGTGCGTAAGAATAGCGGCCAGTCGCCCATGCATCCGGACGAAGTGGGAGCGGTTCTCGCGCGGGCCATTAACAAAGACGCGATCGTGGTGAGTGAAAACATCACCGGCAAGTACGATTCTTTCCGCTTTGGCTACCGCGAGGATGAGCAGATGTATCTCACCAATACGGGGCTGGGTTTGGGTTGGGGGGTAGGCGCAGCCACAGGAGCCAAACTCGCCGCCCCGGACCGTCAGGTTGTCTGCACCATTGGCGACGGGTCCGTGATGTACAGCGCGTCAGGCTTTTGGACCCAGGCCCGCTACGCCATTCCGGTGTTGACGGTTGTGTATAACAACAAGAATTATCAAACCGTTCGCCAGGCGTATCACAACTATCGGGGCAAGATGGCGAATTCCGGCAAATATGTGGGCATGTACTTAGGGGACCCGGATATCGATTTCGTAAAGCTGGCGGAGGCGCAGGGGGTGAAGGGGGAGAAGGTGGCCTCGGGCGCTGAGTTGGAGTCGGCTGTGAAGCGCGGGTCCAGGGCGGGGCAGGATGGGAAGCCATACGTGATCGAAGTTGCCACGGCGCGCTATGGCGGCGGTGCGGATTCCACCTGGCACGAAGGTTTCAAGTTAGCGGAACGGAAGAAGCGGGTTTAAGCGTGCAGGCCTCGAAATCGCGTCTGGCGGTCGCGCTGGTCACGTACGCCATCCTGGGAGCTCTGGCGTTCACAACCCTCGAAGGAAAGCTGAGGCTGGTAACGCTGTTGGTCTTGGTCGCCTTTGCGGTGAAGACGTGGATCGCGTCCGTACAACAGAAGAGCGGATAGCCGTTTGATGAGTGCGATACGCTATAGCCTGTTGCTATGTATCGCATCCATATCGTTCTCCTTGCTCTTGCCCTTGCGGGATGTCAGAAAGTCAAGACAGAGAAGTCTCGCTTCGAAACGCCGGCCGGGTTCTCGGTGGAGGTGGTTGCCAAACCCGAGCAGACCGGCTCCCTGATTAACCTCACTTTCGACAGTCTCGGCAGACCGGTGGTTTCCAAGGAAAAAGAGCATCCCACCACGCTCATCGATCGGGATGGCGACGGCTATTTCGAGACCGAAAAGGTATTCTCCGACAAGGTGACCCATGCCCAGGGAATGTGGTTCGAAGGACGCACGCTTTACGCCACAGCCCACGACGTGGCGGAGAAGCAGGCCGGATTGTACCGCATGGAAGATACGGATGGGGATGATGTTGCCGACACCTTCGAGCGTGTCAGCACGTTTCAGCGGACCATGGGCGAGCATGGTCCACACGCCATTCGCCGCGCGCCGGACGGGGAGATGGAGATCATGCTGGGGAACCATACCTTCCCCCCAGCGGATAAAATAAACGCTCTTTCGCCGCTTCGCAATTACCACGAAGGGAATCTGCTGGAGCGGTATTGGGATGCGCGCGGCCATGCCAAGGGAATTCTTGCCCCAGGCGGCGTCCTCACCCGCTGGAACAAGGAAGCGAAAGATTTTACGTTGATCTTCGGCGGCATGCGGAACGCTTACGATTTTGCCTACAACCGCGACGGCGAGCGGTTTACGTTTGACTCGGATATGGAATGGGACATCAATCTGCCGTGGTACCGGCCGGTCCGTTCCCTGCATGGCATTCCGGGCGGCGACTACGGATGGAGAAGCGGCTCCGAGAACATGCCCAACGATTTCTCCGATACGTTGCCGCCATTCCACGAAGCCGGCCGCGGCTCTCCGGTGGGAATCGAATTTTATCACCACAATGCCTATCCGCAGGGCTACTTTGATGCGTTCCTCGAGGCCGATTGGTCCAGGGGCCGTATTCTCATCTCGTATCCCAAGCGCGCCGGCGCAACCTACCGGCTGCAATCCGGCGCCGTCGAGTTTGTACATGGGGAGCCGTTGAACGTCACCGATCTTGAAGTGGGGCCGGACGGAAGCGTGTACTTCACCCTGGGAGGGCGGGGAACGGCCGGGGGACTGTACCGGATCGCTTACAAGCCGGGATTCTGGGATAAGCTGTTTCGCAAGGGGCCGGAGAAGGGCATTTTGCGGGCTACGCGTCAACCGCAGCCGTTGTCGAGTTGGGGTCATGCGGCGCTGCAGCAACTCAAGCAATCCATGGGCGAGACGTGGGCCAAGGATTTGGAAGAACTGGCGCGAAATCCGCGCGCCTCCACCGACGATCGTGTGCAGGCGGCGCTGGTCCTGCAGCGGCTAGGCCCTAAACCCTCGGGTGAGCTTTTGCGCCACCTCGCCGAGGACCGCGACCCGAGCGTACGGGCTGTGGCGGTGTACCTGGCCGGCGGCGCGGATACAGAGCCTCATAAGGCCATCGCCGCTGGAGGATTGAAAGACGCCGACCCGTTTGTAAGAAGGCGCGCGGCGGAGGCGCTGGTACGGCAGAACTGGGCTCCCGTGGAGGCGCTGCTGCCGTTGTTTGAGGAGCGCGACCAGTTCGTAAGGTATGCGGCACGGGTGGCGCTGGAGCGCGCGCCGCGTGAGAACTGGCAGGATGGCGCGCTGAAGTTTGAATCGCCAGAGGGACGTATCGAGGGCTTCCTCGCCTTGTCGCGAACGGCGAAGTCCAGTACGGATTTAGATCCGGTGCTGAGGAATGAGATTGCCATGTTGAAGTCGAAGACCCTCAGACGGGGCGACGAATTGAGACTTTTGCGGGCGATTCAAGTAACCGCCATCGGGCATTCCGACGGGCTGCCGGAGACCGCCCGCAAGGAGATCCATAGCATCCTGCTGCCGCGGTTCCCCTCGCCAGACAGGCGGCTGCAAATGGAATATGCGCGCATGCTCGCCTATTGCGGGCAACCGGAGGCGATCGGGAAACTGCTGGCGTCGTTACGCGATGACGAAGAAGATCAACAGATGCAGATCCATCTCGTCTATTGCCTGCGCACGATGAAGAACGGCTGGACCAAAGAGCAGAAGCAGAAGCTGATCAACTGGTTTCCCAAGGCTTCCAAATGGCGCGGCGGAGCCAGTTTCACCGGGTTCATCAACTTTATGTTCGATTCGTCGTTGGCGTTTCTCGATCCGGATGAAGTAAAGGCGGCCTATCAGCGGGTGCCGGAGTTCGCGCCTCTTAAGGAAGGAGAAAAGGGTGTAGACGGCCGTCCCAGCGTGGTTGCCCGGCAGAAAGGAGTGCAAGCCTACAGCCCCCAGGAAATTTACGAATTCCAGATGTTCGATCCGATGACGCTTCAGGCCAAGCCAGAGGAAGGGAAGAAGATTTTCGAAGAGCAATGTGCCTCCTGCCATCGGCATGGCTCTCTCGGCAAGGATTTTGGTCCGGATCTAACCACCCTTACCAGCCGCTTCCAGAAGAAAGACATCCTGGAGGCTATTCTTTGGCCTTCGAAAACGGTCTCCGATCAATATCAAAGCTGGATCGTGGAGACCAAAGATGGGGATACCATGAACGGCCTGCTGGTAAGCGAGGATGACAGGAAAATGGTGCTGAAAACAGGCGATCAGGAGCGGCCCATCGAGCTGGGTAAAGCGAATGTAAAATCGAAGCGGCTATCAAAAGTATCGATCATGCCGGAGAATGCGATGGATGGCTATGGGATGGCGGAAGTAAGTAATTTAATGGCGTTTCTGTTGGGCGGTGGGAAGTAATAGGGTAAGGATCCCGGCACCACGCGATTCGGGCAGAGCTTAATGCCGCACGCCGCCGCTGTCTTGAGTCCGAAACCGTCTGCACGGCAGTGATGGCCTGGGTACGCGCCAGGACTAGCCTGGACCACGCTGCGGCGCCTCTCCAGGCTCTTTCAGTCGCGCCAGGACCTGCTCCACCAGCCGTTCTACGACTTCACTCTCCGCCGTACCGCTCTTTTCCTCAGATATGCCCCACTCACTGAGGATCCTGTCCGCCACAAGGTCCACCACCTTGCTGCGAATTTTAGGGAAGGCCTTGACAGACTTGGCTTTCGTCTCCAGCAATGCGAAAGCTTCCTGCAGTTCCCGCTCCAGCTCCTCCATATCCTCAGCCCGCTTGGACTCCAGCTCAACCTGTTTAGCACCCAAGTCCGCTATGCCACCCATCAGGCGTGACTGAAGCTGCCGAATTCTCTGCGCCGTCTCTGGAACGGCCGGTTCTACCTTCGCGTAGGACTTAGTTCGCGTCTCCATTTGGCCTCCGCCTGACATTATACACAAGTCGCCTACATTATCAAGACATAAATCTTGACATGACCCTACATATAGTATACAAGTTATAGGTGAGAACCCCTTGACTTCCCAATGGCAAGCACAATTGCTGGCTGAGCACCTTGATTCTGCCGCACAGATCAGGTTCTCTTTTCCGGTAACCTGGGCCCTCCTCTCGGAGGAATCGCTGCCTTCCTCAAAGAAGACCGGAGACAAGCAGCTTGTTCGCAGCAGTTTTCAGGATCGAATTCTGAACCGTGCGGAAGCTCCACGGTATGTCCGAAGCCAGGCCGGCACCGCCCGGCCGAGTAACCAGATTGCGACGGAACAGACTGGTCTCCCGGGAAACTCACGAGTTCCCTTCAGTTATGGGAGCCCCGTCGGTTTTGGGGGAGCTACGTTTGTTGCGTCTCACCCACCTGAGGCTCCCCGCTCCCTCGCTCGCGTTAGTCCGGACGGGCCGAAGGGGAGTGCGATGGAAGAACCCCCTTTGAATAATACCGCCTGCGAAACGCCTTCTCCCACGGGGGTGATCGAGCCGCGCTCGTCCCAGCCTTCGAATGTCCAGTGGGAAATGGTGATCCCTAAGAGGGAACGGCCTCTCTCGGCTGCCAGATCCCAGTCCATCCCACCTCGTGAAAAGCCGATCCCTGCGACCCGCGTGATGGCCGAACCCGTCGCGCTCAGGGAGCCGTTCTGGCTGCAACCAGAGCGGGCATCGGCAAGCGGATTCTGGAGCAGGATAGGGTTCGCCGGAGCAATAGGTGTTGGTGGTGTGGGGTTACTTCTGATTGGAGCAGCGCTTCTTTTCGCCGCCAGGACGAGAGACGCCTCGGTCGCCTCCGACGCGCCGCGCAGAGTCATCGTAGGATCTGAGTTGCCGGTTGGCGCCTCGGGCTGGATCCCCAGCTTCGCCCCAACCTGGGGCCCGCGAGGACCACGGCGGATCCCCGTCCTGCGGGCATCTCTGAACCTGACAGACTTTCGCCTGGAGTTTCAAGCGCTGATCGAAAGCAAGTCTATCGGCTGGGTTTTCCGGGCCAAAGACTCCGGCAACTTTTATGTGACCAAGCTCGAGATTCTACAACCCATACCAAATCACCGGATTGTTCTGAAGCGTTTTGCGGTCATTAACGGCCAAGAACAGCCGGGCAGGGAGATTGCCGTTCCCACGCGGATCTTCATTGACACTATTTACAAGGTGCGGCTGGAGGCTATGGGTTCTCACTTCACTACCTGGATTCAGGACCAAAAACTTGACGAGTGGACCGACGCCAGCATTCCAGCCGGCGGAGTCGGCTTATATTTTGACCGCGGAGAACATGGCACGCTTAAAGGCGAGATGAGGGTTTTCCCCCTGTCAGCAGGTAAATGATAGCAAGTAACGCCCGGTAGGTTAACCATATGCAAGTGCCCACTTCGGGCGCCGCTACGGCGCCAGCCATTATCAACCGGGTTGAAGCCGCGCTCGCGCTTCGCGGTCAGCGGCGCCTCAAAGAAGCGCTCGATTTACTTTCCGCACCGGCGGAATTCTCTCAGGATGTCTACACATTGCGCGGAGACCTTCAGTTCGAACTGGGCCAGCTGCAGGAGGCGGTCGGAAGCTATTCTACCGTTCTTGCCTTTGAGGGTGACAATGTCTACGCCTATCACCATCTCGCACTCTGCCTGCGCCGTCTCGGGCGTTGGGCCGCTGCCGCCGAAGCTTTTCGCAGACTCCTGACCCACGATCCGCACCGCGATGACGCCCGGATCGGGCTCGGCGAGTGTCTGCTTCAGCTCAAGAGCCTCGAAGAAGCCCTCGCCTGCTTTGACTCCTGCTGGTCTGAAGCGTCGCGACGTCAGGCCCTCTTCGGCAAAGCGACGGCGCTGCAGTTGCTCGACCGGTTTGAAGAGGCAGAGCAGGTTTATCAACGCCTCCTCGCACTTGACCCCAAAGCCGAGGAGGCCTTCTCCAACTTGATCTCTCTGAGTATCGAATTGTCCGATTTCGTTCGTGTCCATCGCTATTCTCTGCGGCTGCTTGAGTTATCCCCGCATTCTATCCCCGCGCTGCAGGGACTCACGCTGGTTGCCCTGGAACGTCACGAGTACGATACAGCAGTCCACTACTACACTCTGCTCCTCCGCCACCTGCTTGATGGTCAGGCTGCAGATTCTCCTCCCTCCGGCCGTGCTGTCGAATACTGCCCGAAGCCGCAGGCGGCCGAGCGTCTCGCCAGTCTCCGGCGCGATCTCTTAGATTGTGCCGGGCAGTCATCGGACGCGGTACCCCGTTAAAAGGAGACGGAATTGGCCAGATTACGTGTCCGCATCGAATTGAGCCGTGGCGGCCTGGGTGTCCCGCTCCAGAAACTATCAAGCGTCATCAGCGAGGCCCAGAAATTCCTCCATCTGGTCACAGAAGATGTCCACGTCGACAAACAAAAAGGAGAATGGCTCGTCTTCGATTTTGATCGCGAAAGCCTAGATTTTACTGCCGAGTATATCGGCCCGGTCACAAGCCGTCAGGTGGAGGCCTTCAACGCGGCCTTCGATGGCACCACGCCGCTTCGACGCGCAACCATTGCTCAGTTCGCTCGTATCACAGACGGCATCGGTGAAGACGAGATCATCGGCTTCGGGCTGTTTCAATCCGACGACATGGCCGAACCTTCCGAATGGCGCTGTCTTTCCCGCCGCGATGCCCTCCGTATCGCCGAGGAAATCCAGCTTCTTCTCGGGGTGAGCCAGGAACTCGATCTGGAATCGCGTCTGCCCAGCGTGCGCGACCCTGGGCTCGGAGCACGCATCTTCGGTGACCGCCGCGAGCGGGGCCGCGGGGGTGATTACTCCCGCGAAGTCGAATCAAGCCTCTCTAATCGGATTGCCCGCGTCGAAAAGACCATTGAGCAGCAATCTTCCAAGATTCAGGATCTCCACCACCAGGCGGCCTCGACCGATGAGAGCCTCCGAACCCTTCTGTCCACGATCGACGATTTTTGCAGGCAAGCTAGCCGCCAACTCGATCGCATTACACCCGCACCGTCCGCTCCCGCATTGGCAGCCCCGCCCGCCGCTGCTCCAGTTTCGGCGTTCCGGTGGTGGCGCCCCGCATCGGCAACCCTGACCATCGCCAGCATCGTTCTTCTGAGCCTGTGGCTCTGGCCCGTTTCGTCGATCCCCGCTTCCGCTACCAAGTCAGCAGCCGCCTCCCCACCGATACAATACCAGCCGTCTCCTTCTCCGCCTCCGCCTGCGGCTCCACGCGCTCAGCCTTCTGTTATGCGCATCGACATCGATGCCACAGCGCCTGCGTGGGTCTCCATGATGGATACCGGCGGGAATAAGCTGTTGAATCAGCTACAGGTCCCTGGCGCGCCGCGGACCATCAACCTCATTACCAGCGGTACGCTTCGCACCGGCAATGCCGCCGGACTTGTTGTGCGCCTCAATGGCCAACCGATCGGCCCGATCGGTGCCCCCGGTCAGGTGCGTGACATCCAATTCAAGGATGGCGATTTCAAAATCACTTCCCCCAAATAGCAGGCTTCCTCCGCCGCGGATCGCGCGTCATTCCGCCACAGAACGTACCGATAAGCCTACCGTATGCGACGTGGCAGGATCTAACCCAACTATCCGCCAATGTTGAAAAGGCGTGGTTGGCGTGGGCGAACGTTTTCGTAATCCGCTGGACGTACGCACCCTGACCAGCTGTCACTCAAACGTCTATGCGCAGTCGCCGCTAGAAAGCAGGCCGGCAGGGCTTGATCAGTTAGAACAACGGCTCACCGTGAACTAGATGAATATTCTGTTGAAAGCTATACAATAAAACATTTCTGTGGCAGAATGGTTTATGCCCTTCGTTACAAGCCGAGCGCGTTTGACTTTGCTGTTGAGCAGCGGGAGAAACTCGAAGCGCTTCGACGATCTCGCAG
>DATLCW010000262.1:0-7131 GCA_035526195.1 Bryobacteraceae bacterium
GAGGATGAGCGAGCTTTTTATGCACTTAAATCCCTTCACTTTGAAAAGCTGAAGGGGGATCGCAGCGGGCAGCACTCAATGAAGCTGAACGACCAATGGCGATTAGTGATTGAAATAGAAGGGTCAGGAACGGACAAAATGGTGGTTGTGGTCAGCATTGAGGATTACCACTAGGAGGCCTTATGGGAAATAGAACACCTGCAGAAGTTTTTGCTCCCGGCGAGTTCATTGCCGAAGAACTCGAAGCTCGGAACTGGAGCCAGATCGAACTGGCCGAGGTTTTGGGTCGGCCACCGAAGCTGGTTAGCCAGTTGATCTCCGGCAAGTCGGCCATTACCCCGGAAACGGCAAAGGGTCTGGGAGCGGCTTTCGGAACGGGCGCAGAGTTCTGGATGAATCTAGAAAGAGACTACCGACTGGCGCATGCGGTACATGATGACGCCGCCGTAGAAAGACGATCGAGCCTTTACGCCAAGGCCCCCGTTAAGGAAATGGCCAATCGGGGATGGATTGAGCCATCCGAAAATATCGAGGTACTGGAAAAGCGAGTTTTTGACTTCTTGCACATAAAGAGTATCGAGGAAGAGCCGTGGTTGGCGCATGCCGCTAAAAAGGGAGCCTCTTACGGTGAGGTCACGACGGCCCAATGGACATGGCTGTTCCGGGTCATTCAGATTGCTGAAGGAATCAGCGTCACCCGTTACTCTCCTAAAGCTTTGCGTGACTCGCTTGAAAAGATGGAGCGCTGTATGTTCGCTCCCGAGGAAGCTAGGCACGTACCGCGAATCCTGGCCGAGTGCGGAGTGCGTCTCGTATTTGTCGAGCGGCTACCTCAAGCCAAGATTGACGGTGCCTGCTGCTGGCTTCAAGACTCTCCCGTTATTGGAATGTCTTTACGGAAAGACCGGATTGATAATTTCTGGTTTGTTCTACGCCATGAAATTGAGCACATCCTTCGAGGCGACGGCCAGAAGGTCGCAATTATCGACGCGGACCTGGAAGGTGTCAGGGCTGGTACTGGCGAGGATTTGCCGCCGGAGGAGCGGGCAGCGAACGAAGCAGCATCAAATTTTTGCGTACCGACCGATAAGCTCCTATCGTTCATGAGGCGAAAGCATCCGTTCTACTACGAAAAAGATGTTGTGGCTTTTGCTCAAACCGTGTCGCGTCACCCGGGATTGGTAATAGGACAACTGCAATTTAGGCTAGACGACTATAAATACCTCGGCAAAAAGCTCTCTCTATATAAAATTCGTAACCACGTACTTCCGGGAGCGATTACTGACGGCTGGGGCCAGACGATTCGGCCTCTTTAAACCCAGCACAGCAGGAGAAACTAAACGATGACCAGAACAGAATCATTGCAGCAAGCGTGGCATCAGTACGAGGCAACGCACAATCACCTTCCGACAAGCACGCGCGAAGTTTATGCTTGGGCGGTCTCGCGCGGAATCCTGGAATTGCCGAATATCGACCCCCTTGATATCGGAGCAGATCAGATGGCGCAGGCCTTGCGGACTGAAATCAAGACCGATGCGCAGGGGCGAAGATATCGCGTCAATCACGCGGTAAGGGCTACAAGGTCCGGCGTCCAGTATACGTTCTGGGGCGTTCTTGGATATGCCGATCATGGCCATATGGAAAGAGCATTCGGGCAGCGTCGCGATCAGATAATCGGAGACTGCTCCCAACTCAAGACTGACGTTGACGTTTACAACGAGCTCAACACGGGGAAGCGCCCCGAATTTCAGTTGGTGCTTGATTTCACGGATGACGTAACGGAACGCGAGATCGCCGCCCGCAGACCGAAAGCGGCCTAAGCGTTCAGCCCCAGCGTGCCTTTGCTGCTTTCTTCGCAATAGCCTTGCGCTTCGCTGGCGAGAGTGCTTCTGCTCTCGCCTTTCCACCCTTCATGCCGCCTAGTCGCCCCAGTGCCACCGCAGCCGGATTCTTCCCTTTGTTGGGATCGTCCAGCGGTTCACCTGTGAGCTTCTCTCCTATGACCTGTTCCACCATGCGTCTTGCTGCCGTGGCGAAGTCGTGGTCCTTGCTTGAGCGTGTAGGCATGATACGATTATGCCATGCCAAAATTTATGGGTACAGTTTTTTTGATCGTCGCTGGCTTGGCGATTGTGCTATTGAACGGTCACGCTCAACAACAGCCTGAATCAAGACAGCAGCAACATCCAACACAGATTGGACATTACCAGATCATCCAAGCGAGCTATACCGCCACTGTCGGCGCTGGGTTTGAAGTAAAGGCTGTGTTCAAGATCGATACCACTACGGGTCAGACTTGGGAACATCGTGCGGGGTCGTCGCGCGATGGTAAACCATATCAGTATTGGTATCCAATCCCAAATTCAAACTGACCCACTACCCGGAAGTGTATCCGGACGAGGGCGATCTGGACTTCCTCCAGATCATGCGCATCCTGCGGGATACGCAATTCTCCGGCTCCATCTGTCCCGATCACATGCCCCACCATTCCGATGATCCTGGCGGCTTGCAGGCCTTTGCTTTCGGCTATGGTTATTTAAAGGCGCTCATCCAGGTGGTAAATTCCGAAGTCTAAGGTGACGAAGGAGTGCGAAATCGATGGCCGTGAATCGCAGGCGTTTTATCGGGGATGTGGCGCGTGGTGCGGCGCTGGGGCAGGCGATTCACGAGCGCGCCGCGGCGCAGTCTCTCAACGGCGGCAAGGCGCTCCTTTGCCGCGTGATTGATGCGGACTCCGGCCAGGCCACGCCGGCGCGCATCCGGCTGCTCGATTCGCACGGCGAAGAAGTCGTACCCATAGGCCATCCCCAGACGCTGCCGGCAAACGCGCAGGAAGGCGACGTGCGTATCCAGCGCCGCCGTTTCGCTTACGTCAATGGATCTTTTGAAGTCGATCCCCGCCGGTTGCCATTGCGCTATCAGGTAATCAAAGGCTACGAATACACGATCGCAGAGGGTACCCTGACCGCCGGGCAGGCCCGCGACGGTGTAGCTGCCATTCCGCTCTCCCGCTGGTCCCGCCTCTCCGGCCGCAACTGGTACAGCGGCGACATCCACATTCATCACATCTCGCCCAAAACCTGCCGGCTGGAGATGGAAGCCGAAGATCTGAACGTCGCCAACATTCTAACTTCTGATTTCACCGAAGATCAGGCGGAGTTCGAAGGGCGCATCAATGCGAACTCCGGGGGCGACCGGCTCATCTACGTGAATCAGGAATTCCGGAATCACCACCTCGGGCACATGTGCCTGCTGAATCTGAAGAAGCTCATTGAGCCCGTGAAGCCCGCACATCCGTATCAGTATCCTCTACATCTCGACGTGTGCGACCGTGTGCATGCACAGGGCGGTTATGTCGCCTGGGCGCACTTTCCAAGCTGGCCGGGTGCGGAAAGCCCGCTCGACGTCGCCCTGGAAAAGCTCGATGGCCTGGAGATCATGTCCGTGCTGGAGCCCCGAGAATTTCCGCTCTATCTGAAGCAAGTCGTGACGGACGCCGAGCCCAACAGCGGACTCCATCTCTGGTACCGTTTCCTGAATTGTGGTTTCCGCCTGACTGCCACCGCGGGCACCGACAAGATGACCACATGGGTAACCGCCGGATCCAATCGCGTGTATGCCCAACTCGACGGCGAGTTCACCTATCAGAATTGGATCGGCGCCTTAAAGGCGGGGAATACGTTCGTGTCCAATAGTCCGCTGCTTCGCCTCACGGTGAATGGAAAGCCGCCGGGTGCAACGCTGAATCTTACTGCGAAAAAAGCAAAGGCAATCGAAATCCGAGCGGCCGTGGATTCGCAGTTGCCGTGTCACCGCCTGGAGATCGTTGCTAACGGTCAGGTAATCGCCCAGGCAACTCCCACCGGGAGGCGATACCACGCCGAGATCCAGCTCGAGTATCCGGTGCATCAGAGCTGCTGGGTCGCGGCCCGGGCCTATGAAGATATAGATCCCTACCGCGCCCGTGGTGTCGACTTCACAAAGATTCATAACGAAGACGGCACTCTTCACGGAAGCCTCTACGGCACCCGGCGGCCGGAGACCGTGTTCGCCCACACCTCGCCCATTTATGTCATGCGCGATGGTGCTCCGATCCGCAGTTGGGACGACGCTCAATATTATGTCCGCTATCTCGATCGCGCCATCGAATGGCTCCGGAAAGATGCGAAGTTTGCGAAGCGCGATGATCTGGAGGCCTCGGTAACGGCATTCCGCGCTGGGCGGGCAATCTATGAAAAGCGCGCCGCGGAGGCGCGGGCACAGCGGAAGGAGGCGCCGCGATGAGCGCTGCGGTTTGGTTCGAACAGTTGGGGCAGGATTTGAGGTACGCCTCCCGCGGTCTCACCCGCTCCCCCGGCTTCACCCTAACCGCCGTAGCGGCGCTGACGCTGGGCATCGGAACCTCCACAGCGGTGTTCAGCTTTGTCGACCGGATTCTCTTCCGGCCCTTGCCATATGCGAACGAGCACCAACTGGTCTGGTTCGGGATGACTGCGCCGATAGGCGGTGCGATCGAATTTATTCTCGAGCAGAACTATGCCGCCTGGCGAAAGCAGGAGACGCCTTTTTCGGCGATCACGGTAACCGCCGGAGCGGGCGATTGCAGTGTCTCGGAGATAAACCCCGTGCGGATGCTCTGTTCACGCGTCAGCGCAAACTACCTCTCCGTGTTCGGATACCGGCCGCTGGTGGGCCGCGACTTCAGCGATGACGATGCGCGCGCTGGTGCGCCGCAGGCCGTATTGATTTCCCGGGCGCTGTGGATAGAGCGCTTTGGCGGAGGAGATCTTGCGGGCACGACACTTGAAATCGACGGAAACAGAACAACCGTGATCGGCGTGCTGCCGGCCAACTTCGAAACACCGTCGCTGGCGCGTGTGGACGTGCTTCAGGTTTTGCAGTTGGACGGCAACAAGCCGGCCTCGGCCCCGTCGCTGCTGTTAACGGCTTTCGCCCGGCTGCGGCCGGGCATGAGTCTGGTCGAGGCGCGGGCGCGCATGGAACCGCTTTTTCAAGACGCCTTGAAATCAGTCCCGCGGGGATTTCAGAAGGAAGTGCGGTTCGTGATCCACCCATTGCGCGACCGGCAAGTCCGGGACAGCGGGCGGGCCGCGCGCCTGCTGCTGGGCGCGGTGTCGTTGACGTTGTTGATCGCGGTGGCCAACGTGGCGAACCTGCTGCTCGCGCGAGCGGCCGCGCGACGGCGTGAACTGGCGGTGCGGGCGGCGATCGGCGCAACCAGGACTCGGCTGGCGCGGCAGGCGTTTACGGAGAGCCTGTGGTTGGCAATTCTTGGCGGCGTTGGCGGATTGCTGTTTGCGGCGGGGTTGCTTCGCGTGTTCCGTGAGTTGGCACCGGCGGGGATCGCGCGATTGGACGAAGCCGTGGTCGATTGGCGGATTGCCGGATTCTCACTCCTCGGGACGATCGCGGCGTCGATGTTGATCGGGCTCGCGCCCGCGACGCGCAGCGCATCGCCCGAAACGCTGACCGGCGGAAGGGTCGCCGGGAGACGCCGCGAGTGGTTGCGGCCGACTCTGGTTATTGCGCAGATCGCGATATCTCTCATCCTGTTGTGCGGCGCGGCGCTGCTGCTGCAGAGCCTGCGCAACATGGCGAACGCCCCGCTGGGGATGGAGACATCCTCGCTGTTTTCGGCGTACGCGCAACTGCCGGGGGGCCGCTATCCGCAGCCGGCGCAGCGGATTGCGTTCTGGAGATCCTTGGCGGTGCGGCTGGCGGGGCTGCCGGGCGTCGAAAGGGTCGGCATTTCGGATTCTCTGCCGCCCGAAGGCCGCGCGCAAGGCAGAATCTTTTCGAGCATCCCTGTGGAAGGCCGGCCGCCGCATGAAGGGCAGCCAACGGGCGGAATGGTCACCGTGCGGCAGGTGTCGCCGTCGTACTTCCCCATGCTCGGCATTCCGCTACGAAAAGGGAGGTTGTTTCAGGAAGGCGAGACGCGCACGGTTGTGCTGAGCGAGCGGATGGCGGCGCGAATGTTTCCCGGTGAGACTGCACTCGGCCGGCGGCTCATCCTTTCCGCCGAAGCCGCACTCCAGGTGACCGGCATCGTGGGCGACGTTCGCAATGGCGGGTTGACAATGAGTTCCGATCCGGAAATCTATTTGCTTAGTGACCGGGAGCGGCCCCGGCAGTATGTGCTGCTGCGCGCGGATACGCGCGTCATGCCGTTGGTGCGCGCGGCGTTCCGCGAATTCGATCCACGGCTGGCGATACAGTTCGAGACCCTGGATGACCGTGTCCGGAACATGCGCTCCCGCCCGCGGTTTCAATCGGTACTACTCGCCGGGTTCGCGGTGTCGGGACTCCTTCTCGCGGCGGTCGGATTGTATGGCGTGATGGCATTATTAACTGCCCAGCGGACCGGCGAAATCGGCGTGCGGATTGCGTTGGGCGCTACCCCCGGTGACATCCGCTCCCTGGTGCTGCGGCAGGCCGGATGGTGGACGATTGCCGGAATCGCGATCGGACTTTGCGGCGCGGCGGCCTGCACAAGACTGATTGAGGGAATGCTTTATGGGGTGAGGCCGGGGGCGCCGCTGCCGCTGGCGGGCGCCTTGCTCGCGCTTTCGCTCGCGGCCGTGGTGGCGGCGTGGCTGCCGGCGCGGAGAGCGTCGCGCCTGCCGGCCGTTGAAGCGCTTCGCGAACTCTGAATTCTCCCTTCGGGCATCTATCGGAGCTTCGCCCTCCTGCATAATGCCCGCTGATGTGGCTTAAACAGGCCGTCCCCTGAGCTATTGCAAGCGTTGGCCACACTCGAAGGCGAGCTCCGGGACACAGCTGCTCTCGAGATACTCCCCACCCCGTGTCCGGCCCACCCACACCCGCCGCCCCTCCCGGCCGGGGGCTCCAATCGGGCTATGTCGTTCCCGAAGTCACGATCGACACCGGTTGACTCACCAAAGCCGACAGATCCTGTGTAAACTGGCAGCGGGCAGTTGACGTTGGGTGCGCGTCTCAAAAGTGATGACTAGATGAATATTCTGTTGAAAGCTATACAATAAAACATTTCTGTGGCAGAATGGTTTATGCCCTTCGTTACAAGCCGAGCGCGTTTGACTTTGCTGTTGAGCAGCGGGAGAAACTCGAAGCGCTTCGACGATCTCGCAG
>DATLCW010000263.1:0-4675 GCA_035526195.1 Bryobacteraceae bacterium
GGTTAGAATTCTCTCTTCCGTAAGCGTATCGACGCTGGAGAGCGCATCGTCGAGAATGAGAATCCGCGGGTCCCGCAGAATCGCGCGCGCAATGGCGGTCCGCTGCTTCTGGCCGCCTGACAACGTGATCCCGCGCTCACCGACGACCGTGTCGAAGCCATTCGGAAATGTGCTGACGTCCGTCGCCAAGCCAGCCAGATCCGCTGCGCGCTCGATCTGCTCTTTCGTGGCATGCTCCACTCCGAACGCGATATTCTCACCCAGCGTGGCGCTGAAAAGAAAAGTCTCCTGTGGGACGAAACCAATGTGCCGCCGGAGTTGCGCCGGGTCTACATCCCGAATAGAAATGCCGTCCACCAGCACGCTGCCGCGCGTCGGATCGATCAGCCGGGGAATCAGGTGCATTAACGTGCTCTTACCGCTCCCGGTGTGTCCGACTACCGCCACCGTGGCTCCGCTTGGAATGCGCAGACTGACGTTAGCCAGCACCTCCGTCGAACCAAATTGCACGCCGGCGTCGCGAAATTCCACCTCCCCCCGAATCTCCGGCAAGTCGGTGGGGAGCTGTGGAGCGCGGATCGATGGCTGCTCGTCGATCATTTCCGTGATGCGCGCCAGTGAAGCGTTGCCGCGCTGCATCAGGTTCACTACCCAGCCGAGCGCGATCATGGGCCACACCAGCATGCCCATGTACGTATTGAACATCACGAAATTGCCGAGGGTGATCTTGCCGGCCAGCAATCGGTTGCCTCCCGCCCAGAGCACCACAAGAAAGGCGATCGCAATCAAGGCTTGCAGCAGCGGCATAAACATGCCCTGCGCTCGTGCCAGGCTGATGTTTTCGTTAATAAATCTTCTATTCAGGGTCTCAAACTGCTGCAACTCGGCCGCTTCCTGAACGTAGGCGCGCAGCATGCGTACTCCTGAAAAATTCTCCTGCACGCGATTGCTGATGTCGGAGAACATCGCCTGAATCCGTTCAAATCTGGTATGAATCATCCGCCCAAAGACGACCACCACCAGGCTCACCACGGGAGTGGGTAGCATGGCAATCAGGGTTAATCGCCAGTCCACCGCCGCCATTACTCCGATTGCAATAATGAAAGTGATCATGGTTTCAGTCCAGTACATCAACCCTGGACCGAGCATCATGCGGACCGCGTTCAGATCGTTGGTGGAACGGGCCATAATATCGCCCGTGCGGAACCGTGCGTAGAAATCCCAGGAGAGGGACTCCAGGTGTGCGAACATCTCCTGCCGCAATTCATACTCGATGTCGCGTGACATTCCGATCAGAATCACGCGCATCCAGTACTGAAAGAGGCCTTTCAATGCCGATACCGTAGCCAGCAGTCCTGCGAAAGTCCAAACCTTGGACATGGCGAAGCCGCGGGTGAGTGAGTCCACGCAGGCTCCGATGATCAACGGTTGCAGCGCCGCCAGTGCATCTTTTGCGAGCAGCGCGCCCATGCCGAGCGCCAACCCTCGCCGGCATTTCCACAGATATGGGTAAAGCCTTCTGAACGTCTGACGCATCGGTTACATTCCAATCCAGGAAGCGAACGTCTTTGACCATTCGTAAAAGAAGATTTTGCGGCCCTCGCGATCGGTCCACCAGCCTTCCGGACGGAAGTGAGGATCGGGAGCTGCAACCACGCGGATTTCAGTGCCTGGCGCCAGCCATCTGCGGAATACGCGGCCCGAACGCCGGGTGTGATAAGTACTGGTCACTAGAATCAGCCGCTTGATCCCGCGCCTGCTTAACTCCGGAGCCAACGAGATGCTCTCGTCTTTGGTCGAAAGCGCTCTGGAGTTCATTGCTACGAAAAGCGTGCGCGGGTACCCGTGCGCCGTTGCGTAATTAATGGCAAGATCGGACTCTTCTACTCCGTAGACAGGCCCGGGGCCGCTCACGAACACAACCGGTGCAAAGCCCTGCACCGCCAGTTGGGCCGCCTTCAGAATACGATTTCCATTGTAGTCGCCCGCCAGCACCAGCACGCCTTGCGCCTGGAACGGCGGACCGGTCGCAACCAGGCATTCGCCGGCAGCCCGCAGCCAAATGCGGTGAGTGGCGAGGAGAGCGATCAGGACAACTGCAAGGCTTAGAAAGAGAAAATGGCGGCGCCTGGACGTGAGCAAGCCGGGTCTTTACTTTTCATCGGATCCCTTGGGATCCAGATGGCCCACAGCTTTCAGACGCTGAAACAGCCGCTCCACCTCTGCCTCGTCGTCGGCACGCAGCAGTTGATAGCGGGGTGAGGTCAGCTGCCTCCGATCCACCCCCGGTGGGAGAACTTCGCCCCAAAATTGCCGGTACGGGATCCCGTCGATCAGCCCGTCTTTCGCACACCGGCAAAGATGCCGCAGCAGACTTTTGCCCGCGTCGATATCTCCCGGATAGATCAACAGCTTATGTCGGGCACCCGTGAGCGTGAGGTTCACTACCAGTGGGGAAATCCACGAGGTGCGGTCCAGCCGTTCAATCTCGCTCCATGGAATCACGCGTTTACCAATTGCCAGGTGATGCTCGTAAATCTCGATGGAGGGCTGCAGCGCCAGCGTGAGCAGAATAGCGGCGCTGGCCAGAAAGAGAACAGCCGCCACGGATGCCGGCGTCCATTGCAGTGCCCACCACCCTGAGAGAAGCGTGAATCCCACGGCGACAAGGCCGAAGGATAGATAATGGCGCGAGGGCGAGTAACAAGTCATAGCGGCACCCACCCTTCTAGACTAACCCTGACCGTGGCGGGCGTCAATTTGTCTTCCCGAGATGGAATCGTGCGCCGGGTTACGACCCAGACTTGATCCGCATATTGACCGGATCCCACTCCACCATCCGCTGCTCAAAATAAGAGACATTCGATAAGAGTGCCGGACCTGCGGCCCGTAATCCGAACACCGCATCCTCGACCACCGGCTTGCGGCTTCGGACCGCGTTAAAGAAGGTCTGATGATGCGCCACCTGTTCGGAGTAGCCTTCCGGCATCACAAAGGTCTCTTCGCTCAGCGGCCGCAGGCTATCGGCGGAGGTATCGCCCTTGGGGTATTTGCGGCGATTCTCCTCCCGGATCTTGTCTGCAATGGCTTTTGAGAATGTCTCGGCCGTTGTCCCCGGATTCACATTTCGGGGACGCCTGGAAAGCACAACAGAGTTGCCTACCGAAAGATTCAATATTCCCTCGGTACCGACGAAGCGGAAGCCGGCGCCGTCGGATCCCGTGCCGCCCGCCTCGAAATTCACACGCAGATTGATCTGGAATGGAGCGTGCGCTTCCGTCTTGGGGTAGTCGTACATTCCCATCATCAAATCCGGCACATCGCGGCCATCTTTCCAGTAATAAGTGCCGCCGCTGGCGACCACGCGCTGTGGCCCGATGGAGTTCATCACAAAATGGATCCCGCTGAACTGGTGGACGAACAGGTCGCCGGCGATCCCCGTACCGTAGTCGCGATAGTTCCGCCAGCGGAAGAGCCGGACAGGTTCGAAGGGATGTTTCGGCGCGCTACCCAGGAAACGGTCCCAATCGATGGTCTCCGGGGACGCGTCCGGAGGAACGGAATACTGCCATGCTCCCAATGGCGAGTTCCGGTTCCAGAACGCCTCAATCAAATGGATATTGCCGATGACGCCGCTCTTGATCAATTCCCGTGTTTTGGCGTACAAAATGGAGCTGACGCGCTGGCTTCCCACCTGCAGAATCCGATTGGTCTTCTTCTGCGTGTCGATCACGAGATGGCCGTCTTCGACCTTCTGCACCATTGGCTTCTGGCAGTAGACGTCCTTCCCAGCGAGCATCGCATCAGACGCGATCCGGGCATGCCAGTGGTCGGGGGTGGCGACAATCACTGCATCCAGACCGGGCCGGGCGAGCAACTCGCGGTAATCGCGGGTGGTGAAAACCTGATCCCCGTACCGTTCCTTGGCCAAGGTGCGGCGGCCGTCATAGACGTCGGCCACACCCACCAGTTCCACACCGGGCAGCCCCACCGCGGTTTTTACGTCTCCCTGGCCCATGATGCCGAACCCAATGCATCCCAGCTGGATACGGTTATTGGGGGATATCTTTGGGGTGTTCTGTGCCAATGCTGTTTGCCCCAGGGCGAGGCCGGTACCGCTAATGAAATGACGTCGGCTTACGGACATGAGATTCTGCTCCTGTTAATTATGATATCCGGCCTCGAGGCGCAATTTTCAGAACGAACCCAAATAAAGCCCTGAGATCACTCGATCAAGCGCCGGCGCATGGCGAATTTCACCAACTCGGTGGAACTTTTTAGACCAAGCTTCTTGAGAATCCGGCCGCGGTGAGCATCCACGGTAAATACACTGACGTCGAGCGCGGTGGCGATCTCCTTGGCGACTTTCCCTTCGGCGAGCATCTGCAGAACCTCGCGCTCCCGGGCGGTGAGACTATCGAAGGGATCCGAGGTCTGCTGATAGTCTTCCAGCACCGCTCGGGAGACCGCGGGACTGAGGAAGCCTTCTCCAGCGGCAACCGCCCGAACCGCGCGAAGAAAGTCTTCATCGATCGCATCCTTCAGAAGATAACCGCGCGCACCCGCCCGCAGGGATTCGCGAACGTAAACCGGATCCTTATGCATGCTCAGAATAAGAATGCGGCTCTCGGGGCAATTTTCCAGAATGCGGCGTGTGGCTTCGACGCCATTCACG
>DATLCW010000264.1:0-4668 GCA_035526195.1 Bryobacteraceae bacterium
GGTTAGAATTCTCTCTTCCGTAAGCGTATCGACGCTGGAGAGCGCATCGTCGAGAATGAGAATCCGCGGGTCCCGCAGAATCGCGCGCGCAATGGCGGTCCGCTGCTTCTGGCCGCCTGACAACGTGATCCCGCGCTCACCCACTACCGTGTCGAAGCCGTTCGGAAATGCGCTGACATCCGTCGCCAAGCCAGCCAGATCCGCGGCGCGCTCGATCTGCTCTTTCGTGGCATGCTCCACTCCGAACGCGATATTCTCACCTAGCGTGGCGCTGAAAAGAAAAGTCTCCTGCGGCACGAAGCCGATGTGCCGGCGGAGTTGTGCCGGGTCTACGTCCCGGATAGGAATGCCGTCCACCAGCACGCTTCCGCGCGTGGGATCGATCAGCCGGGGAATCAGGTGCATCAACGTGCTCTTGCCGCTCCCGGTGTGTCCGACTACCGCCACCGTGGCGCCGCTCGGAATGCGCAGGCTGATGTCGGCCAGCACTTGCGCCGCACCGAATTGGACGCTAACCTCACGGAATTCGACTTCCCCCCGGATCTCCGGCAAGTCTACTGGGAACTGCGGAGCGCGGATGGACGGCTGCTCGTCGATCATTTCCGTGATCCGCGCCAGTGAGGCGTTGCCTCGCTGCATCAGGTTCACCACCCAGCCCAGCGCGATCATTGGCCACACCAGCATGCCCATGTAGGTGTTGAACATGACAAAGTTGCCCAGCGTGATTTTGCCGGCCAGCAGCCGGTTGCCGCCCGCCCAAAGCACCACCAGAAAGGCGATCGCAATCAGCGCTTGCAGTAGCGGCATGAACATCCCTTGCGCTCGTGCCAGGCTGATGTTTTCGTTAATAAAGTTGCGATTCAGCGTCTCAAACTGCCGCAGCTCGGCCTCTTCCTGAACGTACGCCCGCAGCATGCGTACTCCTGAAAAATTCTCCTGCACGCGGTTGCTGATGTCGGAGAACATCGCCTGAATTCGTTCAAATCTGGTATGGATCATGCGCCCAAAGACGACCACTACCAGGCTCACCACGGGAGTAGGCAGCATCGCAATCAGGGTCAGTCGCCAGTCCACCGCCGCCATCACTCCGATCGCGATGATAAAAGTGATCATCGTTTCAGTCCAGTACATCAACCCGGGACCGAGCATCATGCGGACCGCGTTCAGATCGTTGGTGGAGCGGGCCATAATGTCACCCGTCCGGAATCGCGCGTAGAAATCCCAGGAAAGGGACTCCAGATGTGCGAACATCTCCTGCCGCAGTTCATACTCGATGTCGCGTGACATCCCGATCAGAATCACGCGCATCCAGTACTGAAACAGGCCCTTCAAGGCGGATACGGAGGCCAGCAGTCCGGCGAAAGTCCAAACCTTGGACATGGCGAAGCCGCGTGTGAGTGAGTCCACGCAGGCGCCGATGATCAACGGTTGCAGCGCCGCCAGCGCATCTTTTGCGAGGAGCGCGCCCATGCCGAGCGCCAAACCCCGCCGGCAATTCCACAGATAGGGGGAAAGCCTGCGGAACGTCTTACGCATCGCTTATAACCCGATCCAGGAAGCGAGCGTTTTCGACCATTCGTAAAAGAAAATCTTGCAGCCCTCGCGATCCGTCCACCACGTTGCCGGACGGAAATGGGAATCGGGGGCCGCAACCACGCGGATTTGAGTGCCCGGCGCCAGCCATCTGCGGAATACCCGCCCCGAACGCCGGGTGTGATATGTGCTGGTCACGACGATCAGCCGCTTGATTCCGCGCCTGCTCAACTCCGGCGCCAGTGAGATGCACT
Organism: Bryobacteraceae bacterium; assembly: GCA_035526195.1. Classification (GTDB taxonomy): domain Bacteria; phylum Acidobacteriota; class Terriglobia; order Bryobacterales; family Bryobacteraceae; genus CADEFT01. The sequence continues at coordinate 1,788 of DATLCW010000264.1, forward strand.
CTTCTTTGGTCGACAGCGCTCTGGAGTTCATAGCTACGAAAAGCGTGCGCGGGTACCCGTGCGCCATTGCAAAATTAATGGCAAGATCGGACTCCTCCACTCCGTAGACGGGGCCGGGACCGCTGACAAGAACGGCCGGCGCAAACCCCTCTGTCGCGAGTTGGGCCGCCTTCAGAATACGATTTCCATTGTAGTCGCCCGCCAGCACCAGAACCGCTTGCGCCTGGAATGGCGGGTCGGTCGCAACCAGCCACTCGCCGGCGGTACGCAGCCAAATGCTGTGGGTTGCGACCAGGACAATCAGGATTACCAGGAGGCTAAGAAGGAGAAGCTTGCGGCGGCTGAAGGTGAGCAATCTTTACTTTTCGTCGGAGCCCTTGGGATCCAGATGGCCTACCGCTTTCAGGCGCTGAAACAGCCGTTCCACCTCGGCCTCGTCGTCGGCACGCAGCAATTGATAGCGCGGTGAGCTGAGCTGCCTCCGATCGACGCCCGGCGGGAGAACCTCGCCCCAAAACTGCCGGTACGGGATCCCGTCGATCAGGCCGTCCTTCGCACACCGGCAGAGATGCCGCAGCAGACTTTTGCCCGCGTCGATATCTCCCGGATAGATCAACAGCTTACTCCGGCCGCCGGTTAGCGTCAGGTTCACTACCAGGGGCGAAATCCACGATGTGCGATCCAGTCGTTCTATTTCACTCCATGGAATCACGCGTTTACCGATTGCCAGGTGGTGTTCGTAAATTTCGATGGACGGTTGCAGCGCCAGTGTGAGCAGAATCGCGGCGCTGGCCAGAAAGAGAACGGCCGCCACGGATGCCGGGGTCCATTGCAGTGCCCACCAGGCTGAGAGAAGCGTGAATCCCACGGCGACCAGGCCGAAGGATAAATAATGGCGCGAGGGCGAGTAACAAGTCATAGCGGCACCCACCCTTCTAGACTAACCCTGCCGGTGGCGGGCGTCAATTTGTCTCCCGATATTGAAGCGTGAGTCGAATTACGATCCAGACTTGATCCGCATGTGGATTGGATCCCACTCCACCATCCGCTGCTCAAAATAAGAGACATTCGATAGGAGTGCCGGACCCGCGGCCCGCAAACCGAACACCGCATCCTCCACCACCGGCTTGCGGCTCCGGACCGCGTTAAAGAAGGTCTGATGATGGGCCACCTGTTCGGAGTAGCCCTCCGGCATCACGAAGGTCTCCTCGCTCAGCGGCCGCAGGCTGTCGGCGGACGTATCGCCCTTGGGATATTTGCGGCGATTCTCCTCCCGGATCTTGTCTGCGATGGCCTTCGAGAAGGTCTCGGCCGTGGTGCCCGGATTGACGTTTCGCGGGCGCCTGGAAAGCACAACGGAGTTGCCGACCGAAAGGTTCAAAATGCCTTCGGTTCCGACGAAGCGGAATCCGGCCCCATCGGTTCCGGTGCCGCCAGCCTCGAAATTCACCCGCAGATTGATCTGGAACGGTGCGTGCGCCTCGGTCTTCGGGTAATCGTACATTCCCATCATCAAGTCAGGCACATCGCGGCCGTCTTTCCAGTAATAGGTGCCGCCGCTGGCGACCACGCGCTGGGGGCCGATGGAGTTCATTACAAAATGGATCCCGCTGAACTGGTGGACAAACAGGTCGCCGGCGATCCCCGTCCCGTAGTCGCGATAGTTGCGCCAGCGGAAGAGCCGGACAGGTTCGAACGGATGTTTGGGCGCGCTACCCAGGAAACGGTCCCAATCGATGGTTTCCGGCGACGCGTCCGGAGGAATGGAATACTGCCAGGCTCCCAACGGCGAGTTCCGGTTCCAGAATGCCTCAATCAGATGAATATTCCCGATGACTCCGCTTTTGATCAATTCCCGGGTTTTGGCGTACAAAATGGAGCTGACGCGCTGGCTTCCGACCTGCAGAATCCGGTTGGTCTTCTTCTGCGTGTCGATTACGAGATGGCCGTCTTCGACTTTCTGTACCATCGGCTTCTGGCAGTAGACGTCCTTGCCCGCAAGCATCGCATCGGAGGCGATGCGCGCATGCCAGTGATCCGGGGTGGCGACAATCACTGCATCCAGGCCGGGCCGGGCGAGCAACTCGCGGTAATCGCGGGTGGTGAAAACCTGATCCCCATACCGTTCCTTGGCCAGCGTGCGGCGGCCGTCATAGACGTCGGCTACGCCCACCAGTTCCACGCCGGGCAGCCCGACCGCGGTCTTCACATCTCCCTGGCCCATGATGCCGAACCCAATGCATCCAAGCTGGATACGATCGTTAGGCGAAACCTTTGGCGCGTTCTGCGCCAATACTGTCTGCCCCAGGGCGAGGCCGGTACCGCTGATGAAATGACGTCGGCTTACGGACATGAGATTCTGCTCCTGTTAATTATGATATCCGGCTCCGGGGGCAATTTTCAGAACGAACCCAAATAAAGAGCTTGAGATCATTCGATCAAACGCCGGCGCATGGCGAATTTCACCAACTCGGTGGAGCTTTTTAGACCAAGCTTCTTGAGAATCCGGCCGCGGTGAGCGTCCACGGTAAATACACTGACGTCCAGCGCGGTGGCGATCTCCTTGGCGACCTTGCCTTCGGCAAGCATCTGTAGGACTTCGCGCTCGCGGGCGGTCAGGCTATCGAAGGGATCCGTGGTCTGCTGATAGTCTTCAAGCACCGTGCGGGAGACCGCCGGGCTGAGGAAGGCTTCTCCCGCGGCAACCGCCCGAACCGCGCGAAGAAAGTCTTCATCGATTGCATCCTTCAGAAGATAACCGCGCGCACCCGCCCGCAGGGATTCGCGAACGTAAACCGGATCCTTATGCATGCTCAGAATAAGAATGCGGCTCTCGGGGCAATTTTCCAGAATGCGGCGTGTGGCTTCGACGCCATTCACG
>DATLCW010000267.1:0-15986 GCA_035526195.1 Bryobacteraceae bacterium
TGAAACAGTCTGGAATGTTCTGGACAGTCGAAGGTGCCAACCAGATCATAGCCCTACGCTGCTGCCGCCTCAGCGGCAAATTTGAAGACTTTTGGGCCGATCAGGTAGCCGCCTAGTCATCACTTTTGAGACGCGCACCCAACAAAACCCCAGGAAAAATGACAGCTTGAAATTTTCTGAAACCTGCACTCACGGCAGTAGTCTTTAGTCGGAAGTGTAGCATGAGTCAGCCGCCAGACCCACCCGAGGCCGATGAAATCGCGCAGTCAAGCGGCGAATCCGTCAAACGCATGCGCTATCTCATCGATGAATATCGCGAATGGAGCCAGCACGGTAGCAATCTCGCCACGGAAATCCGGGAGGAAGCTGGTCCTGGCGATCCGCCTGGAGGAGCAAACAAGGAGCCTTCCACGCTCCCCACTGTTTCTGAAGGAAAGACCGGTTCTTAAAAGACCGGTTCTTAAAGGACGAGTACGGCAGCCGGCTTCCGCCCGCCCGCACGAATTAAGGACGGCAGAGTCTGAAGGATACAGTCAATCGTATCCCCGACAGTTCGCGATTTTCAACGCTGACGCAAGCGCCGAATAACGAAAGAATCCGGTGTGCCACCGGAGGGCCTAATCCCAGGTCTCCCCCCGGGTTCATGGCTTCGCCGATTGAAAAGATATCAAAGAATTTTCTGATTGCAGTGCTGGGAATTGTCCTACCGCAACTCTCGATCACGATTCGTATTGAATCGGCGACAGACTCACATGCCAATCGCACTGTTTCGCCTTTGGCGGAGAACTGAACGGCGGTCTCAAGTAGGGCATGAAACGCCCGCGTCAGGAGGTCCTCATGTCCCAGGACGAGGCCCGGAGCGGCGGGTAGAGAGTTCACTTTGACTTGGCGGGACTCTGCAAACTCCCTCGTGGCCTCAATGGCCCGGCCGGCCGCGCCAATCAGAGAGATCGGGACAGGCCGGAAATTCTCCCCGTTCACGTCGATTTCAGAAAGAAGCAAAGCATCGTCCAATATTGACAGAATTCGACGGCGGGATTCTCGAAACAAACGTTCGAGTTCTTTATGCTCCACCGTAGAAGACATTTCGTCTAAAATGAGCTCGCCCACGCCGAGCAGCCCGTTCAAGGGAGTGCGGAACTCGTGCGAGATGAGGTTCAGGAAGTCGTTCTTGGAACGATCGAGGATCGTCAGCCGCTCGTTTGCCTCGGCAAGTTCCCGTGTACGCGCCGCCACGGTCTCCTCTAAGCGGTCATTGTGCTGGATCAATGCGCGCCGGAGGTGGTGCAACTTGAGGTGAGTTTCGACACGAGCGTGAACTTCTTCGAACTGGAAAGGTTTGGATATGTAGTCTACGGCACCGGATCGGAAAGCCTTCATCTTGTCTTCGGTCTCATCCAGAGCGCTGAGGAAAATGACGGGGACACCGGAAACCGCCTCGATCTCGCTTGCCTTGAGACGTTCGCATACTTCGTAGCCGTTCATCTCCGGCATGTTAATATCCAGCAAAATCAAATTCGGCGGATTCCGCGCCGCCGCTCCTAGCGCGAGCCTACCCCGAGGGAACGAACGGACCTCATGCCCTTCTTGCCGTAGCATTTCCTCCAAAACCTTCAGGTTGGCGGGATTGTCATCCACGATCATGATGTTCCCACGCGAGAACGAATGCTGCTGCTTCATGCCGGGTACGTTTTTATTCCTTTCTCGCCCCCATTTTCCTGAGGCTCAATCCATATCTGTGTGAAAGCTCGAAACCCTTTCACCTCGGCCGCGGTCGCGTTCAGAGCGCTGATGAAGGTCGCTGGAACGACGCCAGGGCACGGGCTCAATTTTAGACGTTCATATATTTCGTAGCCGTCCATTTCCAGCCTGTTCACGTCCAGCAAAATCAAGTCCGGCCGTTCCTGTTTCGCCGCTGCATGAGCCGGCCGGCCCAGTGGAAACGAACGCACTATATGCGTCTTCTTCCGAAGTATGTCTTCCAGGAGTTTCAAGTTCGCGGAATTATCATCTACGGCCGTCATGTTGCCCCGAGGCGGCACCGGCTCCGCTACCGGCATGGTTCCCCCAACAGCCGGATTAAAGCGTCGTATTCGTAGCTGTCGGCAAGTTCCTTTAGAGCCTGCGCAAACCGCGCATTCCCCGTTTCGCGCACCTTGACGATCAACTGATCCAAAAGGCTCTTGTCGCCGTTCAACGTAGCACCATGGAGTTCGTCGATTAACTCGCGGGGGATTGCCTCGAGCCCTTCCGCGCTCAATGCCGCCACCCCGTTAACAGGATCGTTTTCGTTCCCGCTCACTTCTTCATAGTCATAGCAAATGTTCAAATGAGCTCGCATCTTCTCCAGCAGTTCGTCTTCATGGCAAGGTTTCGCCACGAAATCATCAGCTCCACATTGATAGGCCGTCTTACGGTTGTCTTCCATGGCGCTCGCGGTCAGAGCGATAATCACCGTTTCCTTTCCCCGAGGAGCCGCCTTGATTCTTCGAGTCGCCTCTAACCCGTCCATGACCGGCATGTGGACATCCATCAGAATCAATTGCGGGTTCCAATCCTCGAAGCTGCGGAGCGCAGCCTCCCCATTCTCGACGCTTTGTGTAGAAAACCCCACAACACTCAGCAATTTCGAAAGCCAGTCCCGGTTTTCAAACTGATCGTCCACAATCAGGACCCGGGGAACTTCCTGGCCCGCTCGTACGCACATGACGCGCCGCGGATTACCCCGGCGAATCGCGACGCTGGCGTCACCCCGTTCGATCGGAATTTCGAACCGGAATACCGAACCTCTCCCAGGGCTGCTGGTAACCGTCAGATCTCCCCCCATCAGGCGCGCGCATCCGCGGCTAATCGCCAGCCCGAGGCCCGTTCCCTCTTGGATATTAATGCCACTGTTGGTTTGGCTGAAAGGCTGGAATAACCTCCCCGTCTCCACATCCGTGATCCCCGGCCCGGTGTCCTCAACCCCCGCTGACAACCATAACCGATCGGCTCCCCTTTCCTCCAAAGTGACATGCAGTTTCACCAGGCCCCGATCGGTGAACTTGATTGCGTTACCGAGCAAATTGATCAACACCTGGCGTATCTTTCCTTCATCCGCTACAACGTATGGCACCGATTTCCCATCGACAGCCATTTCGAACCGCAGTGCTTTGGACCCAGCCCGCAAACGAAACATATTGGAGAGATCGTCCAGGATTTCGGAGAGGCTGAAGGTGGTTGGATTCACCTCGATGTATCCAGCCTCGATCTTGGACATGTCAAGAACATCATTAATGAGGGCCAGCAGATGCTCGCCGCTCCGGTTGATGATTTTGAGATTTACTTTAGCATCCGGACTCAGGGCCGGATCCCGCAACATCAATTGCGAGTACCCCAGAATCGCGTTCATCGGGGTGCGGATTTCGTGAGACATGGTGGACAGAAAGGTACTCTTTGCGCGGTTGGCCGCCTCCGCCTCCGCCGCTAGCGTCTTACTTGCTGCCAGCGATTTTTCGGCCTCCTGTCTTGCCGCCCGTTCGGTAGCCTCCGCCACCGCCCGGCGAATGGCCGGAGCAAGCCGGGACAGCCGAAGTTTGAGGACATAATCGGTGGCCCCGCTTTTGAGGCTCTCAATCGCCAATTCCTCCCCCATCGAGCCGGAAACGAAGACGAACGGCACGCTGGGCAACTTCTCCGAGGCGATCTTGAGGGCTGAAAACCCGTCAAACGACGGCAGCGAACAGTCTGAGAGAATTACATCAAAGCTATCCTTTTCGATGGCCTGAAGGAAGTCTGCGCGCGTTTCAACGCGCACCGCATCACAACCAACGCCTTCATGCGCAAGAGTAGCCAGGATCAACTCCGCATCCAAGGGGTTGTCCTCGACCAACAGGATGCGCAATGGCGGCTTCATCAAAAGTCCTTCCTCCTGTGAGGGGATTCGTTGAGGATCCCCCAGAAGGCGCCGATCTGCTTCACCGACTCGATAAATTCCATGAACTGGACGGGCTTGACAACATAGGCATTGACCCCCAACTCGTAGCAGTCCACTAAGTCGCGCTCCTCCCGGGAAGAAGTCAGCATCACGACTGGAATTGTCTTTAGCCTGGCATCGCGCTTGATGGTTCGAAGCACCTCCAGTCCATCTACCTTGGGCATCTTGATGTCCAGCAGAATCACCGCGGGGTCGCCGTGGCCGCGGCCTTCATACTTACCCCGGCGGAACAGGTAGTCGAGCGCTTCCGCACCCTCCGCAACGGCGACGATGTCGTTTGCCAGGTTATGGTCGCTAAGAGCTTCTAACGTCAACTCGAGATCTTTCGGGTTGTCTTCGGCAATCAGAATCGATTTCAGCTCAGGCACGGTACAGCCTCCTCATACTGGGGAAGTGAAAAATAAAAAGTGGCGCCTCGATCGATGGCGCCCTCAGCCCAGGTTCGGCCTCCGTGCCGGTGAATGATACGGCGTACATTCGCCAGCCCGATGCCTGTCCCTTCAAACTCGTTCGCGCCGTGCAGGCGCTGGAAAACGCCGAATAGTTTGTCAACGTATTGCATATCGAATCCCACACCATTGTCGCGAACATAGACCACGATCTCCCCGGAAGGACCGCTACTGCTTCCAATCTCAATTTCCGCCTGAGCCTGCTTCCGCGTGTACTTCACCGCGTTCGATAGCAAGTTGACGATTACCAGCCGCAGCATGGCGGGGTCGCCCTGGATGACGGGCAAGGCGGCGATCTTCCAGGAAACATCTCTTCCGTGAGCGTCCCGGCCGATCTCCTCTACCGCGCGGCACACCAGTTGATCGAGCGAGACCTGGATGTTGCGCATCTCAGAACGGCCCATCCGCGAAAAAGTCAACAGATCGTCAATCAACTGGCCCAGTTCTTTGGCCGATTGAGAAATCGTGCTCACGTAGCGGCGGCTCTTCTCGTTCAGAACGGGTCCGGCACTTTTCATCAGCAGTTCCGCAAAACCGTCGATATGACGGAGCGGAGCCCGAAGATCGTGCGAAACCGAATAGCTGAAAGCATTGAGTTCTTTGTTCACAGTTTCCAGTTCTTCGGCCCTCAGCCGCAAAGTTTCGCTTAACTTCTCGATTCGTTCCTCATTGTGCTTTCGTACGGTGATGTCATGGCAAATGCCCACCAGCCCGATGATGCTTCCGCCAGCGTCGCGCAAAGGGACCTTCGTGGTTGAGATCCAGGCGGTGTTGCCCTCCTGATCGACGAACGGTTCTTCTTCATCGACCATGGCCTGTCCGGAACGCAGAACGGCTTCGTCGCCCGCTCGATATCGCTCCGTGAGGTGTTGAGGAAAAAAGTCGGAATCCGTCCGTCCGGCGATCTGATCCCGCGTGGAAATTCCCTGAGCCCGCATCAGCGCGGCATTGGCAAGTAAATAACGGCTCTGCTCATCCTTGGCGAAGATGTACTCCGGTAATTGATCGATAAGCGTTCGCAGCAGGTTCCGCTCTTGGGTCAGGATCTCGTGGACGCGCCGCCGTTCCGTCGTGTCGTTGAGCACAGCGACGCCGCCTCGCAGAACCCCATCTTTCCCTCGCAGCGGTCTTGCCGTGACCGTCAACCAGGCGCCTTCTGGCTGCCACCGATTGCGGACGAAAATCTCTACGTCGTCCTTGATTTCGCCTTTGATGGCGCGTGCCAAAGGCAGTTCGTCCGGAGGAAACGGGGTGATCGTGTCCGGAAGAAATAAACCATAGTGCTCCGTCCAGCCACCGGGACCGGCGTCCGTTTGGCCTGCTTGAAGGACTCTTCCAGCCGCTTCATTAAAAAACAGGAATTTTCCGGCGGTGTCCGCGACCACGACGCCATCCCGGATGCTGGTGAGTACGGACTGCAGGATGTTGGTCTGGTGCTCCAACGCCTCCTGGACTAACTGAGCCCGAATCGCCAAGCCCCCGGCCAACATGCTAAGTAGTGCTGCGCCGTAAAGTGTGACCGAAAGGCTCTTCCGGAGCGTTTTCTCTGCCTCCACCCGGGCTAGCCATATCCCAGCCTCTTCGGTCCGCATGGCCGTCAGCTCCCGTTTCATCGCGTCCATCAGAGTGCGGCTGTCGGGCCGCCCGCTCTGCCCCGAAGATTTGCGCTGAGCGGCCAACAATTGCAGCGCCGCCAGTTTTCGCCTGCTGAGAGACTCAACCTTCGCGATTCGTTCCAGTTGCGAGGGGCTATCGGCAAGGGCTTTTCTCAAGGCGGCAAACGCGGAAGTCAACGGGGCCGGCGCCCGTTCGGTTGCTTCCAGATAACTCGCCTCACCTGTCAGGAGAAAGCCCCGGGTGTCACTTTCGGCGTTTGAGAGAACCGTGAGCACGGTTTGGATCTTCGTTCCAGCCTGAAAGGCTCTTTCTATCCGGAGATCGAGACTCGCACGTTGACGTTGGATGATCGACAGAGATACTACCAGGCATAAGAAGCAAACCAGGGAAATGCCGATGACAATCATCCCCTTGGTTGTGAGAGAAAAATCAAGCCACGCCCGCCAGCTCCTACGATCCAGTTGAGATACACCAATCTTCTGCATGCCAGTGCCAGACAACATATCGGCCAAATCCAGCCAATGCTGTAACTGAGGCGCGCAAAGCTACGTTGCGTCGTGTTCGCTGCGAAGGACCCGGTGGGCGCAATGGCCGGCGCCGGCAGACGAATTCGCGCCCAAATGCGGGCGGAGGAGCCCATAGCTTCCCGTTCGAGGCTGGTAAAATCGAGCTGAATGTCTATTCTTACGACCGTCGTGGGGAGTTATCCCACGCCTCAGTGGCTTCTCGGCAACAACAGCCGCACCACGTTGCGCGATGCGGTGATGGCGGTTCTAAAAACCCAGGAACTCGCCGGCATCGACGTCGTCGCCGATGGCGAATTGAACCGCTTTGACCCTTCCCATCCCGAAACAAACGGCATGATCGACTACTTTGTGACGCGTATGGATGGCATCCGCTCGCGCTTCTCGGTCACCGACATCGAGCAGTTTCGCAAGGATTCCGCGCTCGCCTACCGCACCGATCCGGCGGGCATCGTGACCGGCGCCATCGGAGAAGGCGTGCTGAACCTTCCCCGCGATTACGAGTTCACCAGGGATTTGACCCGCACGGCGCTGAAATTCACCTCCACCGGCCCCCATATGTTGACCAAAGTGCTCACCGATCGCTACTACGGCAGCCGGGAAAAATTATCCATGGCAATTGCCGCCGTGCTGCGCGCACAGATGGAGCGCATCGGAGCGCAGATCGTACAGATTGATGAAGCAAACATCAGCGGCCATCCCGAAGATCGCGAGTGGGCGCTGGCGGCCATCAATCACGTATTGGAAGGGATCAAGGGCACCCCCGCCGTGCACATCTGTTTCGGCAATTACGGCGGCCAGTCTGTGCAGAAGGGTTTTTGGAAAGACCTGATGCCGTTCCTGAATGGGCTGAAAGTGGATCACCTGGTGCTCGAGTTCGCGCGCCGTGGATACGACGAACTGGAAGCTTTTCACGAACTGGATCCAAAGATCGGCCTCGGTCTGGGCGTGGTGGATATCAAAGACAACGCTGTGGAGACCGCGGACCTGATTGCCCAGCGGATCGAACATGCGGAGAAGGTTCTGGGCAAGGAACGTATCAAGTACATCCATCCGGATTGCGGTTTTTGGATGCTGCAGCGCAGCGTCGCCGACGGTAAGATGCGCGCGCTGGTGAATGGACGCAATTTGTACGAGGGAAGGAGCTAAGACATGGGGCGCTACCTTCTAATCGCGGCCTTCGCGGCCGCCCTACTCGCGCAGGATCCCAAACATCTCAGGAACTTGAAGCAATTGACCAGCGGCGGCCAGAATGCCGAGGCTTACTGGTCGCCCGACGGCAAACGAATCGTCTTTCAATCCACGCGCGATTCATTGCAGTGCGACCAGATCTTCCTCATGAATGCCGATGGCAGCGATCCGCGCATGGTCTCGACCGGCAAGGGCCGCACCACCTGCGGCTACTTCCTGCCCGATAACAAACACATTGTGTACGCCTCGACGCACGAGGGCGGCGATGCATGCCCGCCTTCTCCGGACCGCAGCAAAGGTTACGTCTGGGCAGTATATCCCACGTATGACATCTACAAGGCTACCGATGAGGGCAGGATTGTGCAGAAACTGACCAATGCTCCCGGTTACGACGCCGAGGCGACCGTGAATTTCAAAGCCGGAAAGATCGTCTACACGTCGATGGCATCGGGAGATCTGGATCTGTGGTCCATGAAAACGGACGGCTCCGGAAAGACGCGCATTACGGCAGAGCCCGGCTATGACGGCGGCGCCGTCTACTCCCGCGATGGCAAAAAGCTGGTGTGGCGGGCCAATCATCCGCAAGGCGCCGGCAGCAAGCGCTACCTCGATCTTCTGAAAGAGGGGCTTACCTCGCCGATGAAGATGGAGATTGTAGTAGCCGATGCCAACGGTAAGAACGCGAAACAGATCACCAACTTCGGCTGCGCCAGCTTTGCGCCTTCGTTTACGCCCGACGGCAAGCGCATTATCTTCGGATCGAACAAGCACGATTGCGATGGCCGCCAATTCGAGCTTTACATTATCAACATCGACGGATCCGGTCTCGAGCAGGTCACCAATTTTGGCGGCTTCTCCTCCTTTCCGGAATTCTCGCCTGACGGCCGTAAGCTGCTGTTCTGTTCCGATAAAGGAGCCAAGGCCCGGTACGAGTTCAATATCTTCATTTCGGACTGGGTGCATTAAAGGCCGTCGCGCGGGCCGAGCGCCGGTAATTCGATACGGCGGCGCCGGCGAACACGCCGGAAAGAGCGAGATTGGTGAAGGCCGTATACTTTTCCGACTTCGGGTTTCTCTTCATCAGGAAATATTGCGCGCCCAGCGTTCCGCCAAGAATCGCCGCCTTCAAACTGAGCGCCTTATAGCCGAAGCGTCCATCGACGCCGCGCAGGAAAGGATTCGCTTCCGTATGGCCCCACGACGATGCGGCATCCACGGTGGTGGCTGCGGCGAGCACGGCTACGCTGATCTTCCAGAAACGGCCGCGCCCTTGCTTTTGTTGCGGGTGGGAAGTGACTAAGGTTTCCGCGGATGCCGCCTGAACGGCTAAGAGGAAGGAGAGGGTACAAATTAAGGTATTTCGCATAGCTGGTAGAACCGATTATGGGTCCACCGGGGTGGAAATGAGCCTGTGATTGGGAGCCGCCCCGTACTGGGCCGGTACGCCGTACGGGGTATCACCTTAAACTTGGCAAGTTGGTTCCGGTACCCGCTTATCCGCGGCCCCGCGGGTGGATCGTGCTAGCCTGAAATCACCGGCATGAAAGTCACTCTGGGCTCGGTGGGCGCCGCTCTCTTGATCCTGCTGGGGACCGCCTTCGGACTGCAGAAGCCGTTTCGAGAGTATCCGGGCTGGGAGTATGAGGCGTTCCCGCTGCCGCGCGATTTTCAGGAGAAAACGGAGTGGGTGTTTGCCCGCCTCATGTACCCGCCGATGTTCTCGCGGATGCGATTTGGAGGCGATTGGGCGCATGGGGTCTCCGACTGGACAACGGATTATCCGCGCTCGGATCGCCATCTGACGCAGGCCGTGCGGCGGTTGACCCGCATTCATGCGCGCTCGGTGGAACAGCCGGTGAATCTGGACGACGGCGACGATGTTTACAACTGGCCCTTTCTCTACGCGGCCGAAGTTGGCAAGTGGAATTTAACGGATGAGCAGGCGGCGAAGTTTCGCGACTACCTGCTGCGGGGCGGGTTTTTCATGTGCGACGACTTCCACGGCACCCGCGAGTGGGAGATTTTCAAAGCCAGCATGCGCCGTGTCTTTCCCGACCGGGCGATTGTGGATATTCCGTCGGAGGATCCCATCTTTCATATGCTGTACGATTTGAAGGACCGGATCCAGGTGCCGGGAGCGCAGTTCCTCGGCTCCGGCGTACCGTACGAATGGGACGGATTCGAAGCCAAATGGCGCGGCATTTACGACGACCGCGGCCGGCTGATGGTCGCTATCTGCCACAATGTGGACCTTGGCGATTCGTGGGAGTGGGCCGATGAGCCCGCTTATCCGGAGAAATATTCAGCCATGGGAATTCGCATCGCCATGAATTACATCGTGTATTCCATGAGCCATTAATTTGCCGTCGACTTGGCCGCCGTATCCGCGAAGCGGCAGAGCAGAACGTCCGGCATCACGCTGATGCACACCATGATTCGGTTGAATTCTATAATGTTCCAGGGAGTCCGCGCCGGCCCGGCCTGACAAAGACGTTCAGGGATGAGGGGAATAGGCCTCACGCCTCGCCGGATTCGAACGTTCCGTCCGGAGCGCGTGCGGTACCCTGGAATCGATCTATGCCGGCTCCGGAGTCTACAGGCATCGCCGTGGTGGCTGAGAAGCCCTCGGTGGCGCGCGACATCGCGCGCGTGCTCGGAGCCACGTCCAAAGGCGACGGTTATCTGCACGGCAATAACTACGTGGTCACCTGGGCCATCGGCCATCTGGCGGCGCTCGCGCAGCCTCATGAGATTCACGCCGAGTGGCGGCTGTGGCGGCGTCAACTGCTCCCGATGCTGCCCAAGGAGTGGCCGCTGGTGGTTTACGAAAAAACAAAAGATCAGTTCGAGGTAGTGCGCCGCATCCTCACATCGCCGAAAATTTTGCAAGTCGTGTGCGCTACCGACGCGGGCCGCGAAGGCGAGCTCATCTTCCGCTATATCTATGAAGCGGCGCAATGCGCCAAGCCCGTCCGCCGCCTCTGGATTTCCTCTCTCACGCCGGATGCGATTCGTAAAGGATTTGATGCCCTGAAGCCGGGGGGCGACTACGATCCGCTGGCCGATGCCGCCCGCGGCCGCAGCCGCGCCGATTGGCTGGTGGGAATGAACCTCTCGCGAGCCTACTCCATCGCGCACGACGAGAATCTCTCGGTGGGCCGCGTGCAGACTCCGACGCTGGCGATGGTGGTGGAGCGGGAACTCGCCATCCGCCGGTTCGTTCCGGAAGACTACATGGAAGTGCTGGCCACCTTCCATCCGGTGGGAACGCCGCAGCCGAACATCTATCTGGGAACATGGTTTCGCGAGCGCGGCTCCAGCCCGCTGGAGCAGGCAACCCGGCTAGCCGCGGATGGAGAAGAAGCGAAGCGTATTGCCGCCCGCGCGCGGACGGGACAGGCGGAGATCGAGTCCATCGAATCGCAAACCCAACGCATGCCGCCGCCTCCACTCTACGACCTGACGGAGTTGCAGCGGCACGCCAACCGCCTGTTCGGCTTCAGCGCGCAGATGACGCTCGATACGGCGCAAAGTCTTTATGAACGGCACAAGCTGATCAGCTATCCGCGCACCGACAGCCGTCATCTGTCGCAGGACGTGGCCCAAACGCTGCCGCAAATCGTAAAGTCGATTCAGGCGCCCTACCAACAACATCTCGCTTCCGGCACGGGGGAGCGCTCTCTGGGCCGCCGCTTCGTGGACGATGCCAAAGTCACCGATCATCATGCGATCATCCCCACGCCAACGTCCCCCCAGAGCGCGTCACTCTCTCCGGAGGAAACGAAGATCTACGACCTGATCTGCCGCCGCCTGCTCAGCGCGTGGCACGACGATCACATCTGGGCAGTCACGACGGTCATTACGGCCATTCGCAATGACGGCCTGGTGGATCGCTATCACACCTCCGGCAGCGCCATCCGGCAGCAGGGTTGGAAGGTTCTGGACATCGCGCCCGCATCCAAAAAGAAGGGCAAGGACGAGCCGCGGGAGGAAAATCTGCTGCCGCCCGGACTCGCGAAAGATCAGCTTCAGGATGTGGTGGATGTCGAAGTCTTGAGGAAAAAGACCCGGGCGCCGAAGCGCTTCACGGAAGCTACGCTGCTCACCGCCATGGAAACCGCCGGCAAGACCCTTGACGAGAAGGAACTGTCCGATGCGATGAAAGAGACCGGCCTCGGCACCCCGGCCACGCGGGCAGCCATTATCGAAGTGCTGTTAAAGCGCGATTACATGGTCCGCAGCGGGAAAAGCCTGGAGGCGACCGATAAAGGAATCCGCCTGATCGAGGTGGTCCACCCCGAGGTCAAGAGTCCCATCATGACGGGGCAGTGGGAAGCGTATCTGCATCGCATCCAGAGAGGCACGGCAAGGCTCGATCAGTTCCTTCAGGGAATCGAGGATTACGTGCGCGACGTGGTGGGCAAGGCGGCGATCGCGCCTGCTCCCGCGGCGCCGCCCCCGCCTCCGCCAGGGGCCGCCAAACCGCTGGAAATCGAAGCTACCGCAACATTGTCCGAACTCCTCCAGCGCGCCTTCGGATTCCCCTCCTTCCGCGCGAATCAGGAAGCCGTCTGCCGCGCCGTCATCGATAGCCAGGATGTATTGCTGGTGATGCCGACGGGCGCGGGCAAGTCGCTCTGCTACCAGCTTCCGGGAATCGCCCGCGGCGGCACCACGCTGGTCATCAGTCCGCTGATTGCTCTGATGGAGGATCAGGTGGCGAAGCTCAAGCAGTGCGGTTTTTCGGTGGAACGGATTCATTCCGGCCGCGACCGCGCCGCTTCCCGCCAGGCATGCATCGATTACCTCAACGGCAAGCTGCAATTTCTGTTTATCGCGCCCGAGCGGCTGCGCGTAACGGGCTTTCCCGAGATGCTGGCGAAACGGAAGCCATCGCTGATCGCCATCGATGAAGCGCATTGCATTTCGCAATGGGGACACGATTTCCGGCCGGACTACCGCATGCTGGGGCAGTACCTGCCGACTCTGCGGCCGGCGCCGGTCATCGCACTCACGGCTACCGCGACTCCGCTGGTGCAAAACGACATCGCCGCCCAATTGGGATTGGGCGAGCCCGCCCGTTTCATTCATGGCTTCCGGCGGGACAATCTCGCCATCGAAGTCGTGGAAGTATGCCCCTCGCAGCGGACTGACCTCGCCCGTGATCTGTTGCTGGACGCCGCGCGCCGTCCCGCCATCATCTACACACCCACGCGGGCGCAGGCCACCACACTGGCGGCCGAGCTTGGACGGAAATTTCCCTGCGCCGCCTACCATGCGGGGCTGGACGCGGAACTCAGGAAGCGCGTCCAGGAGCAGTTTCTGGACGGTCGCCTTGCGGTGATGGTGGCGACCATCGCGTTTGGCATGGGCATCGACAAGCCCGACGTACGAACCGTAATCCATACGGCGTTACCGGGTAGCCTGGAAGCGTATTACCAGGAAATCGGACGCGCCGGACGCGACGGAGCTCCCAGCCGCACGATCCTGATGCATTCTTACGCCGACCGCCACACTCACGATTTCTTTTTTGAGCGCGATTATCCGGATGTGAAAATCCTGGACGCGATGTTTGCCCGGCTGCGCCCCGAGCCTGTGGAGAAAGCCGCGCTGCAACACCAGATGCGCCTGGATCTGGACACTTTTGACAAGGCGCTCGAGAAGCTTTGGATTCACGGCGGCGCTGTCGTCGATTTTGCGGAGAACGTCAGCCGCGGCCATGACCGTTGGCGCGAACCCTACATGGAACAAGGCAGCCAGAAAAAGCAACAGCTCCATCTGATGCTGCGCTATGCCGAGAGCAACGAGTGCCGCATGGCTGCGCTGGTGCGCCATTTCGGCGATGTTGCCGATGGGCAAAAGGTGTGCGGCATTTGCGATTTCTGTGCTCCTGCGGATTGCGCCGGTCAGCGCTTCCGCCCCGCCACGGAGGAAGAAGAGGCAGCGATGCTCGAAGTAGCGAAAGCGCTTCGGGCGGAGGGCGGAAAGTCAACCGGCAAGCTGCATGCGGAAGTCTGCGCCCGCAAGGAGATGACTCGCGACGAGTTTGAAGAAGTGCTTGGCGCCATGGCCCGCGCGGGATTGCTGCGGTTGATCGACGCCGTATTCGAGAAAGATGGCAAGTCGATTCCATATCGCAAGGCGAGCCTAACGCGGTCAGGCGGCGAGCTGACCGAAGGAACATCCTTCGAACTTCTGATGCGGGACACCGCGGCGGCCGCTCCAGCTACCCGTAAAGGCAAGAGGAAAAAGGGCAGCGCCGCGAAACGGCAGCCCCAGGCCGACACGCGAGTGGAGGAAGCATTACGGCAATGGCGCCTGGCGGAGGCGAAGCGTCGCGGTGTTCCGGCATTTCGTATCTTCAGCGATCAGGCATTGAAAGCCGTCGCAGCCAACCGGCCGGGGACCGCCGCCGAGTTGATGGCCATACCGGGTATCGGCATTCACACGGTGGAAAAGTACGGCGCCCAACTCTACCGCTTGCTGAGCAAAGCAGCCCCGTGACCCGTACACCACGGTCCACGGCCTCTCTACAAAGCCGATACCTATAGAGCGGCTTCGATCGTAAACCAGTAAAAATCCGAGGCATGCTGTCATAAATCCCGTTCCTCTTGTATAATGAAGGTGGAGTTTGAACGAGCAAGTGGGCCAAGAGCCCACTTTTTTGCTCTGTGGCATGCCTTCAATCGCTAAGCAGACGACACTCGCCAAGGTTGTGGAAATCACGAACCGCATTGGCGCGTCCGATGATATTGAGATTGTCGAGGTAGAACTGTTGGGAGGCGGGAACGGGCGCGTGCTTCGGATTTACATCGATAAGCCGGCCGGCGTTACGCATTCCGATTGTGAGCGGATCTCCCAGCAGGTGGGGACGCTGCTCGATGAGAACGACGTCATGTCGGGTGGCAGCTATACGTTGGAGGTTTCCTCCCCGGGACTCGAGCGGAAGCTCAAAACTGCCACCGACTTCGAGCGGTTTGCCGGGAAGAAAGCGAAAATCCTTCTCCGTACGCCAGTTGACAATCAACGGAAATGGGAAGGGACGCTGGCTGGAGTCTCCGGCGGCGTCGTGAAGCTCGAGCCTTCTCCAGGCAAGCTCATCCAATTCCCCCTCGACGAAGTGGAACGGGCGAACCTCAAGGTTGAGTGGTAGTTTCCGCATCACGCATTAATCCAGGAGAGAGACCAAAAGGAGTCAGGTTTGGATACGATCTTCCAGTCTATCGAGCTCTTGAGCAAGGAAAAGGGCATTGATCCGCAGATTGTCTTCGATGCGGTAAAGGATGCCATGCTTGTCGCAGCGCGGAAACACTACCGTACTACCGAGGATCTGATCGCCGAGATCGACGAAAAGAACAAGGGAGTGCAGATCTTCGCCGTCTACAGGGTAGTGGACGAGATTCAGGACCCCATCCGCGAGATGACCCTGGATCAGGCGCACAAGATCGATCCCGGGGCCGCCGCCGGCGCGGAAATCCGCGTCTACAAATCCACCGAATCGTTGGGCCGGATCTCCGCCCAGACCGCCAAGCAGGTGATCTTGCAGAAGGTGCGGGAGGCGGAACGGGAAACCGTTTATTCGGAGTATGCCAACCGGGTAGGCGAATTGGTGAACTGCGTCGTGAAACGCATTGAAGGCCAGGACATGATTTGCGACCTGGGCAAGACGGAAGCGCGGCTGCCTAAAAAAGAGCAGTCCCGGTTGGAGAACTTCAGCATTGGCGACCGCATCCGTTCGGTGATCAAAACAGTGGAGAAGGCGGGAAAAAACTCGGGCGTCATTATTTCGCGCGCTGCTCCGGAACTGGTGGAGCGGCTGTTTGAGCAGGAAGTGCCGGAGATTTACGACGGCACCGTGCAGATCAAAGGTTGTGCGCGGGAAGCCGGCGAACGTACCAAGATTGCCGTCGCCAGCCGCGATCGGGATGTCGACAGTGTGGGAGCCTGCGTGGGTATGAAAGGAATGCGGGTGCAGTCCATCATCCGCGAGTTGCGCGGCGAAAAGATCGACATCATCGAATTTTCAGAGGATCCGGTGGTGTTCGCTACCCACTCGCTCAGCCCGGCGAAGATTACCCGTGTTTCGTTGATCAGCGGCGTTGAGAAGCACATGGAGGTGATTGTCGATGACAGCCAGCTTTCGCTCGCCATCGGCAAGAAGGGACAAAACGTGCGTCTCGCCTCCAAACTCCTCGGTTGGCGCATTGACATCAAGAGCGAAGAGGAAAA
>DATLCW010000283.1:0-10103 GCA_035526195.1 Bryobacteraceae bacterium
TGCCCCTGCCCGATCTGTTGATCGTTCAGTGTTTCCAACTGCTCGTAGCGGAAGCGGCCTCCAAACTGCAACTCGTGACGGCCATGGATCTTGGTGAAGTTCTGATCCACGTTGAAAATCTTGCCGTAGTTGATGGTTGGGTTGATGCTCGAATCGTAGTTCATGCCCTCCGCCGTGCTGGTGGACATGGAATACGGAATGCGCGGGAAACCCACCCCATTAAACGGATTGGGCAGACCCAGTTTGGAGGAAATCTCTTCGGTGCCCGTGAACGGGAGTTGGCCGCGGTAATCGCGCGACACCGTCACCAGCGTCTCGCTGAAAAACGCCGGTGAAAACGTGTGAGTCCAGTTGGCGATTCCGCTATCGCTCTGCTGGCCGTCGATGAAGGCGTTCGCCCGCTGGTCGAGCGTGGTGGGCGACTGGTTATAGGGGCTGCTGGTACGTGCGCCCGACGCCGGGCTATGCGAATAGCGGAAGAAGAGATGATTGGAATCGTTGACTTTATGATCGATGCGCACCGTCTCGGTATGTTGCTTCGTGCGGTCGAATCCGGTGCCGAACCAGTTCGCGGTGACCAGCGGATTATCGGAAAATGTGGGCAGCGGGGTTACGCTGTAAAGGTACTTGGCGAGCGGCGACATGCGCTCAATGGGAATGCGGTTCCCAGGGAAAGGCTGGCGGCCCCAGGCGGAGTCCGTTGTTAAAGGATCGTAGATCGTGAACGCACGGCCCTGCGCATTCACTAAGCCGCTGAAGTCTCCCTGGCGCATGGCCGGGGTCGGAACCGCAACGCTGCGGGTGGTAGACTGCCGAAGCTGGTATCCCTCATACGCGAAGAAGAAAAACGTGCGGTTTCTGCCGTTGTAGATTTTGGGGAGATAGACCGGCGCGCCCAGGGACACGCCGAATTCGTTCCTCGCCAGCGGCGGCGGCTTGGTATAGAAATCCTCCCGCGCCCGCGCCACGCCGAGGCCGCTGTTGCGCACCGTCTCGAACGCGGCTCCATGCACCTGATTGGTGCCCGACTTGGTCGTCAGCATAAACGTACCCGGACGATTCAACTTGGCCGACGAGTTATTGGTTTCCGACCGCACCTCGGCGATGGTATCCAGCCCCGGCGGCCGCGCCGGAATGGACTGCCATTCGCGATTCTCCAGCACCGCCCCGTCCTGCAGCAATTCGGTGGCGTAGCGCAGACCCCAAACACGAGGCACCGACCCCGACTCTACGCCAGGCGTAGTCATATAAAGCAGCGTCGTGATGAAGCGGCCATTGATGGGCAACTGTTCAATGCGCTGGCGCTCGAGCACCGTGGACAACGTCGGGCTGTTGGTGGTAATCAGCGGAGTCACATCGCCCGCCACCGTGACGGACGTGACGGTGGAACCGGGCTTCAGTACGATGTCCACAACCGCGGATTGCCCGGCCGCCAGCGTCAATGTGCCCTTCCACGGCTCCATTCCCGCGAACTCGGTGGAAAGTTGGTAGGCTCCGCCTTGCATGGAGGGGAAGATGTAAAAGCCCACTTCGTTGGCTTCGGTAGAATACTCGCGCGCGGTGGCGGTGTGTATCACTCCCACCTTTGCTCTCGCAACCACTGCTCCAGTGGCGTCCCGAACTGTACCTTGAATGTTTCCAGTGCCAGTCTGCGCCATGGACAGGGAGGCGGCAAACAAAATGGTTGAGACCATACGTAACCGTAGACCCAAGTTGAACATGAATGGCATTAGAGCACGCCTGTAAGCTGTGAGCAAGGCTGTTTGTTCAGCCCTCTCTACGCAATTGCGGAAGAGGTGAGAAAATACCGGATATGCTGATTCGAGGTGCTCCGGCTCCGATCGCTGTTTCTCTACTACTCGCCGGAACAGCGCTCACGTGCGCATTAATCGCGTTCCATCCCGCGGACAGCGATCCGTCTCCAGTGGGTCTCGGCGCATTGAAAGCACCGCCGGGCTTCAAGGTGGAGCGCGTCGCCGGCCCCGATCTCGTGTCCTATCCGATGATGGGTACATTCGATGACCGCGGACGGCTCTTCATCTGTGAATCCTCCGGCAATACGCTGAACAACCAGCAGATGGCCGCGAATCCCGATTACCGCATTCGTCTGCTCGAAGACCGCGATGGCGATGGCGCCTTTGACCACAGCCAGGTTTTCGCGGACAAGCTCACGCTGCCTGCCGGCGCCGTATGGTATCGCAACAGCCTGTACGTCGCGTCTCCGCCCGATCTGCTGCGTTTTGACGATACCGACGGCGACGGAGTGGCGGACAAACGCGAAGTGGTCGTCACCGGCTGGAACATGTCAGCCAACGCGGCCAGTCTCCATGGTCCTTTTTTTGGTCCCGATGGTTGGCTCTACCTCACCGACGGCCGGCACGGATTCAATATCAAGACAAAGGATGGCCGGCAGTACCGCGGTCTCGCCTCGCGCATCTGGCGCGTCCGGCCGGATGGAACGGGACTCGAGCCGGTCGCCGGCGGCGGATTCGATAATCCCGTGGAACTGGTGTTCACTCCCGCCGGCGAGTCCATCGGCACCATGACTTATTTCAGGGATCCGGAGAATGGCGAACGGGATGCCCTGCTGCACTTTGTGGAAGGCGGCGTCTATCCCAAACGCCATCCGTCCATAGACGAATTCAAACGGACCGGCGACCTGATGCCGGTGATGACCAAGTTCGCCCGGATCGCGCCTTCCGGACTGGCGCGCTACCGCGGCAGCGCCTTTGGTCCCGCGTACCGGGAGAATCTCTTCACCGCTCAGTTCAATCCTCATCGCGTGCAGCGGCATGAAGTGATCCGCGAGGGCGCGACGTTCCGTACGGTGGATTCCGACTTCCTGATTTCCGCCGATCCTGATTTTCACCCCACCGACGTGCTGGAGGACGTGGACGGAAGCCTGCTTGTGTTCGACACCGGCGCGTGGTTTATCCACGGCTGCCCGATTTCCCGTGTCGCCAAACCGGAAATAAAAGGCGGGATATACCGTATTCGCAAAACGGGGGCGGCGCCCGCACGGGACGGCCGCGGCCTGAAGCTGAACTTTGCCTCCATGTCCCTGCCCGCGGTTGCGAAGCTACTCGAGGACCCGCGTCCATTCCTGCGAGACCGCGCGGTGGAATTTCTGGTCGAGGCCGGCCCCTCCGCGGTTCCGCCGCTGGCGGCGGTTCGAAAGTCGGCCATATCGTATGAGGCGCGCGCCGCCGCGGTATTCGCGCTCTATCGCATCGGGACCGCGGAAGCCCTCGCAGCGGTGCGTGCCGCGCTCACGGATGCCGATTTCCGTGTACGGCTGGCAGCCTCCCGGTGCGCTGGCATGGCCGCCGATCGCGATGCCGTGGATCGCCTGACGGCAATGGCGCGGCGGGAACATCCCGCCGCCCGCCGCCAGGCCATCGCCGCCCTCGGACAGATCGACGATCCGCGAGCCGTTCCGGCTTTGCTGGCCGCGTCGGCGAATCCCGGCGACCGGTTTGTCGAACACTCCACTATTTATTCCCTCATCGGTTTGAAACAGCCGGCCCCGCTCCAGGAGGCTTTGCATCATTCCCAACTGCGGGTTCGTAAGGCGGCACTGATCGCGCTCGATCAGATGGAAGGCAACCCGTTGAAGCGCGAGCAGATTGCGCCCTTCCTCGGCGCCCCTGATAAAGATGTACGTTCCGCCGCCTTGTGGGTCGTGTCTCATCATCCGGATTGGGCGGACGTCGTTCTTCGCTATCTGGATGCGAGGTTGCGCGATCCCGCGCCCTCGGCCGCGGAAATGGATGGCGTGCGCGATGCCCTGATCGCCTTCATAGGAAATACAGATGCCCAGCAGCTTATGGCGAAAGTCATGAGCGATCCTCAGCTTCGCGACAAGCAGATCGTATTTCTACTGGATACCATCGATGCCAGCCCGCTGAAGGAGCTTCCCGCGCAGTGGGAGACGCCGATCTCGCTATTACTCGACCGGCCGGGCGCTAATGTTCGCCTCCGAACCGTGGATTTGATCCGGTCCCGTGCTTTCCCCGGTTTTGATCAGCAGATTGAAAGCATCGCGAACGATTCCAAATCGTCCGCCCAGCTTCGCGCTTCCGCACTCGGCATCCTGGTGTCGCGCAACCCAAAGCTCAGCGGCACCCAATATTCTTTTCTTCTGTCCCGCCTTGGAACGGGCTCCGACGCCGTACTGCGCCAGACGGCCGCGCGGGTGATCGGCCGCTCCACTCCCGATCGGGAAACGCTGCTCCTGATTGCCCGCAAACACCTGGCGCAAGCGGATCCGCTGATCATCTCCACAGTTCTTGAATCCTTTCAATCGTCGTCTGACCAGGAGGTGGGCGAGGCGTTGATTGCGGTGTTGAGGCGTTCTCCCTCGGCGCTGGGAACATTAGGCGAGGATCGGCTGAAGACTCTCTTCGCACACTACCCGGATCGGGTCCAGCAACTCTCGAAGCCGCTCCTGAAGCAGTTGCAGGATGCGCAACGCGACCGCGTCCAGCGGCTTCAGAAGCTCGAACCGCTGCTGACCGCGGGCGGCGATGTGGGCCGCGGCCGGCGGCTGTTCTTTGGCGAAAAAGCGGCGTGCTCCAGTTGTCACACGATCGGGACGGAAGGCCGCCAGGTAGGCCCCGACCTCACCGGCATCGGTGCCATTCGCTCCGGTCATGACCTGTTGGAAGCGATCGTCTTCC
Source organism: Bryobacteraceae bacterium (assembly GCA_035526195.1). Lineage (GTDB taxonomy): Bacteria > Acidobacteriota > Terriglobia > Bryobacterales > Bryobacteraceae > CADEFT01. The sequence continues at coordinate 4,680 of DATLCW010000283.1, forward strand.
CTAGCGCGAGTTTCGTGCCCGGGCATGAAGTCTATAACGTGGATACGGCGGTCGAGCGGCTAGCCGGCGTCATCCGTTCCCAGTCCGCCGATGCGGTGGTGCTGGTCACCGGCCCCGATGGAGAAGTGCGAATCCCGCGGAGCAAGATTCGTCTGCTGCAGCGTTCCAACGTATCGTTAATGCCCGAAGGTTTGGATGAAAGCCTGACGAGGCCGGAGCTGACGGATTTGCTGGCATTTCTGCAATCCGAGAAAACACGTCCGCAAGCTGCGTTGCGCCCGGCTGCGCGATAGGCTGAGGGATCAGTTTCGTGGTGCCCGGGGCGGGACTTGAACCCGCACTCCCGTTTCCGGAAAAAGGATTTTCAGTCCCTTGCCGTTGTATGTAAGTTGCTGTGACAGCGAAAGTTATATTTAAACAATGTGAAACTGTGTAAGTAACTGTGTACAGCCTTCACAGGTTTGGGGTGGTTGCCGTCCCGCCACCTGGCGGGAAACCGCGAAGATACTCCCGGATTTCGTCGCGCACGCGCCGGAAGACCGCCAGCCGCTGCTCTTCAGAGCCCTGCGCTGCGGCCGGGTCCTCGAAATTCCGATGTGTCCGGTTTGTCTTTCCGGGAAAAACGGGACATGCCTCGTTCGCGTTGTCGCAGACCGTGAGCACGTAGTCGAAGTTCTTCCCCGAGAATTTATCCAGGTGTTTCGAGCGGTGCCGGGAAATGTCAATGCCGGCTTCCTTCATGACGGCGATCGCTTCGGCTCGGACGTGGCCGGGCTTCGTTCCGGCGCTTTCGACCTCGAATAGGTCTCCCGCGTCATGCCGCAAGAGGCCTTCGGCCATTTGACTGCGGGCGGAGTTGCCCGTGCAGAGGATCAATACACGTTTCTTATCGGCCATGCCCAACTTCTTTCTCTTGTTCGTGGGGAACCACAACGCCCGAGGCTTGTCTTGGGAATGAGGGCACCAGCCACCGGAACAGGAAGGTCGCGGCGGAAGCGCCTGAGAGCTGCGCCGCCATAAAGCCGGGGGCATCAGCGGGCCGGATGCCGGCAAAGGTATTCGTGAAAGAACGCGCTAGCGTGACCGCGGGATTGGCAAAGGAGGTTGACGCCGTGAACCAGTATGCGCCGGTGATGTAAAGGCCGACGGCGAAGGGCACAGCTTCCGCCCGCAGCCGTCCGCAGCCCCAGATCACGCTCAACAGCCCGAACGTGGCGACGAATTCGCTGAACATCTGCGAAGGTCCCGAGCGGACACGCTGCGAGACCTGCAGCACCGCCTCGCCGAACATCAGGTGCGCGGCACAAACGCCCAGGTATCCGCCCAGAGCCTGCGCCGCGATATAGGCCGGGACGTCGCGCCAGCGCATGCCGCCCTGGCTTGCATCCGCAAGCGTCACTGCGGGATTGAAATGCGCTCCCGATACCGGCCCGAACGTCAGGATGAGCGTCACGAGCGTCGCCCCTGTCGCGATTGTATTGGCGAGCAGTGCGATGGCGGCATTCCCTCCGCTTAACCGCTCGCCCATGATACCGGAACCGACGACCGCCGCGAGGAGCAGAGCGGTGCCGAGCGTTTCGGCGACGATCCGGCGAGACATCGTCATGCTGCGCAACAGCCGGGCGCGCAGCACGCGCCTTCCGGTTTCGCCGCGCGCACAAAGGCGCTCATGAACTTGCCTTCAACCTGCGGCGCGAGCGCATCGAAATCGATGCCTGCGCCCGCGAGAAATGCACGGGCGTCTTCGACGCTGCACACGCGCGTGGGCTCGATGTCAATTTTGTCGAAACCCGCCGTGGCAAGCTTCGCAACATAAGCGTAATCGGTAAGCGTCCCAGCCACGCAGCCGACCCACATCTCCACGCTCTTCTTGATTCCCGGAGGCCCATCGCCACCGGCGACAACATCGGAGACGGCGAATCTGCCGCCCGGCTTCAGGACCCTGAAGGCCTCCTTCAGCACCTTGTCCTTGTCCGCGGAGAGATTGATGACGCAGTTCGAGATGATCACGTCAATCGAGTTATCTGGCAGCGGGATGTTCTCTTTTCAAGATGGTGGGACAAGGTACTCAACGGGATGTCCAGTTCGCCGCCAATGTCGCTAACTACCATGCCGCCCGGATACGCGCTCAGCAGCAGACGAACGATCCGCAGCCGCGGCTCCGTCCCCATCGCAGAGAACATATCGGTGTAGCGAGCGGTGAAACCTGCATCATCCTTCTTAGTCATGGGCTTGTCTTTTCTCCAAACTTCGATAGTAATATAAATATAGAAGAAGTCAAGGGAAAACTGGAAAAGTTGTTGCGAAAACGAGCTCTTGATCTGAGCCGATCACGCAAAAAAGGCGTAGCCTGCCTGGATACTTGCTCCGCGCAAGTTGAGGCAAAGGGATCGTCACCCGTACAGAAGTTCGGGGCGCGTGGGCGAGTAAGTTCCGGCTCTTTCGCAGGCCTTCGCCGTTCCAAACCGCACGGCATTCTGATAGGAGCTCCCTTTGGACCTGGATTTTCGTACCGCACCCTGTACCCGCTACTTTCCGGGTCTCAGGTGGTGCCCGTCTAGTCTCTACCCCTTCCCGGCCTGACTCGGGCCGGGCTTTGAAACAACGGCTGACCCGATCGGCCTGTTAAGGCATTTCTTGCGTCACGTGATCGCGCAGCCACGGGACAAGCTGGCCGAAGCTGAACTGGCCGGCTTCGTAAAGCGTCGCAACGAAAGCATACGTCTGTTCCGCATCGGCCGTGAGCCGCGCGCCGTTGATGGCGAGAAAGGTATACGTGGCGGCGAAAGCCGTGCGCTTGTTGCCATCGATAAAAGCATGGTTTTGCGCGAGGCTTTCCCAGAGTGCGGCGGCCTCCTCGATCAGGTCGGCGTAATAGCCGGTCTGCGGCCGGAAGAGGGCGGCTTCCAGCAGCCCTTGATCCCGGATGCCGTGGGAACCGCCGTAGCGTTGGATCTGGTCGGCATGCATGGCCAGCACTTCGGCCACCGTGAGGTAGTCCGTCATTCAGCGAGCTTCTTGTAAAGGGGGCCGTATTTTTCGTGGCTGGCGAGATAGGCACCCATGACGTGCGAGCGTGGCGTGACCTTCTTGCGCTTCTCAATCAGGTCGGCGAAAGCCTCGTCCACGAGCGCCTGCAACTGACGGCCTTCCTTGGCGGCGAGCGCACGCACGGCCGACAGGATGTCGGAGTTGACCTGTGTGGCGAATTTCTCGCGGGTCTGGGACATGAGACTGAGCTCCTCTGAGTTTTAAGGTTATCATGACAAATATTGATACGTCAAGAAGATACGTTAGTCCCTGCATCTGCCTTGAGCCCAGCTGCCCGATAGGCTGAGAGGATCAGTTTCGTGGTGTCCTGGGCGGGACTTGAACCCCCACTCCCGTTTCCGGAAAAAGGATTATAAGTCCTTTCTTGGCACCTGTAAACATCTGCAAAAATGGTACTTAGCTGTCTAGATGTGTCTAGATGTGTGAAGCTGTGCAAGTAACTGTGTAAGTTTCGACGCTTCACAATCTCTTGCCAAATCCGCATGTTGCAAAGCAGGCAAGTTTCCCGCTTGGGCGTTATCCGGCAAGTTGTCGAGCGGCCCCCCTACTCCGGGACGGCCAAAATTGGTCTTGAGGCGGCCAGAGGCAGCCGGGAAGAAAAATTGGGCTTCAACTGTCCGCCCACAGACGGTCGGGTGTATACTATCAACCGCAGAAAGGAATTCCGGCTGAAATGGCGAATTGTGATCTTTGCAGCACACCTCTAATAGGGGCAGAGGGAAGACGCTACGGCGTGGCGGAAGTCCGCGAGACCGTGCGGGCTGGACTTCGGCCGACAGGAACGGCATCGGATCTGGCTCAAGTATTCGGCCTCCCGAAGCACGAAATGGAACGAGACTGGGTACAGATGGTGATGAGAGATGCCACTGATTGGATCCTGTGTCCGTCGTGCGCGGCGAAAGCGGACTCTCACCTGGGCCGCCAGCAAAGGTGGACCGGAACGATCTACTCGGTGAGGAACGCCGACGAGACCGAGACGGAGTACCTGGAGCTCCCAACTGACCTTCCCCACGGTACCAAGTATTGGACCTACGAGGTCACAGGCCCGAAGGAGTATCCGATCTCCCCTGGCGTCCTCGCTGATCCGGCAGGGAAGACGAAGCAGTTGAAGGGTCAGGGCTTTACATTCAAGAACACCACTCCTCTAGGCGGGCACATCGTTGGCGTTTCAAGCGCTGGCCGACTGTCGCTTTCCGAGATGGCGGCTCTGGCGAAGGCACAAACCACCGCTCGTCAGCCACGGCCCCCTGAGAAGGCCACGGGGTTGGGGGCGTTGCTCAAGCGTATGTTGGGTCGTTGAGACGGCCCCCAACTCGCGAGGCGTCGCCTAGCCGTCGCATGAAGCTTGGCGTTCGACCGTCAAACAAAGGAGCTTGCAAATGGGTATCTTCGATTGGTTCAAGAAGAAGGGCGAGAACAGCCGCGTGAGCCGCAGGTGTTGGTGAGTTCTTAGCAATGCAAAGTATTCCTGCTCGGCATAAGTGTGATCGCCCTGGGCATGTGCGCCTGTAGTTCAAAGGAAGCGTAAAGTGACCCCACTAAAACAAGTGGCCTTAGATTTCAACGCCGTCAGCCCCTAAGGAGGTCAAGCCAAAGTTCCCCGTCGATGTTGACGTGAAGCTGGTCCTGACTCGGAAGAAACAAGTGTTTCCATCTGGCCGGGGTCAGGTTGAGAATGGTGGCTCACTTTTCATCAAGGGCGACGGCGACACTCTGCCACAGGGCTATTCGGACATGAAAATGGATCAAGCCGCGGCGAGAGAGCAGGTTGTAAACCATGTCGTTTCGGAGATCGGCGCTGAGGCGGCGTCAAAACTCGGCATCGAGATTTGGGACACCGAAGGAAAGCTGTACGTGTGGCCAGCCCAGGCGGGAACGTCGAAGTGAAAGGCGCTCTGTGTCAGAAGGAGGAAGCAAGCCAATGAATTCGCTTGCAATGTGGCAGGGTCTGGTGCTGGCGCTGGTAGGGCTTGTCGCCCTGGTCTACGTTTTGGAAGCGAATTCAGCGATTTCGTCTGAACGGTCTGGTCGTTACAGACTATCCGAGTGGGAAGAAGAAAGATGAGGGGCGCTATCAGCGCGGCAAGAAAGTCGGTGAGTGGCTTCACTTCGACGAGAACGGTACTCGCCGCTCCCAACAATTTTACGTAAACGGAAAGCTCCATGGAAAGTCGAGGCGGGGGGGGGTGCGCGTCTCAAAAGTGAAGATCAGCTGGTTTTCTTTTTTAGGGCCAAATTACCTAGCGTATATGATACGCTAGGACAGGAGGCCCTTTCTGACAACAAAACCCACCTCTCTGGAATCGCTCCAACAGCGGCGTTCCCAGATCTCCCAGCAAATCGCCGCTCTTGGCGACCTACGTTCCGGTTCCA
>DATLCW010000303.1:0-11483 GCA_035526195.1 Bryobacteraceae bacterium
CGTGCCGGCTGCGGATCGGCAGCGGTTGCGATGGTAATGCAGTACTGGGTTCGGCAGCAGCCCGGATTGGATGCCGCCGCGGCCGATGCGGAACGGATTGACAAGGTGCTTCCGCCATCCTCAAAGGGCATCTCGGGCCAGGCGCTCAAGAACTATGTGGAGGCGAATGGCTTCACGGGTTTCCTCTTCAATGGCGAGCTTTCCGATCTGCGCAACCATTTGGAAAAAGGCCGGCCGGTGGTAGTATGCCTGGGCTTGAAAGGACCCAAGGGTCCGCTACATTTTGCGGTGGTCGTGGGGCTGGAGGCAGGCGCGGTTATTCTTAATGATCCCGCGCGCGGGAAGCTGTTCCGCGAGCCTATGGAACCGTTTCTACGGGCGTGGAGGGTTACCGGAAATTGGGCGTTGCTTGCCGTGCCTGGCCCCCGTTCGTGATCCACATTCTTACGGCCATCGTCCTGCTGCTTCAACCCGCCCTGGCACAGCAGAAGGAAACGGCGGACGCCTTATTTCACCGCGGTCTGGAGTTCGCGCGGCAGGCGAGATACGGCGATGCGGAGCAGGTATTCCAGTTGGGACGCAGCCTCTATCCGCAGGACAAGCGCTTCCCGGTAGAGTTGGCCGGAGTGGCGTTTCGCCGGAAAGACCGCGGGGCTGCTCGCGCGTATCTCCAGAAAGCGCTGCGGATCGATCCCAAGGACGGCTATGCCAATGATTTTCTGGCCAATTTATACCTGCTGAACTCGAATCTTGATGCGGCATTGAAGTACTGGAATCGAATTTCCAAGCCGTTGATCCAGGCTGTGACGCTGGAGCCTATACCCGCTCTCGACGCGCTTTTGAGGGAGCGGGCGATCACAATTTCCGGCGGCCAGATCTTCACGCGAAGCCGGCTGCATTCGACCGAAGCCAATCTCGACCGGCTGGATATTTTCACGAGCCGCCGGTTCCAACTGGCGCCGCGGCCGGACCAACGCTTTGACCTGACGCTGCGGCTAACGGAAGCCAGCGCACCGTTTAGCGGATGGTTTGGCCGGGTGCTACCCTTCGCCCGGGGCCTGCCCTATCAGACCGTGTTTTTCGATCGTTACAACCTGAGCCGGCGCGCGATCAACCTCAATTTTCTCGGCCGCTGGGATTCCAACAAGCGTCGGGCAGCTTTCACTTTAGCGGCGCCCATCCGTAGGGACACGCGGTTTCGTTATCGGCTCATGGCCGATGCCAGGGATGAGGAGTGGGATCTCTCGTCTACCGCGGAGTCAGATGCCTTAGACCGCTTGAGATTGCGAAAACTGGAAGCCGGCGGAGAGGTGCTGTTCACCCTTCCTCATGCGCTCGAGTGGACTACGGGACTGCGCGTAAGCCGCCGCCTGACGGACCAGCACGGCGCATCCATCTTTCAGAATGCCTGGGCCTTCTCGCAGCACAATGAGCTTTCCTCCCGGTTTTATCCATGGCCCGAACATCGCATTCAATTTGATGCCAGGACGATACTGGATACAGGACGCGTCTTCGCAGCCAGAGGCACGCGCTATGCGAAAACCCAAGGCTCGCTGTCAGGCGTCTGGCACCCGCAAGCGAAAGACGAGATTTGGGCCATCCGCGCGCAACTGCGCGGGGGCTATACCATCGGAGCACTTCCCTTCGACGAATATTTCCAGCTCGGCGTGGAACGCGACAATCCACTTTGGCTGCGCGGCCATGCCGGGTCGAGAGATGGCCGCAAGGGCCGGGCTCCCCTCGGTACCCGGTATGGGCTGATGCAGACGGAAGTCGACCGCATGGTGTTCCGCCGGCCTTTTCTAACCGTGAAAGCCGGACCTTTTTTTGATGGAGGCTGGATCGCCGACCCGGCGAAGGTCTTTCGATCCTACGGCTGGATGCCCGATGCCGGACTGCAAGCGAAAGTGGTCACGCTGGGCGGCTTTACGTGGTCCGTCACTTACGGCCGTAACCTGAAGGAGGGCGGCGGCGTGTTTTACACGGCCGTCCAGCGCTGAGAGAGTTCAGCTTCTGACGATGGCAAGCACGATAATAATCACCACGATCAACCCGATCAATGCCAGAATGCCGACGATGATCCCACCCTCCACATCCTGTTCCGCCGCACGGGCTTGCCGGGCCAGCCGCGAGAGTTCCTGATCGCTGAGACTCGCCACCGCTGTCTTCACGAGTGCGGTGTTCAAATTCGCTTTTGCCAGCGCCTCCTGCGCGGCGGGCAGGGAAAGTACGCGGGCCAGATCGGCAAGATCCTGCGTTCGCTTCCCGGCAGCCGATAACAGCTCTTTCTGCAACTCTTCCAGTGGCACCACGTGACTCTCCGCCGCCCTGGCGGGCGCGGGCTGCATGGTATATCCGAAAACTGTCAGGGTGGTAATCAGCGCCCAGTATTGACGGCAGCTCAAACGCATAAAGTGTTTCCTCCGGGATTCCCGTTGGGTCGAATCGTACAATAGACCAGCGCCGGGCGGAAATTGTTTCAGCGATTATGCCTCGACAATTCCATGACGGAGCAGCAACTCTATGCCCCGGCCATTGCCAGACGCCTCGGCGGCACGGGCATGCCGCCAGGCTGCCGCATAGTCCGCGCGGACGGCGTACATCTGGGCAAGGGCCGCATGCGCCTCCGCCAAGCTTGAGTCCAGATGAACGGCGTGGAGCAGCAGCGCCAGCCCCTCGTCTTCCTTCCACTGCATGCGGCGAATTTGGGCGAGGTGGTAGTAAGGCCTGGCGTTTTCAGGCTCTCTCGCGATCCACTCCAGTTGCTCCGCCTCGGCCTTTACGGTCTCCTCATCCAACGCATGATCGATAATTTCACGCCACATTGGTACGCGATTCCTTCCCTACCAGGATAAGCCGCACATCCATGACATTGGTATTGGTGGGACCGGTCCTGATCAAATCGCCGAGAGCATCGAAGAAGGCGTACGAATCATTCCCGGCCAGAAAGGCTGCCGCGTTCATCCCTAGCCCCCGGGCCCTTTCAGCCGTGGTTCCATCGCACAGCGCGCCGGCGGCGTCGGTCGGTCCATCCGTGCCATCGGTGCCCGCGCTGAGCAGCAACACGTTTTTCAGCCCGTCAATATCCATGGCCGCCGCCAGGGAGAACTCCTGGCTCCTCCCGCCCTTGCCGCGCCCGCGCAAGGTTACCGTGGTTTCACCTCCGGAGATGACGCACGCGGGGGCCCGCAGCGGCTGGCCGGAATTGCGAATCTCACGAGCAATCGCAGCATGTACGCCGGCGACATCCCTCGTTTCCCCTTGAATGGTGGTGGAAAGAATCATGGCGCGGTAACCGAGGGCCTTCGCCTTGCCCTTACAGGCGTCCACCGCCAGCCGGTTGCTGCCCACAATCAGATTCTGCGTACGCCGCAGTTCGGTCGCTCCTGGCTTCGGAGTCTCCTGCTCCGCCCTCTCCAGGCGGCTGCGCACGGGGGCAGGCACGCGCTCCCAGATGCCGTACTTGGTGAGGATTGCCCGCGCCATCGCAAAGGTTGATGGGTCAGGCGCGGTGGGTCCGCTGCCGATCACGTCCAGGTTATCGCCAATCACATCCGAGAGGATCAGCGTGATCACGGTGGCAGGCCAGGCAAGCCTCGCAAGCTGGCCGCCTTTCAGCGACGAAAGATGCTTCCGCACAGCATTCATCTCATGGATGTTGGCCCCGCACGCCAGCAGGAGTTTCGTAGTCTCCTGTTTCTCCCCCAGGCTGACGCCGGGCGCGGGAGCCGGCAGGAGGGCGGAAGCGCCGCCGCTGATCACGCAGACGATGAGATCTTTTTCGGTGGCCCCTGACGCCAGCGCGGAAATACGCCGGGAGCCGCTCACGCCCGCTTCATCGGGAACGGGATGGCCGCATTCCTTGAGTTCCACGCGCTTCAGCGGAACCGTGTGCCCGTACTTTACGTTCACCAGGCCTGTATGGATCCGCTCGCCCAGGACTTCTTCCACCGCCAATGCCATCGCCGCACTGGCCTTGCCTGCGCCGAGCACAATCACCTTCTTAAAACGCGATAGCCGATAGCGCCTGCGCCCGGCGGTCAAATCGTCTCCATTCACAGAGAAATGGCGATGGACCGCTTTCACCGGATCGGCCGCATCGAGACCGGCACGCAGGATGTCGAGCGCATCATCGCGAAGAGGCATCAGAATAGCCCTGGTGTCTCCAGAATACTCCGCACGGCATCCATCGGATCGTCACTCGCGATGGGAATGCGAAAATCGGCTTGGGCATAGGCGTCTTTCCGGACTTCGTAGAGCTTCCGAAACCTTTGCGGATCCTTTGCTAAAGGGCGATGAGCAAATCCCGCGACACGCTCTTCGATGCGCTCCAGTTGGCAGTCGAGCCAAAAGGAAACGCCGCTGGCGGCGATCAGTTCGCGATTGGCCGGCTGTACAAATGCGCCGCCACCGAGTGCGAGCACCAGGGGCTTAGCCGCCCGCACCTGTCTGACACGCTCCTCCAGCGCCAAGGCCTCCATACGTCGAAATTCCTCTTCGCCTCGATTTTCAAAAATGTCGCTGATGCGGGCGGCCTCACGGGTTTCGATATCGTCATCGAGATCGGCAAAACTCCACCCCAACTCTTCCGCGAGTTTCCGGCCGATGGTGGTTTTGCCTGAGCCCATAAATCCCACCAAAAAAATTCCCGGCGTACGCTTCAGTTTCAGGATCATGAGTCGAGTCCGCGAAAGTAGATGTCTTGCAGCTGGGAGTCCACCAGAGAAGGAAAGAGCCGCTCCGCGATCACGAACAGCCAGCCTAAACGGGGTGTCACGACTGTTCGCGCATTGCGTTCCACGCCGCGCAGGATCGCGCTCGCGCACTGGTCCGCGCTAATCCGGAATGCTTTGCTGCGCTGCACCCCGGCGGGAACCTTTCCCAGGAGGATGTGCTCCTGAAAGCGTGTCGAAACATAACCCGGGCAAACGGTGATGGCATGAACTCCGTCTCGCGCCAGCTCCATCCGCAAACCGTCGGTGAAAGAGCCCAGCGCATACTTGGAAGCTGAATAAAGCGTCAGCCACGGAAGAGTCACTTTACCGGCGATCGATCCCACGTTCACAATGCAGCCGCTGCGCCGGGCGCGCATCTGCGGCACCACCAGTTGGGTCAGGCTGAGTGCGGCAAACAGGTTCAGCTCAAACATACGCCGCACTTCCTCCATCGGCGCCCGCCAACTGGGAGCATAGAGACCAACACCGGCATTATTGATCAGAATATCGATCCGCCCGTAAACTTCAAGTGTGCGCTCGACCGCGCGCTTGCGGTCCTCTTCCCGAGTTACGTCGCCAATCACCGCCAGCGCGTCGCCCGCCGCTACCCGCTCCAGCTTATCTTTGCTTCTAGCCACCAGGGAAAGCTTCGCGCCGCGTTTTTGAAAGGCGTTTACGCAAGCGGCTCCAATGCCCTCGGAAGCGCCGGTTACCAACACAACCTTTTCGTTAATTTCCATCCGCAAACAGGGCTTCCGCAGCCATTCGGATCACCCAAATTGCTGAGTGTGGGGTAAGCAGCCATAATGGTAACATGCGCGAGGAACTACTGCCGCTTTTCCCCCTGCCGCTCGTGCTGTTCCCGCGTACTCCGCTGCCGCTGCATATTTTCGAAGACCGCTATAAAGAGATGATCAGCCAGGCGGTGGCCGGTGAGACCGAGTTCGGCATTGTGCTCTCGCGCGAACAGGGGATCGTGAACATGGGTTGCTCCGCGATGGTGGAGCGGGTGGTGCATCGCCATCCCGACGGCCGCATGGATATCATTACCCTCGGCCGGCGCCGATTCGAGGTGTTGGAACTGGTGGACGGAAAATCCTATGTGCAGGGGAGGGTGCGCTTTTTCGACGATCTGGAGATCCCGGCCATGCCGATGGATGTGAAACAGAAAGCGGTGGAGGCATACACCAGCGCCCGCCACGCCACCCGACAGGACGCTGCTTCCGAACCGCAGTGGAACGATCCTCAACTGAGCTTTCAACTCGCACAAATTGTGGACGACGTGGATTTTCGCCAGCAGTTACTCGCGTTGCGCAGCGAATCCGAGCGACTGAAGCTGTTGGTGGATTACTTTCCGATCCACGTGATTCGATGGCGCCATTCCGAACAGATGCGCGCCTGCGCCCCGCGAAATGGGCATAGCAAGCATATTCCGATCACCAGTTGACCGATGCGGCAGCACCTGCTGATCGATGCCGATGACACTCTCTGGGAGAACAACATTTACTTTGAGAGCGCGTTCCACGCATTTTGCGATTTCCTGGGTCATTCGTCCCTGAATCGCGATCAGGTGCGGGCCGCGTTGGATGAGATTGAACTGGTCAACATTCGCACGCACGGCTATGGGGCGGCAAACTTCGGACGGAACATGGTGGAGTGCTACCGGCGTCTGGTGGAGCGCGCTATCGCTCCCGAGGACGCCGCCCATATTCTAGAGCTCGCGCGTCAGATCAACGACCACCCGCTGCAAATTATCGATGGAGTTCCGGACACGCTGCGGTATCTGGCAGCTCATCACGACCTGGTTCTATTGACCAAAGGCAATACCGAAGAGCAGAGTTTGAAGGTCGGCAAGTCCGGGTTGGCTCCGTACTTTCGGGAAACGGTAATTGTCCGGGAGAAGGACGCCGGCGTCTACCGGCGGGTAATTGAGGAGCATTGCCTGAATGGAGAGCAGTGCTGGATGGTAGGAAATTCGCCAAAGTCCGACATCAATCCGGCGCTTGAAGCAGGTATTGGCGCCGTGTACGTTCCGCATGCCCGCACGTGGCACCTGGAGCATCAGGAAATGAGGAACGGCGGGCGGCTACTGGTGGTGGAGCGGTTCCGCGATCTGGTCAACCATTTCTGAAATGAATCCCTGGAGAGTGGCCGGCGAGCCGCGGGATGCCGGTTACCGCCTCCACTTTGGACCTTTTGGGTAGCGGTACTCGATCGGGCCAGTACTGATCCGGTAAGAACCCGGCGGATGGGGGCGCGATGCGCTTGTCCGTGATAGTATCGTTTTCGAGATAAGGAGAACGCACGATGAACCTACGCCTTGTGGTCTGCGTGGCACTGGCTGCGTCACTCGCAATCCCGGCCTTCGCCGCCGATGTGACGGGTAAATGGAAAACCAGCTTTGAAATGAATGGGGAAAAGCGTGAAGGCGCCATGAACCTGAAGGTGGATGGCTCGAAGCTCACCGGAACCATGGAAAGCACTCGGGGTACCTCTGAGATCTCCGAAGGTAAGATCGACGGCGATACCATCAGCTTCGTGGTCATCCGCAATTTCAACGGCAACGAAGTGAAGATCAGTTATAAGGGCAAGGTGATTGGAGACGAGATGAAGCTTACTGTGGATTTCAATGGGAATGAATTGCCGATGACCGCGAAAAGGATCTAGCGGCCTGATTTTCAGGCTCACCCGGTCACCGCACCACACCTCTGTAGTTGCCGGATTTTCTCCTCCTCGTATCCGAGTAATTGCAGTATTTCGGCCGAGTGCTGACCCACTTTAGGCGCCAGCCTCGGCCGGATTTTTTTCTCGCCGGCGATGTCGATCGGCGACATCACCGTTCGCCAGGGCGCGTCTTCCATTTCCATAAACACGCCTTGCTGCTCCATTACCGGATCATTCGCCACCTCATGAATGCCCGGCACCTGCCCCCAGATCACTTCATGCCGCCGGAAGACTTTGCCCCATTGCGTAAGAGTCTGTTTCGCGATCTCCGCATCGAGCAGGGCGACCAACGCGGCCGCATTGTCGCGACGCGACTCGGGAGTGTGAAAGCGCGGGTCCGGCGCGGTGGTTTGCCAGCCCAAGGCCTCGCACAGGCGATGCCAATCGCGCTCGGGCTCCAGTAAGCAAAACAGAATACGCTGGCCATCGCGGGTCATGTAATGGTTGATCAGCGGGTTATTGGGATAAAGCCGGTTTCGCCTTACGGCCCATTCCGCCTGCACAAACGCGGTCTGAATCTGGCAACTGTTGGCCCACGCGCCGTTGGCCATCAGCGATGTGGTTACTTTCATTCCTTTGCCGGTCTTTTCGCGCTGATAGAGCGCCATCATGATTCCTCCAAAGAGCGCCATGGAGGTAGGGTGGTCTCCGAAACCGGCGGGGGATTGGACCGGGTCGGAGCCGGCATTGTGCATGAGTGCCATTAGTCCGCTCCTCGCCCAGTAAGCCGTGGCGTCATAGCCGGGCTTGTCCGCGTCCTCGCCGGTCTCACCATAGCCGGTCACCGACGCATAGATCAGACGCCCATTTCGCGGTTCCAGATCCTCATAGGTCAAGTGGAACTTGCGCAGTTGCCGGGGCTGGAAATTTGTGATCAGCACATCCGCCCAGCAAACGAGCTTTCCAATCACCTCGGCGGAAGCTTCGGCCGAAAGATCGAGGCCGATGCTCTTCTTGTTACGGCTATCGAGCAGCCAGCAATATTGTTCCTTGGAGATGGGCATTCCAGGCACCAAAGTGAGAGACCGGTAGGGATCGCCATAGGGAGGGCGTTCCACTTTGATCACTTCGGCGCCGAAATCGCTCATCACCGTAGCGGCCGCGGGGGCGGCGATGTATGTGGCCAGATCCAGGACACGGATTCCGGCAAGAATACTCATGGGGAGAGTATACTCATCCGGGTGACGCTCGCGAAATTAATTTTCCAAACGACTTCTAACCGCACCAGAGCAGCCGGCGAGCAACGATCCGAGATCGAGCAAATAGACCACGCGCGAACGTCCATGCCACGATCCGGTAAGGAACGAATGAAATGGCCGTGTCACCGACCGGAGGGGACGAATGTCCTTCGGCCGAATGGCGGCTTTATCCAAAATCTTGTCCACCAGCAGCGCAAGATGGGGCGCAAGGTCCACGGTGATGGCGAATTGGGGTGGACGGTGAGGCTGTAAGCCCAACCGAAGCCGCAGATCGATCGCTGACACGGCCCGATCGGGCAGCACCAGCATTCCGACGAGCCAGGCTTCGGAATTAGGGATCGCGAGAATATCGGGACCCGTTGTGATGGAGTGAACCTTTTCCATCCGCAAGGCAAACTCGTGGGTGGCGGCTTTGACGAGCAGGTACTCAACCGCCGGTTCCGGGATCTGGCGGGAGGCACGGCTGTTTTTTCCGGTCACTGGTTCCGCCTGCCTTCGGTAAGAACTCATCAGCACGCCTTATCCCCTTATCGGCGTGCAGGAAAGACACTTGAGAGGAAAACCGCATGTCGCCTATGGATTCGATCAAAACTTTCGATTGGACGTACGGGCACAAGCAGCCTTAACTAAGAGTATGACTGCAGTTTCTATCCACGAGGCGGAAGCCTTCGGCGCTCAGGTCGCCCTGCTACACCGCATCAGCAGCATTGTCAGTTCAGAGCTTTCGCTTGACGAGATGTTGGGGGAGATTCTCGGCACCACCGTCCAGGTTGCGGGCTGCGATGCCTGCCTGGTTTATCTGCACGAAAAGGGTACCGGGGAAATCGTGCTGCGAGCATCCCAGCTTCCTCATGCCAAAGCGCTTGGAAAGCTTCGTATGAAGATCGGAGAAGGCGTCACTGGTTGGGTAGCGGCCCAGCAAGCCGTGGTCGTACTCTCAGCGCATGCCGGGCAAGATCCACGATTTAAAAAATTTCCGTCGCTGATCGAAGATACTTACGAAGCTTTCATTTCCGTCCCCCTGGTTAGTGGCGGCGATATTGTGGGAGTGATCAACGTTCATTACCGTCAGCCGCAGGAGTATTCTCCCGATCTGATTGCAATGCTTACTTTCATAGGAGAACAGATGGGGGGGGCCGTCGCCAAGTCGGTCCTGGCCGAAGACAACCGGCGGCTGCAGGAGGAAGCATCGGAGATGAAGCGCCAGCTCGAGGCCCGCAAACTGGTGGAACGCGCCAAAGGCATCCTCATGCAGCGTTATACGCTTACGGAGGAGGAGGCGTATCTCCGTCTTCGCAATGACAGCCGCCGCTCGCGCCGGGCGATGCGGGAGCTGGCTGAGCACATCATCCAGCAGGAGCTCAGGCTACGGCAGAAGGAATCGGAACCGGCGGCGGTGACGCCGCTTCCGCAAGTGCCCGCGTCATAATGTAAGTTGAGTTCTTATCAGCCGCTCTTTCGCAGTGCTCATACGCAAACGATTGCCGCCGCCTACTGGCCCCGGCCATTTCACGCGGGTCTTTACCCGCTGAAGAACACCTATTATCAGACCGAGCCGCGGGTGCAGGTGCTGGTGGCGAGCCAGCAGCCTCTGATACCAATGAAGGGTTCTCTGGTTCTGGTGCATGGTCTGGAGGGTTCGAGCGAATCCGGCTATCTGCGGAGCGCGGGCCACGCGGCGCTGGAGGCGGGTTTTGGCGTGCACCGCACGAATATCCGTAGCTGCGGCGGGACGGAGCCGCTCTGCGACACACTTTATCACGCGGGGCTGACATCGGATTTGCTCTTTATCTTGAAGCGCCTCCGCGAGGAATCTGCGCATCCCCTTTTTCTGGCGGGCTTCTCGCTGGGAGCCAACATGTCTTTGAAACTTGCGGGGGAGCTGGGCGAGCGTGGGCGTGATCTGCTAGCCGGAGTGATTGCCGTTAGCGCGCCGTTGGATTTGCACGCCTGCGCCAAAGCTCTTAACCGTCCACAATGCTGGATGTACCAAAGAAGTTTCGTACGCCACATGGGGGCGCGGCTGCGGCGGCGGCATGCCCTGATGCCGGATCTGTTCTCCCTGGACGCGTTGCCGGGAATCCGCAGCGTCTATGAGTTTGACGATCGGATTACCGCGCCGTTCTTCGGATTCGGCAATGCGCAGGGTTACTACGGCACGCAGTCGTCCGGTTTGTTCCTTGACGACATCCGGATTCCAACTTTGCTGGTACACGCCAAAGATGACCCGATGATTCCGTTTGAGGTCTACGCCCATCCGGCGTTCGCGCGAAATCCGGCTCTGCGTCTCTTGGCGATGGCGCATGGCGGACATGTGGGTTTTCTGTGCAAAGGCCCACACCGTTTTTGGCTGGATCACGTCATTCGCGATTGGATGGTTGAGACAACGGCGAGGTTATAGCCTGGTGATGGAACAACTCGTGGTGAAATTTCGTCCCATAGGCAAGAGTGCAATCCCGTGCGTCTTTTTATGAAGCGGCCCGTGTGGCGATGGGCTCGCTCCGCGCGAATAAGCTACGCGGCTTTCTGACTCTGCTTGGAATCATTCTTGCCACGTCGACGTTGATCGCGGTGATGGCGTTGATCCACGGGATGGACGTCTATGTCGCGCAAACGGTGTCCGATATGGGAGCGGATGGCTTCCGCGTGGTACGCATGGCATTCCTGGGTAATTGGGACCCCAAGAAGTTTCTCGAGTTTCAAAAGAAAAACCCCGAGCTGAGTCCCATGGAGTTTCAATTCATTCGCTCCCGTGCCACGTTGTTGAAGGACATCGGAATGCAGTGCTTTCGAAGCGCCCGTATCTCCGGATCGGGACAGAACGTAGCCGGGGTGAGCCTTCACG
>DATLCW010000310.1:0-26565 GCA_035526195.1 Bryobacteraceae bacterium
CGGCGGCAAGTGCCAGCCACACTTGCCAATGGGAAAAGATGCCCTGGGAAATGGCGAACTGACCGGTCCAACCGATGTCGGAGGAGATCCGCCAGACCCCCAGGACGGCGGCCATCACCGCGGCCGGCGTGAGAAGGGCGGAGGCTCCGTGGGCGAGATGCCGGTTCTTGCCCTGTACCCGGCGCACGTGGGGACCCTCCTGCAGCCGAATGAGCACACGCATCTCGCTTTGAGTCTAACAACAATTGTTGTAGAGTGTGCGGGGAGGACTATTCACTGATGCGTAAGTTGAGAACAGCAATTATCGGTACCGGTTTCATGGGAAAAGTGCATTCCGAGAATGTGCGGAGGTTGGGCTATGTGGAGATAGCGGCGGTGGCCGGCTCATCCGATCAGCGGGCGGAGGATTTCGCGGAATCCATTGGAGTGGAGCGGTGGACGGG
Source organism: Bryobacteraceae bacterium (assembly GCA_035526195.1). Lineage (GTDB taxonomy): Bacteria > Acidobacteriota > Terriglobia > Bryobacterales > Bryobacteraceae > CADEFT01. Next base: position 444 of record DATLCW010000310.1, read on the forward strand.
AGATTACCGCACCATCCTCGAGGACAAATCCATTGATGCGGTTCACGTGCTGACGCCCAATGCGCTGCACTTCCCGGTGACCATGGCTGCCTTGGAGGCCGGAAAAGCGGTGCTTTGCGAGAAGCCGCTCACGCTGGATGCGGAGGAGGCGCGGGCGATGGTGGATCTGGCGGAAAAGAAAGGCCTGCCGAATTGCGTGCAGCATAACCTCCGCTATTATCCGGTGGTGCAGCATGTGCGGCAGATGATCGCGGCGGGGGAACTAGGCGACATTCTGATCGTCCAGGGGACCTATTCGCAGGACTGGCTTTTGTATGACACGGACTATAACTGGCGGGTGGAGAAAGGTCCGAATGGGGCGCTGCGGGCGGTTGGCGATATCGGCTCGCATTGGATGGACATGATCCAGCATCTCACCGGGCTGAAGATTTCGGCGTTATGTGCGGAACTGGCCACATTTCACAAAACCAGAAAAAAGCCGAAGCATTCGGTGGAGACTTTTACGGGCAAGACGCTGGCTCCGGAAGACTACGACCATATTCCCGTGGAGACAGAGGATTTCGCGGCGGTGCTGCTGCGGCTGGGCGAGCGGGCGCGCGGGTGTTACACGGTGAGCCAGATGTCGGCGGGCAATAAGAACCGCTTCGCGTTCGAGATTTACGGGACAAAGAGCGGCGTGCGGTGGAACCAGGAGCGCCCGGATGAGTTGTGGATCGGTAATCGTAACGCGCCGAACCAGATTATCGTGAAAGACCCGTCGCTGCTGCGCGGTGCGGCGCAGGGGTTCGCGGACCTGCCGGGAGGGCACAGCGAAGGATATGACGATTCGCACAAACAGGTGTTCAAGCGGTTCTATGCGCGCGTCGCGAATCCGGCCGCACCGGTGGACTATCCGACGTTTGCGGAAGGTTTGTGGGGCATGCATCTGCTGGGGAAAGTGCTGGAAAGCGCCGGGCAGCGCGGGTGGGTGGATTGCTGAGTTGCCGGAGGCTTTAGGGGAGCAGCAGGCCTTCGGCGGCAGCGGCAAGGATCAGGACGGAGAAGAAGAAGAGAGCGCCGTAATGGATCCAATGGCGGGTGTATACGACGATCGCCAGGGCCCAGTGCCGGTCGTCGCCGTTTTGAAGAAAGTCTCGCATCCGTTATTACTATGAAGAAACGGGATTGAGAATCCTATAGACGCAAACGGTGTTTCGGGGGAAGTAGTCCTGGGACATTAGCGGAACGGTTCCAGTACACTCTGAATCAGGAGGATAAGGCTATGGAGAAAAGGACACAACCGAGCACCGTTGGCCAGTGGCTTCGCTACATCGGCATGGCGTTGATCGCCATCTGGCTGATTGTGTGGCTGCTTCGGATGTCGGGTATCAATGTTTAGAGCATGGGTTTAGAGCATTGGCCGGTCGTGCGGCACAACTCTGGTAGAATGTGGGGGTAGCAGACGACGTCAGCTTGAATTGGCTTTCTGCTCCGCGTGGTTAGGGCCGGTAGCTCAGTTGGTAGAGCATTTGACTTTTAATCAAAGGGTCGCGGGTTCGAGTCCCGCCCGGCTCACTATAAATAGACCCCTTTTCATCTTTCTTCGTCTACCTAAGCCAAGCCAACATTCTTGATCCAATCGCGCCTCACCCTGCCACTCCAGGGATGTCGATGCCCGGCGGGCGCGATGGCAGCACGAACCGTTAAGCCAAAATCCCAATTTTTTGCGAGTGCTCCTTCGTTTCCGGACTCGTCCGCCCCTCTGCAACCACGGTTATGGGGTGAGCAACTCTTTAGATCGATTTGGCTATGAGATTGCTATGGCAGTTCAACGTTTCGTAACAGGGAGTGCAGGGCGCAGGAAGACCGGCCGAGTTCGGCGAGCGAAAGTTCTCGTTCGGGAAGGGTTCAAATGGAGCGCCGTGGCGCGAAGCGTTTTCCCGTCTATCTGCCCATGAGCATCCTTGCGGCTGAAAAGCAAGCGGTTCCGATTCCGGCATTCAGTTGTAATATCAGTGGCAGCGGGGTGCTGCTTCGCTGTTCAGCCGAGCTCGTGGTTGGTCAAAGAATAACCTACCAGATTGAATTAAACCCCGGACGCATGTATCAACTGCTATGCTCTGGGACGGTGGTCAGAATGGGCATACCGGAATCGGATCCTGATGAGATGGAACGGGCAAACTATCTGTACGGCGTAACGGTTGAGACGTACCAATGTATCCGGGTTAGTGTTGAAGTCTAAGCGTAGCCTGCTGGGTTGAGAGTGTCTACATCGCCCCCGCGGCACTCTTAGCGAGCTCATCCAAAACCGGATGAGTTCCTGCCACATGCAAGGATCCGATGCTGTCGGGAACCAGCCCGAGACCGGGCCTCTCTTCGAGACCGAGTTTCTTCATCTTGTACAGCATCGCCTTGTAATCAATACCGAGAAGAGCCGCCGCCTGCTTGCGATTCCACCGTGTCGTGTTCAAAGCATTCAATATGACGTCAGACTCCATCTTTCTTTGTACTTCGTTCACTTTGACGAGCGGAGGAGACGGAACCGAGTCCGGTTGCCGCGTGCGGACGGTGGTTTGTGTCTTCCGGCTACGAATCTCTTCCATTAGAAATGCAGGGTCCCGAATCACCAGGAGCCTCCGCATGAAGTTCTCCAATTGGCGAACATTGCCTGGCCAGTGGAAGGATTCCAGAGCTTCCAGCAAAGGTTTCGTGATCTTAGGCAGCTCGCCACCCGACCTGGCATGCCTGGCGAGGAAAAGGTCACATAGCGCCGGAATTTCATCCAGACGTTCGCGCAGTGGAGGCAGCGAGATATTGATCACGTTGAGACGGTGATACAGATCTTCACGAAAGCGGCCGGCCTCAATTGCCTTCTCCAGGTCACAGTGGGTTGCCGCTAAGACCCGTACGTTCACACGAATCGTCTCCTTGCCGCCAAGCCTTTCAAACTGCTGGTCCTGCAGCACTTGAAGCAACTTGGCCTGCAGCTTGAAATCCATGTCCCCTATCTCATCCAAAAGCAGCGTTCCATTGTCCGCCAAATCGAACTTTCCGGGTTTGCTCTTGAACGCACCGGTGAAAGCTCCGCGTTCAAATCCGAACAACTCGCTTTCCATCAGTTCAGAAGGAAGCGCCGCGCAGTTCAGCTTGAGAAACGGCTTGCCGGCTCGAGGAGAGTGCGAGTGCAGGAATTCGGCCGTAATCTCCTTGCCGACCCCGGTTTCCCCTTGGATGAGAACAGGAGCATCGGAAGCCCCTACTAGTTCAAGAAACAATTTGTTTTTCTTCATCCATTCGCCGGACGCCACAGATTTGCCCGGCCCACGTCCGCTGCTTGCCTCCGCGACCGGTACTTTCACCATGCGCGGAACGTCGGTCAGCGCCTTTTGCACCGCCGCCGCCAATTCCCCGTGCCCAATCGGTTTGGCGAGAAAATCGTTGGCGCCACTTTTCATTGCCTGAACGATCATCGGCGTGTTAGAAGCGCCGGAGATCATGACCACAGGTAAATCCTTGTGAGTGGCGCGCAGTTGCTTCAGGGTGGCCAGTCCGTCCTTTCGTGGCATCACCACGTCCATTAAAACGAGCGACACCTCCTCGTTCCCATCCTCCAGGAATTGCAAAGCTTCCACTCCATCCTCGCTGTTCCTGACGCTATAGCCCTGCCTGAGCAACGCCAACTCGAGAAAGCTACGAACCTCCGGTTCATCCTCCACAATCATGATTGTTTTTTTGGCTGGTATTTCCATTTGAACTTCTTTTATTGCGCTAAAAATTTGCTATCGCCACTATCAGTGGCGGCATTTCGCAAACCGCTGACAACACGCGGCATCACCGATTTATTGGTCGGGAGGATAAAGGAAAAGCAGGTGCCTTTTTCGCGCGTTTCCGTCCAGATTTCCCCGTGATGCGCACGGAGGATCATCTTGCAGATCGCGAGGCCGAGTCCGCCCCCGGAGCGATCCGCAGTATTTCCAGCAGCGACGGACTCATCGAACAAAGTTTTTGCCTCCTCCGGACTGATCCCCGGGCCTGTGTCGAAAATGTCCACGCGGTACCCGGAGAGATTCTTGGCGGAGGGGCTTCCCGCCGGATTAGAAACCGCTGCCAATTGACCCCCGCAAGGCCAGCTGACCGTCTGTCCTCGCACCGTTATGGAACCGTTGCGCGGCGTGAACTTGCAGGCATTCTCCAAAAGGTTCACGAGAACCTGCTCAATCTGACCAGGCTCAATATAGAGAGGTTCATCGGGCTTAACGAGGTCGATGTCGAGGGTAAGCTTTTTTTCCGAGGCAAAAAATCGAATCTCATCGACGCTGCGGTTGATGCAATCCACCATATCGGTCCGCTTCAACTCAATCATCCTCTCCGTCTGTCTGGCGGTAGTGAGTTGCAACATCGCCGACGACATCCGAATGAGCTTCTTCAGACTGTGTTGAATCCGGCTAAGCAGTTCCCGTTGGTTGGGATCGATCGGAGCATATTCCTCTTCGAGAAGCAGACCGCAATATCCGCTGGCCGCCGTGAGGGGCGCTCGGAAGTCATGCGCGGCGCGAGCCCAAAAATTCGTGCGGTCTTCTTCGAATTCCTGCAGCCGCAGCATGGAATCCAGCAGGCATTCGCGCAGCATTTCCCTGTCATCGCCGCTCGAATTGCATTCACCGCCAGCGCGTTGCCGGCAAAGATAAGAAAGAAACACTTCCAAAGCAGCAGGACTGACGGGTTTGAGAAGCGTGTATGCGCCAGCGTCTGGAAAGCGATTGAGAAACTGCTTGAGTTCGCTTCGACGGACTAGAAACACATCCATGCCCGGCAGCCGGCCCGGCAGGAACGGAGATTCCGGCTTCAGGTCCCAGTCCCAGAGGAATACGTCCGCTTCTGAAACGTCGGGAGCTACCTGAGGAGCAGTGACCTGACAGTCCGGCTGAGACAATCTTGCTACCACCTCATGGCAGAGTGTCAACAGCGAACCATCATTCGAAATGACGGCGATTCTCACGGGGGAGACCTCCTTGATAGAAGAAGCGGGAATCGCTCAAGTACCAAAATGTCGGATTCCAAAAATTACCATTACGTGCCCAAATTGAACAGGGGGGCATTTTCCCCCCCAGTACGGGGGGTGGGTCGTAGTACTGGGCACAATTCCCTAGTACTCGTCCCACAACCCAGAAATTAGGAAATTTGCCCAACCATTGGGCACCGAATTGCAATGTGTGCGGGCCCAGTAGGCCTAACTCGCAGCCCGGTTCCGAGCCCGCGCCGGCGACGTCACTACAGGCTTCCGCGCCCGGGTCTTCGTCTTTGAATTTATGGTTCGCACGTGCCAACGAACGGTTTCACGGCAGATAAACAATGTATCGGCAATCTGCTGGTTATTTAACCCTTGAGCAATTAAATTAGCGATTTGCAATTCCCGCGGCGTCAGGCGGTTGGTTAACAACAATGTTCGCAATGCATTGGAGACCACTTTTCGCGAGAACCACAGCTCTCCCGCCAGGACTGCCTGCACGGCCCGCCGTAACTCATTGGGAGCGGCATCCACGCGAAGCACACCGGAGCAGCCCAGTTGGAGAAGTTCGATGGGGGGGATCTTCGCGGAATGGGCAACGACGACAACCGAGGCTAAAGTGTTAGAGCCGGGCAACCAACTCATAATATCGCGTAGTGAACTGAAGGCTAGTTCTTCGCTGAGAAATAGCAGACAAGACTCTCCGCGCCCGCAACTGGCTTCTACATCGGACCGCTCGGCAGTGGATTCCACAAGCGTAAGTTCCGGCCAAACCGCGAGGCGCTGGGCAAATTCGCGAGGCACATCGGCCACGACTATTGTTGCCGGCTTCATGAAGCCACTGCCCGTGTCCATCAGAGAATTCAGACACACCTCACATTTACCCTCTCCGGGGTTTTGGTTCGTTTACATGGTCAACTTAACGGTAACGTTAGATTACACGAGTCTGTTGAACCTTGTAAAGTCACATTCTTTGGGAAATAGTACCAGAGAGTACGCTTATTCCTGTTCCCGCGAGATGTACGCGGGCAGAGAACGACTGTGTCGGCTACCTGCTACGGTTTTGCCGTCATGCTTCCGAACCGGTTCGTCAAGGTAACCGATTCGAGCGTTGGGAGACTCGCGTTCCCCTGAACGGTAAACTGTTGAGAGAATGAAAACTGGCTCCCAAACCTGGCTGAATTCGGATCCTGGTACCACTGGTTGAATAGATTCTCGACAGAGAGAGTCACGTCTCGTGTCTGGAGTACAACGCCAGCGGGGACGGAGAACGTGAAGACCGCCTGCGTTACTTCCCGGGCTGTGGAGAACCCGCTCAACTGCACTGTAAACCCGGACGAGGATCGTGTCAGAACCGGGCGGCCGATTTGAGGTGCGGACCGCTCGATTCGACTGCTGAAAATCGGGACCGGATCGGGAGTTACGTCAACATCTCCCACTTGGAATTGCACGCTAATGCGAATCGTCCCGGCGATGGTTCCCGTTTGCATTCTCAAAGATTGGCCCGAAAACGATGCGCTTGTCGAGCCCGCCGCAATCGAAAACGCGACAGCTCGGCCGCCAGTGGAAAATTGAATGGCGGGGTCCCCTGCGCCGGCATCGGGGATGAAAGCCAGCATTAGTTGTCCCTTGAGATCGATTGGATAATTGGACGCGAGATTGAGACCGAGGAGAAGTTGGACGGAAGGATCAGCTGTGGCGGGCAGTCCACTTAACATGACATTCGGAATAGCCGGCGCTGCTACCGAAATCCGAAAGAGATCCACTACAGTACTGCGTAGTGAGTCTGTCACCCGGACAGTAAACGAGTAGGCGCCAGGCGCCACAGGTATCCCATCGAGAACGCCACTGGTGGAATCGAGGGACAAGCCCTCGGGCAGGCCGTTAGCCGACCATGTGTAGGGGGGAACGCCGCCCTGAACCTCGAACTCGCTCCTCAGTGCAACTCCAACTTTCGCGGATAATGGATCGCGAGAGGTCAGGATCGTGAGGGTCCCCGGTGAGATCGTCAGGCTGAAAGACTTTACGGCCATCAAGCCCGCGCTATCGGCGGCGGTGATATTGAAGGTGTACGTTCCTGCCGTGGCCGGAACTCCGGACAAGACTCCGGTAGAGCCGGCAAAGGAGAGGCCGGGAACGGATCCAGCCGAGATTGACCATGTGTATTCGGGAGTTCCGCCAACCGCGCCAAACCGGTGGGAATATGCGATTCCCACCGTTCCGGTAGGGAGCGGGGAGGCGGTGAGGATATTCAATCTCGGCGGCTCCACCACCATGGTGAAGGGTTTCGAAACCGTTGCACCTGTAATATCGGCCACTTGAATTACAAACGTAAAGCTGCCGGTAATTTGGGGTGTACCGCTTAGTGCCCCGGTGGAGGAGTCAAGGGTCAGGCCGGCCGCCGGCGCTCCACTCAAAATCGACCACCGGTACGGCGGCACGCCTCCTGTTGCCGAAAAAGACTGTGCATAGGCTCCCCCGGTAACACCAGGAAAAACGGCATCCGTGGTGATGCTTAGAAGAGGAGGAGACACGGTCAACGTAAAAGTTTTCGACGCCGTCAATCCGGAATTGTCAGCCGCCTGCACGACGATTGTGAAGTTCCCGCTGGCGGTCGGCGTTCCTCGCAGCACACCCGTGGACGAGTCAAGTACCAAGCCCGGCGGCGCCGTAGAGACAGTCCACCGAATCGGGGGAACGCCTCCCGCAGCGACAAGCTGTGCCGAGTACACACTGCCGGCAATCCCCTGTGGCAACGGTGAGTTCGTGCTGATGGAAAATGGCGGCGGATTAACAATAAGAGATAGTGCCTTCTGAGCGGTGAGTTGGCTGCCGGTAGTAACACGAACGACGAAGGTAAAGGTTCCGGCCGTGGAGGGAACGCCTGCTAGGGATCCGGAACTGGTTAGCGAGAGGCCGCCAGGAAGCGTTCCACCCACGATCCCCCAAGTATAAGGGGCCGATCCGCCCGTAGCGGTTAGCGGGAATAGATAATTGACGCCTACGGTAGCGGCCGGCAAGGTGTCCGTGAGAATCGAAAACGTGGCCTGGGTTACGTTGAAAGTCAGGGCATTCGAGCGCTGCCCATTCGGATTCTGCACCTGGATTGTGCCGACACTTGGCGTGGCCAGGAGGTTTGCCGGTAATGTCGCACTGATTTGAGTATTGCTGAAGATTACACTGGAGAGAACAATCGAATTATTCCAGAGCACGATTGCGTTTTGGACGAAAGCTGACCCCGTCAAGGTAACGGTGGTGCTACTTGCGCCGGCAACTGCGGAATTGGGGCTTACTGCAAGGAGAGCTGGCGTTTGCGCTCTGGCAAGCGGGCCGCTGCAAATCATGGCGGCAAAGAACGTCAGCAGCCGCATTAGGCGCATCGGGCATCCTCCGTGGGCAACGAGTGTCTCGCTGATTCGTGCCCGCTGATCCGGTTGGTGGAGAAAAATGTCGCTCGTAAGTTTCATCGGACATTCAGGAACTATGGAGGCCCGACTGAACCCGCCCCGGCTGAGATGCTGATCGACGCAGGCGCCGGTGGCGGCTGCTGCGGCGCAGCGGACGTTGATCCTCTTGTGGCGAGAACCGCCCCGGCCGCGCCCGCTCCGCCTGCGGCGAGAAGGAGGACAAGCCACTTCGAACTGCCTTTCGATTTGACGTTTTGCACCTCCATATTGAACTGAGTGACAGTTGCCGAAGCGATGGCTCCCTGATGAGAAGCGGTGATTCTGATTTCGAATTTGCCAGCTATCTTATTCGGAATCAGACCGCGGGCGGCTGCGCGTCCTTGAGCATCGGTGGTGGCGACAAGGCTTTTCTCACCGTTGGCAAAAGTGCCGCTGGGCCCATGACCAGGCAAAGTGAAAGCCACTAGAGCCCCCGGGATCGGTTGGTGGGCCGCGTTGTCAACCTGTACGACTATGTCGCGTCCGCTTTTGAGCCGGATATTGTGCATAGTACCTTGTCCCTCTAATACGACGACATTTAGAGAATTCGCTGCGGCTTCCTGGTTGGCGCAGGCAGCCGGGGTCAGTTGCAAAAACGAAAGGCACATGGCTCCCCATGCGGCAAAATACCGGAGTCTAAGGTTCATGATTTCCGTTGCGGCAAAGTACCGATTGTGAGATTAGCGCAGTTCAAGTTCCAAATGCTACAGATGTTCGCTTGCCGTCTGAACGAGCGGCCGCACAAAAAGTAAACCGTGAGCAGTTGGGCTAAAGGCCAAGGATCCCAGTGGACACGAAAAAGTCCCAATCCTTTGCTTTGAGTCCCCATTCGTCGCCACCCGGCAAGCACAACCGGAGCAGGGAATTGACAGCATCTTATTACGGAATCCTTTTGGCTTAAGTGTTTCTCCAGCAGTTGTTGTAAGCCGTCGGGCGGGATGTTAAGACCTCGCCGATCGTTACCCTAGAGGGCTTCGCCATCTCGTTGGTCCGCAACGTGCAACAATTTGTTGACCGGAAAACAATTCAGCCGATCGATCTAAGATTCAGGATGGTGGAAGAACTACGATGACTCGATGGTGCCTAGGTATGGTGATCGTATTATTGCTGTGGATCGGTGGCATCGCTTCGTGCGTAAAAGCCGCCGAACCCTCCAAAACTCCAAGAGCACTGATCCAATACATCGAGGACGCGAAGCGCTTGGGCTTGAAAGAGAACGACATCCGGCAAAATGCCATTACGGCTGGGTGGAACAAAGATTTGGTGAGCGAAGCGTTTGCAATCGTACGTTACCTCGAGACATCCGCGGCCGCCACACCCAAAAGCACTCCCTCTGCGAGTGGTCCGTTGAAGACCACACAGGAATCGGCGGGCTACCGCATCGGGCCGGGGGACGTCCTGCAGATTTTAGTGTGGAAGGAGCCGGACGCATCCGTCGCCGGCGTCGTGGTGCGTACCGATGGAAGAATATCCCTACCTCTGATCAAGGAATTGGAGGTGGCGGGTTTAACTCCGTCCGAGTTGGAAAAGGTGCTGGTCGAAAAATTCGCGAAATATATTCGAGGCGCGGATGTGACGGTGGTTCCTAAGGAAATTGTCTTACAGAAGGTGTATCTGATGGGAGCTGTGAAAAAAGAAGGGCCAGTTGCTCTCCAATCTTCGATGACGGTTCTACAGGCGCTGAACGCGGCGGGAGGGTTAACCGAGTACGCCAAACGCAAAAAGATTTATGTGCTGCGAACCGAGAACGGGAAGCAAACAAAACTACCGTTCGATTACCAGGCGGTAATCCGGGGCGAGGCGGCGGATCAGAATTTTCTGGTGAAGCCGGAAGACACCATTGTAGTTCCGTAAAGTGAAACACTTCGTGATGCAACAAGGTTCGGAAACTCGTAGGGTGGGAACGCTGATGTTGGCGCTCGGCTTGATTTGCAGCGTGCCGGTACCAGGCCAACTGGCCAAGAGCGCCTACCGCGCCCTGGGTCAACCCGATCTGCGCCAGAACGGCGTCAACATGGTGGAAGGTTTGGAAATGTACAATCCACTCGGGGTTGCTACAGACGTTCGGGATGGCACCATGCATCTCTACGTTTCCGATACACAAAACCACCGAGTGTTGGCCTGGCAGGATATACGCAGCTATCAGCGCGCGGATCCGCCATCATTAATTCTTGGGCAATCCGGACCGCAAAGTTCAGCCGCTTACGGGATCGGCGCCAAAGGCTTCAACCTGCCGATCGGCATGGCGGTGGATCCTTCGAACGGAAACCTTTATGTAGCGGACTTCGGGAATCACCGGGTGCTGCGATTTCCAAACCCTTTCCAGAACGTATCGCGGGTGGAGCCGGATGCGGTTTACGGGCAGCCGAATTTCAACGTAACGAGTGCCAATGCGAACGGGGCGAGCCGTTCCTCGTTGAACCGGCCCCGGGGATTAGGATTCGATTCTCAGGGAAACCTCTGGATCGCGGATACGGGAGACCACCGGGTGCTGCGCTATAGCGCGCCGACGCTGGACGGTTTAAATCCGGAGGCGGACCTGGTGATCGGTCAGCCTGACTTCAGTGCGAACAAAGCGAACCGGGGAGGAGCGGGAGTGTCGGCAAGCGGGTTCGACACACCGGTAGCGTTGGCGTTTGACCGGCAAAACAATCTTTTTGTGTCCGACTATAGCAATGCGCGGGTATTGAAGTTCAACGGGCCGCTGAACGGGGATGCGAATGCGAGCGCGGTTTTCGGTCAAAGCAGTTTCAACACGCGAGGTGTTCCGGCGCAGGCCTCCGCGGCAACGATGTCCGGCCCGACGGGGTTGTGTGTGGACGCTGCCGGTAACCTGTACGTCGCCATTCCTCTGGATAACCGGGTGCTCGTGTTTGCGCCGGGCGCGGCTTCGGGATCACCGGCAAGAGACCTGATCGGTCAGGTCGATTTTACCAGCACGCAAGCAAACCCGTCTTCCTTTCCCTACGCTTCAGGAAGCGCCTTCTCCAATGTGAGCGATGTGAAGGTGGATGGCGATGGGAATCTGACTCTCGCGGACACCGGCAACAATCGAGTTCTCTTGTTTCCCAAGGGAAGTAAGTCCGCTGCCCAGGTCTGGGGACAGTTAGATTTCAAGAGCAACGGCGTAAACCGTATCAAACCGGGGAGCATCAACTCGCCGTACAAGATCGTGATTGACTACTCCCAGGCACCCTACGCCCTCTACGTTTCAGATACCAACAACCACCGGATTCTCGGTTGGCGTGATGCGGTGCGGTTCCGCACCGGAGACCCGGCGGATCTGGTGATAGGACAGCCCGGCTTTGATACCGCCCTGGCGAACGTCGACACGCGTGGTTCCCAGAATCCTTCGCAGATATCGCTTTCCCAGCCGAAGGGTATTGCGGTTGACCGCGACGGCAACCTGTATGCGGCTGATAGTGGAAACAACCGCGTCCTGCGATATCCCAGGCCAGTGGCCCAAAGCGGTCGAATCACGCCAGACCTGGTTCTGGGGCAGGCCAACTTCACAAGTTCGGTGTCGGCGGCGGTCAGTTCGTCCAGCCTGAATGCACCGACCGGCCTGGCGCTGGATTCGGATGGCAATCTGTTTGTGGCCGATGCCGGCAACAACCGGGTTATGCAGTTTTCCGCCGGCGTAGCGAATAATGGGGCGGCAATCCGCGTGTTTGGTCAACCGGGCTTCCGCACGGGCATGCCGTCGAACCTACCGTCGGCACAGACTTTAACCGCTCCTCAGGGGATCTACGTGGATGCGGCCTATTCGTTATACGTCGCGGACTCGGGTGCGAACCGCGTTATGATTTTTCCGAACACCCGGGATGCGGCACAAGCGGGAACCGCGGCGGCGCTGGTGCTTGGCCAGGAGAGGTTCGATGCCGCGCTTGCGGGGGGCGGCGCGAGCGGCCTGCGCGTGCCATGGGATGTGGCACTGGACAGCAATGGGAACATGTACGTCTCGGATGCCAATAATAACCGGGTGTTGATCTATCCCTCCCTGATTTTCCTGCCCCTGGCAGGGGCTGCCGCGTCGGACGTCCTGGGACAAAAAGACACGTCCGGAAGCGGCGCCAATTTCAACACCGGGCAGGCGATGCCGGAAGGCTTGGCATCCCCGCGGGGAGTGTTTATTGACCGGCGGGACACGCTGTACATCGGGGATGCGGGAAACAACAGGGTGGTCCATTTCCTGAAGCCGTCTTCGGTTGCACACGCAGCCAACACGCAATCCGGCGCGCCTTTGGCACTCGGCGGTATGGCCACATTTTTCGGATCGGAGCTGGCTGAGAGCGAGGAGAAGGCCGGGACCGGCATGTTGCCGCTATCGCTGGCGGGCCGCGAAATCGCTATCAACGATGACCTGGCGGTGCCGCTTTCTTCGGTCAGCGCAACCAGAATCGACTTTCAAGTTCCTTCGCAATCCCCTACGGGCAGCGCACGAGTCGCGGTACGCGTCCATGACACCGGAGAACTGGTTGCGGGGACGACCGTTCCGCTATCTACAATATCCCCGGGATTGTTCACCGACGATCCGGTCGCCAAGGGGCAGGGCCGGATTTTGAATCAGGATGGAAGCGCGAACAGCCCTTCGAACGCGGCGTTGCGGGGTACGGCCATCAAGATTTTCGGAACCGGGCAGGGACCGGTGAGTCCCGCGGTGCCGGATGGTCAGGCGGCGCCGGCGGATGTTTCCACGATTGCCGTTCCGACATCGGATGGTGCGGCATGTCTGAACCGGCAGCCATCGGTTTGCGTGGCCATTGGAAACACCTTCGGAGAAGTGCAGTTCTCAGGGCTTGCGCCGCAGCTAGTGGGAGTATGGCAGCTAACGGTGAAGATCCCGGCGAATGCGACTACGGGGACGGTACCGCTGCGTGCTTTAATTAACGGCGCGCCTAGCAACCTGGTATCCGTTTCGATCAAATAACACGAGCCCTATCGATGGAAATTCTGTATCTATCGCAGTGTGTGCCAAATCCGCCCGATAAGGGAGAGCGGATCCGCTCGCATCATGAGTTCATGCACCTATCCTCGCGCCATCGGGTTCATCTGGCCTGCTTCGCACGTGATCCGCAGGAAATGGATGCCAGCGAAGAGTTACGCTCACGATGCGCATCGTTCTATGTCGAGCGGCTGAACCGGCCGCTGGCGTTAGGCCGTGCCGCGATGCGTTTTGCCATCGGCGGCAGCCTGACAGCGTCGTATTACTCGAGTCCGCGAATGGCCGGCTGGATTGCCGACCTTGTACAGAACGTGAAGTTGGATGCTACATTCGCCTTTTCAAGTGTTGCGGCGGCATTGGCTCCAGCGGACATACCGCTGTTGGCTGACCTGGTGGATGTCGATAGCGAGAAGTGGCTGCAGTATTCCGGCATGCGGCGGGCCGGGTTCGCTTACCGAATGGAAGGCCGCCGGTTGCGCGAGTTAGAAATTCAAGTAGGTGGCCAGGCCCGAGCCTGCCTTTTCGCAACGTCCGCCGAGGCTGAGCTATACCGGAACTTCGCGCCCGGGGTGCGGAACGTGACCGTGGAAAACGGGATCGACACGAAGTTCTTCGATCCGGCGGCTACGGGCCCCAAGAGCGACTCCGGCGGGCGGAGGTATGCCGTGTTTGTGGGAGTGATGGACTACTTCCCGAATGTGGATGCCGTGGTGTGGTTTGCATCGGAGATTCTGCCGTTGATCCGCAAACGCGACCCGAGGTTTGAATTCGTCATTGTGGGACGAAACCCGTCGCGCGAAGTACGTGCACTGACTAAGCGGCCAGGGGTTAGGGTGACCGGAGGCGTACCGGATATCCGGCCTTACCTGGCGGGAGCGAGGTGCTTCGCGGCGAGTTTCCGGATGACCCGGGGGATCCAGAATAAGGTTCTGGAGGCTCTTGCGATGGGGAAGCCCGTATTCGCTTCCATGCCAGTTTGCCGGACATTTGGCGGCGACCTGCCGTCAGGAGTCACTCCTTGCGAAACGGCTTCCGATTTCGCTTTCGCTATTTTGCAGGGTTCCAGTACTTCTGCCAGGGAGATGCGCATGGATGTACAGCGCCGTTTCTGCTGGACGGCAAGCATGGAGAAAGTATCCATTGAGTTGGACGCCGCGGTGGAAGCGAGCCGCTCCAACCAGGGAATGAGGGTGGTCTGAAACGATGGGAGTGACGGTACGGGGGTTGAGACAAAATGACGCCGCCGCATGGGACGCTTACGTCCGGGAGCACGCATTCGGAAGTCCCTTTCATTTGCTCGCCTGGCAGCGGAGCATTGAAGCGACGTTTGGATATGAGCCACATTATCTCCTGGCGGAAGAAGAATCCAGGATCCGAGGTCTGCTTCCGCTTTTTTTGGTGAATAACTTCCTGGTAGGTAAGGCGCTGTTGTCTTCCCCGTTCGCAGTTTACGGGGGGATATTGGCCGACAACGTCGAAGTGCAGGCGGCCCTTTGCAGTCACGCGTCCGAGCTGGCACGGTCCTTGCGAGTGAAGCATCTGGAGATGCGCAACAAACATGCCGGTCAATCCACCGACTTCACGCCGGTAACGCGCTATGTGACGCTCACCCAGGAGATAGGCGCGGATGAGGAGAAGATCCTCTTACTGATTCCGCGAAAGACCAGAGCGATGGTGCGCAAGGGAATTCAGAACGGGCTCACGACACGCGTGCAAACGACCGATTTCGAAGCGTTCGAACGGCTATACTCGCAGAATCTGAGGAGGCTAGGCACCCCAAGTTTCCCGGCCGCGCACTTCCGGAATCTGCTGCGGAACTTTCAGGGAGAGATCAACATCCGGGAAACCATGCACGGGGATAAAGTAGCGGCCGCGGTGCTTACGTTTTATTTCCGGGATCAGGTGCTGCCCTATTATGGGGCTGCCGATCCGCAGTGTAATCCGGTGGCTCCGAGCAACTTCATGTATTTCGATCTGATGCGAGAGGCCGGGAAAGCAGGTTATCGTATTTTCGATTTCGGCCGCAGCAAGCGCGTGAGCGGCTCTTACGAATTCAAGTCGCACTGGGGCATGGTGGAACGGGAACTGCCCTACGAAATGCTTCTGTTGCGGAACCAGCAAGTACCGAACTTCAGCCCCACGAATCCCGCTTATCAAATGCCGATGCGCATCTGGCGCCTGTTACCGCTCCCGGTGACACGTATGCTGGGGCCGGCGTTTGTGAGACTGGTGCCATGACCTAGTACTGTGGCATCTAGGCGGGTAGCTCAATGGTAGAGCACCTCTCGTAACACGGAGAAGGCTGCAGTGTTCGACTCCTGCCCCGCCTACCATAATTTTCAAGGAGGAGGAGTGGAGTACCTGCGGAAAAGCTCTCGCGGAAAGATAGGGAGACGTAGAGGAGTCAAGGTGTCCGATTTTGGGATTAGGTTCGTATCGAAATTCTGTTTGGTTGGTTCGTTCGTCCGGTTTCCGTAGTATTCGGGGCGCATCCTGGGTTCGTTCGTTCGTTTTTGAGGGTCGGCCAGGGCAATCCGAAGACTGTAAATGATGTTTCGAGCCTGTTTCGAGTTCATACGTCTCGAGTCTAACTTTGGAGTCAGCGAACGATCGGAACGCGGGGCACAATACGTTGTAAATAATGGATAAATTTTTTAAACATCACTGTGATTCCGAATGGAGACCGGTTTGGTTCTCTTTTGAAGTATGAGCAGACATAAACTCCTACTTGTCTCCTATCTGTTTCCGCCGGCTGGCGGAATCGCCGTTCAACGCGCCCTGAGCCTGGCAAAGTATCTACCCGAGAATGGCTTCGAGGTTCACGTTCTTAAAGCCTGGAATGCGGCTGTTCCGGTGATGGATGAGTCGCTGCTGCGGCATGTTCCACCCTCTGTACGGGTCCACGAAGCGTTTGCACCGGAGTTGCCATTTCGGTTTCGTCACGCTCTATGGAATTTTTTGGGGCGGAACCGAAAGCATGGTGAATCGTCCGGAGCTCAAACTGGAACTCCCGCAAAAAAGCCCTGGATGCAACGAGCTATCCAGAGGGTTCTGTGTCCGGAACCGGAGGTGCTGTGGGCGCCGTTTGCGATCCGCAAAGCGCGCGACATCATCAGGGAGTTTGGGATACAGACGCTGATGATAACGGCCCCGCCATTCTCCGCTTTCCTGGTGGGCAACGCGCTGAAGAGAGAGTTCCCGCACCTGCAACTGATCAGCGATTTTCGTGATGAATGGCTGGATTTCTATCTGAATGATATTGATTTCCAGGGTGGCGAGTACACGAAAAAACGGGCGAGCCAGATGGAACGGGAGACGGTGGAGCTATCGGATTGCATTGTGGCAGTGACTCCGTCTTCGCTGGAGAGGATCCGGAGACGTTATCCAGACCAGCCCGACGACAAGTTCGCGTGTGTGTACAATGGCTTCGACCCAGATACGTTCCAAGGATTTACCCGGCAGCCACATGGGCTGCCTAAGGTGGTAGTGACGCACCTCGGGACTGCGTACAAAACGGCGTCCCCGCGGTACTACCTGGATGCGCTGGATGAAATGCCAGAGCCAATGCGGTCGGCAATTGAGACCCGTTTTATTGGCCGTGCCACAGACGCCGAGCTCGCGATCCTCCGGTCGAGTAAGAGTCCGGTAGACGTGATTGGCTTCCTTCCCCAAGCGGAAGCGCTCCGCAGGGTGGAAGAAACCGATTACCTGCTGCTCACGATGACCAATGACATCAGTCTGCCGGGAAAGCTATTCGAATACCTGGCGGTAGGCAAGCCAATCCTCGCGCTGTGTTCCCGCGGAAGCGAGACCGAACGCATCCTGAAGCTCACGCAGGCGGGGGTTACAGCCGAACACACGGACCGCCAAGCAATCCAGAACATGCTAGCGAAAGCTTACGAGAGTGCGATGAAAGGCGTGCCGCTGTGCCGCGGGGATCGGAGCGAGATCTCGAAATTCGAAAGGCCCCGATTGGCGGCGCAATACGGCCTCCTCATCCAAGGATTGCTGGAGCGGGATAGGCGTCCGGGACGGGAAGCGGCACACCAAAGAACCTGCTGATCACGCCCAGACATCGCCTGGCGGCGTGGCCGTCCCAAAGAGCCGGCACGCGGCCGGATTTGGGTTGTGACGAAAAGCTCTGCCATGCGGCAGCGATCGACTCTTTTGAGGTCCCGGCCAGTAGGTTGGTCCCCTCTTCAATGGTGATTGGCCGTTCCGTGTTATTCCGCAAGGTGAGACATGGAATTCCCAGCGCGGTGGTCTCCTCCTGGATGCCGCCTGAATCGGTGAGGACAACCTTGCTGAGAGACATTAAGCAGAGGAAGTCGAGGTATCCCAGAGGATCAATCAGGTGCAGGTTACGGGAGGATTCAAGAGAGAGCGATGCCAGCCGGGTCCGAGTCCGGGGGTGGACTGGGAAGTACAGCGGCAGATCGTTCGCGATAGCGGCCAGGGCTTCCATCAACTCGAGAAGTTGCCGCGGTGCATCGACATTCGAAGGCCGGTGCAGAGTGACGAGGCCAAAGGGACCGCGTTCGATTCCGAGGGTGCGCGCTATGGATGACTGGCGTGCCCGTTCTAGATTCAAGAGCAACGTGTCAATCATCAGATTCCCGACCATGTGAATCCGCGATTCAGGTACGCCCTCGCGAAGGAGATTGGTGCGCCCGCTGTTCTCGGTGACCAGCAATAGATCGGAGATGGAGTCGGTCACCAGCCGGTTAATCTCTTCCGGCATGTTGCGGTCAAAGCTCCGGAGGCCGGCTTCGATATGAATCAACACTACCTGGCGCTTTTTGGCGGCAAGTGAACAAGCCATTGTCGAGTTGACATCGCCTACAACGATGACTCCGTCCGGCCGTTCCGATTCGAGGACATCGTCGAATCGTTTGAGGATTTCCGCTGTTTGCTCGGCGTGAGCGCCGGAACCCACTTCCAGATGATGGTCCGGCAAAGGGATTCCAAGGTCACGAAAGAACGAGCCGGACATCGCTTCATCGTAGTGCTGGCCAGTATGGACCAGCACTGCCTGGAAACCCGACGATCGTGACAGAAGCCGGATGATGGGGGCGACTTTCACGAAGTTAGGCCGGGCTCCCGCTACACAAATAAGTTTCACAGGCATATCGTTCGGAATTAGATTCTTCGATCGTACTTCATAAACGAACAGGCGGGTCCTGAACCGCTTGTCTTAGCTCGGTCAGCACCTCCTGAGCCACCTGCTCCCAGGAGCGTGATTGACCCCACTGTGCGATTACATCCCGGTCCCATTTAGTGTTGAGGGCTGCAGCCAAAGCTTCCTGGAGTGCGACGTCGTCCTTTGGGGGGACAACTAGTCCCAAATGGTTAGCCGGAATGAGGTCGGGTATAGCTCCCACCCGAGTGGCCACGATGGGGGCTCCGCAGGCTTGAGCTTCCAGCACCACATTTGGACATCCTTCGCGGGAACTTGCCAGGCAGAACACGGTCGCCGCGGAAAACAACTCCGCCAAGGTCTCCTGGTCCACTTCCCCGAGGAACTGAACGGCACCTTCAAGTCCAAGCTCAGTTACCAAGCGGCGCAACTGCTGCTCATAGCCGGGAACACCCTGCCCTGGAGAGGTTCCGGCGATCAACATTCTTACCGGCAACCCGCGTTGTTGCAGGATTTTTAGAGCGAGAATGACTCGATGATGGCCCTTGAGTTCCGTCAGGTGTCCTGCCGTGACGATGAGGGGATCTGAGACTGGTATTCCAAACCTTGCGCGTGCCCGGTGAGGATCGCGGGGGTGAAACATGGAAGAGGAGATTCCGTTTGAAATAGTAACGACATTCGCCGCTGGAACACCGAGAGAGAGGGCAAACTGCGCCAGTTCGCCGGATACAGCAATAACCCGTGTCGCTTTGCGAAATGACCATGCCATGAACCAACGACGCAAAGGATAACGACCGTGCACCAGCTCGGAGCCTCGCAAAGTAACACTGAATGGAATCTTCATAACGGTTCCCATCAGCGCTGTGGCAATCCCATCGGGATAACCGAAATGCCCGTCCAGCATTTGGAGCCGGCCGTTTCTGTGCAACTTGATTACTGCGGACCAGAGCCGCAGAAACAACGGTAGTATTGCCAACACCCCGCAACCGGGCACGTAAGCCCAACGGGGGTGCAATACTTGGCAAACCCCATCTATCCGACTCGCAGGGCTGCGGCGATCCCGCCACGAAACAGGGGCTACGACCGTAACCGACGTAAGTTGTCCAAGACTCTGCAGGCGTGCTCGGACGAAGAGGCCACGATGAGGACTTGCGAGTGTTGGATAGACTGAGCTTATACTAACGATTCGCAATGTGATATCTTTTGATGTCGCTTCCGTGGATGTAGCTTCCGCGCGTACTCCCGAAAAGGACGATTCGAATAATCGAGGAACAGCTTTTGACAGCGAGGGCTTATTTTGGATGAGCACGATAAAGCTGACGTCTGATTTGGTAGACCGCCTTCGATGCCCCGCCTGTGGAGGCGACATTACCGTCACTGAGAACGAAATTCACTGCAAGTCTACAGTTTGCAGCAGAGGTTACCCCATTGTCGATGGCATCCCTGTCCTGATTGATGAATCAAAATGTTTATTTACGGTTGAAGAGATAGTAAGTCAACACAAATCTTTTTTCGGTTCACGCTCTAAGGCAAAAGAGTTCGTTTGGACGGCGCTGCCAACGCTGAGCAAGAACATAAAGGCGGCCACAAACTTTCGCTGCTTTGCATCACTTTTGGGCGATTCCGCGCGTGTTCTTGTGGTGGGGGCCGGCACTGAGGGTGAGGGCTTCCAAGCTTTGCGGGAATCCAGGATTATTCTGATTGAAACAGACATATCGCTCGGCCCGAGAGCAAACCTCGTTTGTGACGCTCACGACATTCCGTTTGCGAATGAAACATTCGATGGTTGTGTGATTCAGGCGGTTCTGCAGCACGTCGTAGATCCTTACCGTTGTGTTTCCGAGATCCATCGCGTTCTAAAGCCTGCCGGCTTAGTTTATGCGGAAACACCATTCATGCAACAGGTTCACGGCGGCAGGTACGACTTCACCCGGTTTAGCCACCGGGGGCACAGACGGCTATTTCGTTACTTTGAAGAGGTGGAAAGCGGTGTGGCATGTGGACCGGCTATGGCATTCGCTTGGGCCTATCAGTACTTTCTCATATGCCTGTTTCGCTCGAACTTCGCCCAGAACATCGTATTCGTATTTGCACGTTTGACGTCTTTTTGGTTAAAATATCTTGATCATGTTTTAATAAACCGCCCTAATGCTCTTTACTCTGCTTCTGGTTTTTATTTTATAGGTCGAAAAGTTACAGAGCCAATTTCAGACAAAAAGCTGGTTTTCGAGTATCCCTCCGCGGGGTCAGCTTAGTGCGGTTCATAGCTCGCATGCTCCACGTCTTTCCGACATTCGGCAACGGCGGCACGGAACTCCGAATGACGCGGGTGATGAACCATCTCCCCTTTCCGGCCCATCACTTAATTCTCGGAATGAAGGGTAACTATGATGCGGCCTCTAACATCTCAGCCGGTGTTTCATATGAAATTGTGGATTCCACTGGGTTGAGACGTTCTCCCTGCATTCTGCTGAGCCTTCGACAGCTACTCCGGGAATTACGGCCGAACCTTGTACTGACCTACAATTGGGGCGCCATTGAGGCGGTGCTTGCGGCCCGATTGAGCGGGCTAAATGCGGTCATACACAACGAGAGCGGATTCGGCGCCGACGAAGCTGTTTCCCTGAAAAGCCGCCGGGTCTGGACTCGCCGGATCTTGCTTCGGGGGATTCACAGGACTATCGTCAACTCTAAGAACCTGCTCCAGATTGCCCTGCAAGAGTACAAGCTACCTCCATGCAAGGTGAAGTTGATTCGCAATGGTATCGATGTGAGACGGTTCGTTCCGGGTCGAAATATGGACCTCCGCGGCCAATTGGGCGCAGGCGAAAATACACTCCTCTACGGATTCGTAGGCAGGCATCGTGCGGAAAAGAATCTACGCGTGCTGGTCGAGGCGTTTGCCGCCGCCAACATTGAGAACGCAAAACTGGTGCTTGTCGGTGACGGCCCAGAACGTGGCGCTATTGAGGCCATCGCTACCCGTCTGCTAGCGCCAGACCGCGTCATCTTTCCTGGAGAGGTAGATGACGCACTTCCTTATCTCCAGGCGTTCGACGTCTTTGTAATGTCATCGCTCACCGAACAAACGCCTAACGCTATGCTGGAGGCGATGTCGTGCGGGCTCCCCGCAATCAGCAGCAATGTGGGAGACGTGCGTGACATACTGGGGTGTGATAATTCCCTTATCACCATGGGGCCGAACGACACAGGGGCGATGAGCGGCGCGATGAAAGCCGTTGCGGCGAACGCGGAGTTGCGATCCGAATTAGGTGCACGCAACCGCACAAGGTGTGCAGAACATTATTCGCTGAATCGCATGGTGAATGAGTTTGCGGAATGCTACCAGCAGTCACTCGATTTCTGGCAGCCTTGAGAACGCAGAAGCCTAAGCCGGCTTGGAGAACAGAAGATACATTTCAGCCCCGGTTGGGTCAGTCCGTCTGAGTCGCCACTCCCGGTCTCGCAGCGAATAGATCATCCTGTTCGCGAGCACCGAGAATGGAAGGCAAGCCAACGCGAATGGCGCTTGACAAATAAGAAGAAGCTTTGACTCGAGACGAGTTGGTTTTGTCAACCAATCGAGGACATATCGCGGCCGGTGACGGAGTTGCGACAGCGGATACAGCACCGACGCCCAACCGAAGAGCTGCACCTTCGCCATGGAGTCGATGCCGCGCAAAGGATTGAGCCAGCCAAGCAAGGTGGAACCATAGAAGTAATTTGTCAGGTATTCGATGCTTCCCCACAAGTGATTAGCGAAATACTGATGTTCAAACGTTAGCTCGTACGACGAACACGCATCTACCAATTGATGTGAGGTCAAACGTCTCACATGGGAAGAGTCATCGGTCGTAAACCGTCCATCGACGCCAGCTACTGACGACAACGCTGAAATACGTTCTTCAAGCGAACCTTTATTTCCGCATGGAGCGATATGTAACACTTTGCCGCCAGGCTTTAGGAGGGACGCGATAAGTCTCAAAGCCTCGGTCAGATCCGTCACATGCTCGAGAACATGATGTGTATAAATCAAATCAAATTGGCCGACGAAGGATGTGAAATCATCCGTACCCATCAAATGAAATTCGATGTGGGGACACCGCGTACGAGCTTTGGCTACGGCGGTGGACGAGATATCACAGCCGTGCACCTCAAGGAGAGGAAGGCGCTCCTTCACGGCTTCGGTGAAGACACCGGGTCCGCACCCGTATTCGAGGACCTTAGATCCAACCGGAAGCTTAAGCGACTGAATGAATCCAACAACTCTCGTCTTCTTACTTTCTGGCCAGACATCCATCCATCCGCGTTCATGTCGCTGGTTGTAGTAGTCGGCAGCATCAACCAGTGCGACGGTGTCGACCTGCATCAATCCTCCTTTCTTTGCAGCGTCAAACTTCACACTGCCGTGCCGAAGGGCCCACCAGTAGTTCGCTATCAGTGAATTCAGTTTTCACATCTGAAGTGTTCTCTTGCAACCAAACCTTCGTCAGGACCACGATGGCCATGAGGTTGTATGGCAAATCAAAATAGGCCAGATTAGAAAAAGAACCACCTACAGCGTAACCCAGCAACGAGACCTGCATCATTGAAGCGAGATCGGCTGCCCACAGCGACGATTGATCGTCCCCTGAGTTTCGCCGTATCCACGAGGCGCTTCGCCATGTGAGGAACCCAAGCACGAGAAACAAGGCCAAACCTGGGAAGCCGTGTTCGGCGAGAATTTTCAGGAAAATATTATGAGCTTCATGATAGTCTAGTACCGGTGCGTACTTCTCATATAGTTCCGGGGTGAATGCGCGAAAGCCTCCCCCGACAATGGGACGATCTTTGGCGAGATTCCAGGCGGCAGTCCAGGCATTCAGACGCTGGTTGGCAGAGGCATCCTGCTCATAGTTGTCAATTGAATTTACTCGGTCGAACCACTGCGGCGGCATCAAACTGAGACCAATTGTTAGAGTGAGCCCGAGCATGCACGCCAGCAGAAGTTTGCGGCGACTCTTCATGACCAAAAGCAAAGCCGTCGCTCCCAATGCGAGCATGCCAGCTCGCGAGTAAGAACACAGCACAGCAAATATCGTCAAGGCCATGGCGCAGCTAAGAGTATGGGAGACGAGCCGCCTTTCTGCTCTGAGTTGCAGAAATCGCAACATCGGCAAGATCGTTACGAGTGCAAGAGCCAAGTCATTGTTGTCGGCAATATAAGTATTGTCCGGACCGTACACCCGGTTCACTCCGCCGGACAAGACAGATCCGATGCCACCGCGTACACCATAGTACCCGATGGATGCGGCAATTACCCATATCAAGGATTGTATTCGCTCTGGAGTTCGGATAGCGCATAAAACAGCAACAATGAACACCTGGATCTTAATTGCCTTGCCCCAGGCATCCCAAGTTTCCCCCGGGTTTAGAGCCAGAAGAGTCGTAAAGGTGATCCACAACGAAAAGATAAGAAGAAGTGTGGTCTCAGCCGTCACTGGAAATCGTATGGACTCTCTGGTACAAACGAACCCGATCAACGTAACCGCCGCAGCAAGCTGAACCCACGGAATTCTGGCCGCAAAGCCATAACACAGAATATGCGGGCTCATGTAATCAAGCCACGCCCATAACATCACTCCCAGCCAGGGCCGGGTCAAAGCCGGTATGGCCACAGCGACGAACACAATAGTAATTAGAATGTCTCTCAAGAGTTTCTCCGCCGGGCTCACATCAGATGCGGGTGGAGAGGCCGTTCAGGTAGTATTCAAACTCGACGGGAGTCAAAAAAGAATGGTCCACGAGGCGCGGCAGCAGTAGGGGATTGCATTGGCTTGTTGCGAGACCATAGTGGCAGGTCGTCGCTGAAACGACACCGCGCTCGCGCAGCCATGGCATGAAGCGCGAATGGTGTATTCCGCTGGGGTAGCAAAAATGGGTCGCAATATTTCCGGCCACCGCAGTCAAACGGCTTCGATTATCGTCGATTTCGCGTTGGAACAAGCTTTTGTTGTCGGGGGTCCGGTGACGATGGGTGTGGAGTTGAACGTTTACCATTCGGGCGGGCAAGGAGGCAACTTCGCTGGAGTTCATCAAACTGAGTGTACGGCGTGCCAGGACTTCTTCATAATCGATATTGACGGAAATTGCGAGACGACTCAACAGGCAATCTTTGTCTTCGGCCGTCAGGTTGAAGCGGTTGGCAAATCCTTCCAGTTCGCGCGCGGCGGCGTCAATGGCCGGTCTAGAATTCAAGACAATACTACGTTCGACGGAAATCAGATGGCTGAGCGATAACTCGCGACCTAGCGCTCTCCATAAGAGATAAGAGCACATAAGAGGGAACACGGGTCTACAGAATTCGCTATAGAATGTCGTAAGATAAACAGTGGACGAGAAATCATGGCTCTCCAGGGCTGGTCTTGCAAGAGCGTAGAAGTCATAGAAGCCGTCATCAAAGGTGATAGAGACGCTCTTCGGGGGCAAGTCTTTCGCGTAAAGCCGCTCGATTCCGTCCGCCAGTGGAAGGACGGTGTAGCGATTCCTCTTCAGCAAGTCAAGCCGTGAATAAAAGAGCTCGGGAGGCATGTACAGACGCGGCCGCCAGAAGTGCTCGTCATTCATCGCGATGCCGTGGTAGCAGAGGATAGCCAAACGGTTAGAACGCCACTTGCTTTCGGCAATCGTGTCAAGAAGTCCCGTGCGTTTGCACAGGGACATCGCGGAACACTTGAGCTGTTTCATCATTGAATCAGATTTTGCCGTTGCAAACTCTGAAGTTTAGCAACTCTTGGGTCCAGCGGCTCCGCTCTAGATGCCAATGTCGGATAGCGGAGCATTCGATTGAGCCACACATCTTATGGCGTCGCGTAGCCAAATTGAGCAATTTCACACCCGAACGATGTAAGTTCTATTTTGCCCCGCAGATGCCGGAAATTATGCTATTGATTTCGATCTGAATATCGAGAATGTCACATCGACTGTCGAGGTTAAGATCGGCGGCGCATGCACTTCCCAACGTTGAGTTGATCAATATCTGCAGATCACTTACATCAATGCGGCTGTCTCTATTCAAGTCGCACCTCGATGCATCGGGCGCGGCCGCATAGGAGCGCGGGACGATCCGAAGGCGGGGCACGAGCGTGGTCAAGATTTGATCGGGAACAGTAGCCTTCATCCAGTTGTAGGCAGTGGTTCCGCTCAACGCCCCATCAGTCAGTCCTGGCAGAAATGAGGCTGCAGACAAGGCTATTAAATGGTACGCCCATTCTGCCTGAGTGGTGGAATAAGAAAAACTGGCAAGCCCCTGCGCTGTCGAGTTGTAACTATCCTTCATCGCCGCCCAAGTCTGCATGAACGGGGCGCCTTCGGGCTGTGGCCCACTACAACCGGCCTGATTTCCGCTCCATGCGCCCTCGTAGTACATCGCTACTAGATAGGGATTGTAGGCGGTATCTGAGATTGCGTGAAGTAAATGCTTCTTAAGCCATAAATTGGCAGATGGGAGGGCGAACCCGTAGCCCATGTCTGCAACCTGTCGCCGAACGGCCCCATTAAAGTTCAGAGTCCACGGCTGGCTTCCGGCATACACCTTTGTCGGGTCTTGGTAGTTCACGTCATAGAAG
>DATLCW010000312.1:0-2009 GCA_035526195.1 Bryobacteraceae bacterium
AGAACCGAGTTATCTTGCACATTGCTTTCGCTTCCAATGCGGATGTAGTTGACGTCTCCGCGTGCCACGGCGTTTGGCCAGATGCTGGATCGTTCTCCGACCTCTACATCGCCAATGATTTGTGCACTTGGGTCAACGTAAGCAGAAGCGGCGACTCTTGGCAGGACGCCGCGATAGGCGCGAATCATGAATACAGAACGACTCCTCATGCTATCACACGGCGTTTGGCGCATCGCCTACAATCGGAGCATGCCACGTCTGTTCGGACTGCTTGCTCTTGCTGTGTCCTGCGCCTGGGGGCAGAAGGAGCCCTTCTCGGCGCAAGCCCTCATGCAGCTGGCTCGCATCAGTGAGCCGCGGATGTCCCCCGACGGGAAATTGATTGCCTTCACGGTGGAAATGCCGGACGTCGAAAAGAACAGCAAGTCCAAGCAGATCTATACTGTCCCGGTTGCCGGGGGGGATCCCGTGCTGATCACACGCGACGGGAGCCAGAATCTGCGGCCCCGCTGGATGCCCGATTCTAAAAATATTGTATTCATCTCGAACCGTAGTGGGTCGATGCAAATCTGGATGATGGCGCCGGACGGATCGAATCCGCGTCAAGTGATTAATATCTCGACCGAGGCCGCGGGCGTGTCGGTCGCCCCGGACGGCAAACACCTCGTTTTTCTGAGTGATGTCTACCCGGAATGTAAAGACGACGCGTGTAACAAAAATAAATTGGAGGCAGAAGCCTCCTCGCCGGTGAAGGCACGTGTGTACAATGCACTTCCGGTCCGGCAGTGGAACGTGTACCGCGGTGGGCGGCGGACTCATATTCTGACCGTGCCTGTTTCAGGAGGACCAGCTAAGGACCTGACGCCTGGACCGCTGGATGCCCCCACGTCCTTTCTCGAGGGCCAGGACGACTATTCCATCTCCCCGGATGGCGCTGAGGTTGCCTACGCCGCGAAACTAGATGAACAGCAGTCCCTCAGTACGAACACGGATATCTTTGCGGTGCCGATCGAGGGCGGGGAAGCGAAAAAGCTGGCCGGCGGGCCGGGTAGCGAGCGCTCGCCCTTGTACTCCCCCGATGGCAAGTTGCTGGCTTTCCGCTCCCAGGCTCGCGCGGGATATGAGTCGGACCGCTGGCGCCTGTGCATAGTGGATCGCGCCTCCGGCCAAATTTCCGTTCTGACTGAGGCGCAGGATCGTCCCGTGGACAGCATCGCCTGGTCTCCGGATTCCAGCCGGCTGTTTTACACATCGCAGGATCGCGGCCGCGCCGCTGTTCAGGTGATTGCAGCCACCGGTGGTTCGGCCCGCGCGGTGATTACCGGGGCCAGTCACATCGACGATGTGCAGCTCTCAATAGACAGCAAAACCATGGTTTACACGGAGCAGAGTGGCTCGAAGCCGGTGGAGATATATCGCGCTTCCTCCGCCGGCGGCGCCGCCGTGCCGCTTGCCAAGCTCAATGACGCGATTCTGGGGCGCTATGCGCTGTCTCCGCTGGAAGAGTTTTTCGTGGAAAGCGCGGACAAGAGCAAAATTCACGCCTTCCTAGTGAAGCCGCCGGGGTTCGTTCCAGGTAGAAAATATCCCATGCTGTTGTTGATCCACGGCGGTCCGCAGGGCGCATGGGGAGAAAGCTGGAGCTATCGCTGGAATGCTCAGGTGTTTGCCGGCGCCGGCTATGCAGTGGTGATGCCGAATCTTCGCGGTTCGGTAGGATACGGCCAAAAATTCACTGATGAAGTTAACGGCGATTGGGGCGGCAGGCCCTATGAGGATCTGATGGCGGTGGCGGATCACGCGGCGGCTCTCCCGTATGTGGATGGTGAACGGATGGCTGCGGCGGGCGCCTCCTACGGCGGCTACATGGCGAACTGGCTGCTGGGGCACACGCAGCGCTTCAGGGCACTGGTATCCCATGCGGGCACATTCGATTTAGCAGCCTCGAATGTCGAAACAGAGGAGCTCTGGTTCCCGATTTGGGAATTTAAAGGCTTGCCGTGGGAAAA
>DATLCW010000009.1:0-57975 GCA_035526195.1 Bryobacteraceae bacterium
TGCGACCTGAGCGCCGCTTCGAGGGCCAGAATGCCACGGACGGCTTCGATACCGGAGCCGTCTAAAACTCAAACCCAGACCCGTCGGACAATAAGCTTATTGAAGGCGAAAAATGGTCTTGACAATGGGGTCCACTTTACCGGGTGGTAAATCTGCCAGGACAAAAGCGCCATCGCCCTCGGAAAAAGTGTCTCGCTCGCCGGTGGCGATAATACGCGCGTCCGGAAACGGCCGTGCCGCTTCGGTCCCGCTCCCATCCAGGGTTACCAGGCTCACGATACCGTGAATTTGACCCGTGGGAATCGCTACAAAATCGCGCCGGTTGTCACGGTAAGGCAGCACGGCAACGACCGCATCGTCGTTGGCAAAAAGGAAATTAGCGGGCAGGGTAGCGGTCTCCGCGCGGAGGCGATGGGCTCCGGCGCTCAGGCCGTCAAACCGGTAGTACCCGGCGGAGTCGGTTGTGGTCGCCGTGTCCTCGTCTAACGTCACCTTCATTTGGGGAACCGGCCGGTCGACGCCGGCCGTGAACTTCCCATCCAGGTCAACGTCCCGGTAGACCTGCCCGGTGAGCGTCGAAAGGACCACCAGCACCATGTGGCTGTTCACACTCACCAGTTCCCGCCGGCGGATAATGGGTCCGCCGATTTCAAACTGGAGAATGTGCGTGCCGCGCATGCTGAAATAGGACATTCTCAGGTTTTGCCGCCGGGGCAGTGGAAGGTTCAACGCGGCCACCGGCGCCAAAAAAGCGTTTTGTCCCCGCGCGGTCTGCCGCTCCACGCCCGCCATCAGGTACAAGCCCTTACGGCCCACCTGGAGACTCCAATCGGGTCCGTAATTGTGGCTGCTTCGGAACTGTAGCTGGTCATGAAATCCAAAGCGTCCGAAGCGCCCAAAATCAGCTGAGACCGTTTCATTGGCGGACCGCGAAAGAACACCGTTGAAGCGCACCTCGCTATAGGTTGCGGCGGCCGCGTAGCGCTTCCAGCGAGGTACTTGCAGGGAATACTGAGTCAGCTCAAAGCGGCTTCCATGGCGGCCGCCGCTGATCTGCAGGGACCGGAAGTACGTGGCTTGGACCGGCACACTTCCAGGGGCAGAGGCATTTACGCCATACGTGTAGCCGCGCTCGAGATCCGGGTTTCCGATCAGTGCCTTGCCGTCCCTGATGCTGCCGGTGAAGCCGAGATGCCGGATGGGCCGCACGACGGCGGATAGCGATTTCCTCGAAACCGCGCTGAACCGGGATTCTTCCCTCACGACCAGGAAATTCCGGCTATAGCGCTCCCAGAGTCCTGTAAATAACAATTTGTTGCTCTTGAACGGCGTATAGGTGTCCGCCAGGCTGAATCCATAAGCGTTACCGCGCACGCGCTCGGTTTCCCGCTCCACCTCGACAATGATCGTGCCCGGTGGTGTTGCCGTCTGTGGAAAAAGCGCGGCATCGAGCGAGATCAGGACAGGCCGCAGGCTAAAGCCGGAAAAGTAGCCCAGCAGGCCTTGCAGGCGGAAGTCGTTGCCGCCATATCTTCCGCTATAACCGGAGCCGAGAGTCGTCCCGCTGCGCCGTGTTCCGCGAAACAGATTCCCAGCCACGGAGAACTCCGCGCTCTTGGATTGGCGGCGCAAACTGAACCCGGCAAGGTTTGTGTCGTAGTTGGCCAGCCCGGCAGTGCCCAAACCGGCCGAAATGGAGCTGGCGGCCCGCCCGCCGTATACATTGGCGAGAAACTGCCCTACACGCCATTCGTATCCTAAGCCCCGCACGGTGTTGCTGAGCGCCTCGACGCCGGCGTAGGTCCCTTGATCGCCGAGTGTAATGGCGCGCTGGGAAGGCATTCCGATCCTCAGCGAGCCTTGCCGGAAACCAAAAAGGGAGCCGCCCGCCACCCGGCTCAGATCCAGGTTCCCGGTCAGGCGATTGCTGCCCATCAATCCCTCTCCGCGCAAGTTGATCGACTGCTGCCAAATGCGGCCGGCGGTGGCGAAACCATATCGATAATCGAGCGAAGCCGCTTGAAACGTGGGATCGTTTACGGCGCCCGCGATAGCGGAGGGCGCCAGGGTCTCAATTTGCAATACACCGTGATCCGGGTCCTCCCGCGCCGTAACCCCTAACAACGTGACCACCCCGCTTAACGGGAACAGCAGGTTTTCCGCGCCTACCGTAAGCTGAATCTGGCGGAAACTGGCGATCTCGCCAGCGAGTACGGAACCCTGCAGGATCCTTCCGGTAGCGCTCTCATAACTGGTGACGACGCCGTCGCTTCTCAGAATCCGAAGGGACCGTCCGGTGGGGTCAATCGTAAGGGTCGCCCCTAAAGCCCTGGCTACGGGCTCCAGAGGTACGAACCATTCTCCCGCCACTTGCGCCGCCGGGCGTGTGGTGACGATTGGGCTGCCGTTGACACGCACCGCGTACTCCCGCGGCGATTGCGCCCCAGCCATAGCCGATAAGATAAAACTGAAAGCTCCCAGCGAGAATGCCCGGGTGGAAAACATCCGCGGCGGGGGTCTCCTGGCGCTTGGTGATGCGAATAACATGTCGTGGGACGGTCTTGTTTAGCTGGTGCCGCCTCTCGCGGCGGGAACTTACGGCAACGGTGTGGGGACTGTTTCGGAGGGGTTCGGTTGGAGTGGAGCGGATGCAGTTGCTTGAAAAGTCCGCTTCATGGATTGCAGTGGCTGGCCGTCCTGGAAATCCGCCAGCACCGAAACCTCATAAGCGCCGGGCGCGAGCGGGTCCCGTTGCAACGTATATGGCTCTCGAAACGTTGAAAAAGGCAATAGAACCGTGGCCTCCACTTTCCCTTCGGCTTCTACCTCCGTTGAAGGCTCGCGGCGAATACTCCACAGCAACAGCGGCCGCGTGTGACGCGTGCCCAGGTTGCGCATCTCGCAGATCAGGCGAGGCGCTCCCTGGCTCGTATCCATTTCAATGGTGAGCAACTCCGGCTTGGCCGACACCGGTGGAACAATCACATAGATCGTGAAGGCGAAACGGACGCGGACGTGGATCGCCCGCTCGCCCGCGGTCGGCGGCGCCGAATCCGGACGGTCCTGCACAAAAAGAGCCGCGCGATAAACGCCCGGCTCCGTTTTTTCAGGCACATTCGCGGTAACTCTCACCAAGTGGATCCGGCCCGGCTCGGTGGTGAGAGCGGCGGGACTGAACGTGATCCAGGAGGAAGCGGATCTCTCAGAGGATCCAGGTTCGGCATAGCTTGTGGAGCCGTCCCCCCGAATCATCCAGTCCGTGAGGCTCAGCACAACCCTTCCACGCTCCGGGTGGGGGGAAACGGCAGCTTTAATTTCGAAGGCGGCCGTCTTCTCCGTGCCCGCACTAACCTCCATCTCCATCCGCATGGGGTTGATGCTGAAGGCCGGCGCCTGCCCCGGCGCGCGGCCGAAAGGAGCAAAGAGGAAAGCCGCGCCCATCGCGGCTACCCAGAGGCGTTTCCTGATCCATGACTTCCAATTCGCATTACGCATTTCAGCCTCTCTACTTCCTCCCTGCGATCAGGCAGGCTCTACGGTGCGGCGATAGTGAACGTGACCGTACCGCTAAAGGCGGCGGGAGTCAGGTATTGCGGCAGCGCGGCCAGCCCGACGGTCACCAGCAAAAAATTGTCGCTGCTGCTGTTGTCTCCGCTGGCGCTGATGCGAGGGCCGCTCAGGATCTGGGTGTCCACGCCGAAAAAGCTGTTCAGCGTTTTCGTGAACGCAGGCGTGTGGCCATCTGTTACCGAGGGCCAGCCGCCGATTACACTGTAACCGGCCACAATTGGGTCGAGACGGGTGGGCGTTCCTCCGCCGTCGACCACGCTTGCTCCGCTTTGATCAATCGCGGCGGTGATGCCGAACCCGATGTCCCCGGTCTTTATTCCCTGGGCCGTGGTACCGGCCGCACTCGCCACACCGTTGGTGATGCCCGAGATAACGGCGGAATTCGCCGATAATTTGTAGGCCGCATTGCTGCGAAGCCGGAACGCCAATACGGTCGGCGTGACGAGCGTGCCACTCCCGATGGTAAGCGTGCTAAAAGCACCCAGGTTTCCGGTAAGAGTGCCATTACTCGTGTTGGTGATGGCAAAGGTGGTGGGAATGGTCCCGGAATAATCCACTTGTGCGTAGACGATTCCCGGCACACTCAGCAGAGCTAACGCTCCCATTTGAACAATTCTTCGTTTCATTCGATTCTCCTGTTTGATTTAAAAGCGATGTCTTGCCGTACCCGCGGTTTAACGCGACTCGGCAGCGACCAAAGTGATCATTCCCGAAAATCCGCCCGGGGTAAGAAATTGCGGCTGCACAACCAGCTTGAGCGTCAGGTTCAGATCCGCCGTCCCCCTCACGCTTCCGGCTGGAATTCTTCCCACGCGGAGGATGTCGCGTCCCGGCATCAGATCGGCCAGGTTGGCTCTTCCCGCCGCCGCCCCGGCGTAGTGGCTGGACCCGTTCGCGCCTCTGACGGCCGCCGGGTCATAGTCAAAACCCGGAGTTACCGCCAGATCGGTGTTCGCGCCCGTCAAAGTAATCCCGGCCAGACCCACCCCGATGTCCGACGCCGCGATTGACTTTCCTCCGTCGGCGGGCCTGCTGGGACTGAAAACAAAATTCGAAACAGCGGTCAGACGGTACCCGCGCACCGCCAATGCCGACGGGATGGACAAACGGAACGGTACCGCAACAATGGATGGCGCGCCCAAGCCCAACGGAACCAGCGAGCCGAAGGACGCGCTTCTCGTAACGGCCATCCCCTTAACTTGGATGGAACTTGA
The DNA here is from genome assembly GCA_035526195.1 of Bryobacteraceae bacterium. GTDB lineage: Bacteria > Acidobacteriota > Terriglobia > Bryobacterales > Bryobacteraceae > CADEFT01. Next base: position 4,785 of record DATLCW010000009.1, read on the forward strand.
ATCCTGGCTCCAAGCCGGCACGGAACATGCCGACGCGGCAAAGATAAGGATACAAACCGGCTTCCATGCTATCCAAAGAGGCTTCATCTCTTCCCTTGCCAACGCTCGTTGGCGGCTACTCTCGCGTCCGCGTTCCCGTCTCACTTATTACCTATCGGTGACAAATCCGTTTATGAGAGAAGAATCTGGCCAAAAAAAGCGTTGCGGGCTGCCAGACTTTGAATCTCCGCCGCGGGCCCACATATAATGTCTCCACCATGCGCCTGTTTCCCGCTCTCCTCCTTATTTCCTGCGCCTACGCGCAGAACGCGACCGAAGCCGGCCGCTTCCACGTCGAGCACCCCACGCTACACAACCTCGGCTTTGAGTGGGTCATTCAAGGAGACGGCAATCGCAACGCCACGGTGAATGTCCAATACCGGGCGGCGGGAGAATCGAACTGGCGCAAGGCTCTTCCCCTGGTCCGGATTGGCGGGGAGAACGTGTACCGCCGCCGCGAGAATCTCGATTACACGGTCCCGGACGGCTTCGCCGGCTCCATCCTCAACCTGAAGCCGGGTACAGAGTATGAATGTAGGTTCGAACTCACAGATCCCGACGGCTCCACCGGCCAAACCTCCCATAGTGTCAAAGTGAAGACCCGCTCTGAGCCACAGCCGTCAAAAGAAGGACGTACCCTTCACATCTACCCGCCTGATTACACCGGCTCGCGCACCGAGCCCAGTTTCTCGAGCATTCTCCAGGCTTACTACGGCGCCGGCCTCGGCGATTGGTCCGTGGTCTGGGAGCGCCGCGCCCAGCCCGGCGATACGCTGTTGGTCCATACCGGCCTCTACAAACCGGAACGCTTCAACTACGTGGACCCGATGATGACGCCCTTTGACGGATCCATGTCGCTGACCCTCAAAGCGACTCCGGAAAAGCCCATCACGATTAAAGCCGCCGGCGACGGCGAGGTGATCTTCGACGGGGACGGCAATCATGTGCTGTTCGATGTCGTGGCCTCGCGTCACCACATCTTTGATGGCATTACCATTCGCAACACGGATGTCGGCATCTTCGCCGGGCAGAAGGAAGTGATCGGCGCCGCCGGCCTGACCGTGAAGAATTGCCGCTTCGAAAACGTCGGCTTTGGCGTGTGGACGGAGAATGCCGATTCGAGCGACTTCTATATCGTTGATAATCTCTTTCTCGGCCGTGACGACCGCTTCCGCCTGGTTGGCTGGGGCGGCCCGTCGCGCTATCCTGGCGGGCCGTCCTGGGCGAGTCCCGGCCCCTTCGGATCGCATGAACTGCGGAGTTACTACGCCGTAAAAGTCTATGGCCAGGGCCACGTCATTGCCCATAACGCCATCGCTTACTTTCACGATGCGATTTCCATCTCCACCTATGGCACGCCGGAAAAGGATCCCGACCGCCGCGCGTCCTCCATCGATATTTACAACAACGATATGCACATGCTCGGCGATGACTTTGTCGAGACCGATGGGGGCGTGCACAACATTCGCGTCTGGAACAACCGCGGTGTGAATGCCGCCCACGGCGGCTACAGCTCGCAACCCGTTTTTGGCGGCCCCGTCTACTTCATCCGGAATATCCTTTATCATGTGCCGAGCGGGGTGGCATTCAAGTTCTCGGCGAAACCGGCGGGATTGTTCGTCTATCACAACACGATTATCGGGGAGCACCTGGTGGGCGATCCTTCGGCCAACATGCACTATCGCAACAATCTGTATCTGGGACGCGACACGCCGGGACGCGGGGTTTTGCGCCTCGCCAACGCTACGGACGCTTTCAGCACAGACTACAATGGCTATCGCCCGAACAAAAACGTCAGCGAGCAGTATCTGTTCCTGGGACCGAAAAAGGGCCAGCGGCTTTATGAGCCCAAGCGGGAAGACTGGCAAGCCTTCCGCACGCTGGCGGATTTCAAAGCGGCCACGGGGCAGGAGGCGCATAGCATCGAGGTTGACTTCGACATCTTCGAGAAGCTTACGCCGCCCGACCCTTCTCAACGGCACGCGGTTTATCACGCGATGGACCTCAACTTCAAGCTGAAGCCCGGCAGTAAAGCGATCGACGCCGGGCAGATCATCCCGTCCGTCAATGAGGACTTCAACGGCAAGGCTCCCGATCTCGGCGCTCTGGAAGTGGGCAAGCCTGCTCCCCATTACGGCCCGCGCTGGCTCACCTGGCAACCTTTTTACCGCTAGTATTTGCCGCAAAAAGGGAGGTCACCGAAACACGTTGCGGTTGCGCGTAGTCTCCCTGGATATGCCGAGTGGTAAGGCCGCCTCTATATTGTCCTTCGTGTTAGCCGCGATCCTTGCGGGACAGCAAGCATCCTCGCATTTACCCGGCATCGGCCCGCATCCCCCCTTGCCCCCGCCTACGATTGCGGAAACAATTAACTTCTCCACGGCAGGGAAGTGGGGCGCGGGCGCGATGCCGGCAGCTGCGGCGGGATTCAAGGTGCAGCGCTTCGCGGACAATCTGGTAAATCCACGGTGGCTCTATGTGCTGCCCAGCGGCGACATTCTTGTGGCTGAGGCGAGCACCAAACCGAAGCCGCCGAAGACGGAGAAAGACAAGCAAAAACAGGCGCTGCTGCGCAAGGCGGGCAACATCGCGGTGAATGCCGACCGCATCACCTTGCTGCGCGATGGCGATAAAGATGGAGTGGCCGAGACTCGCATGGTGTTCCGTGAGAATCTCAACCAGCCCTTCGGAATGCTCCTGCTGCGGGATCAGTTCTACGTGGCCAACACCGATGGAGTCATGATGTTCCCTTACAAAACCGGACAAACACGTCTGGAAGGCGCGGGTAAAAAGATCCTCGATCTCCCGGCCGGAGGGTACAACAATCATTGGACACGAAACCTCATCGCGAACGCCGCCGGTTCCAGGATATACGTTACCGTTGGGTCTGCCAGTAACGTTGGCGAACACGGCATGCCGGAGGAGCATCGGAGGGCGAATATTCTCGAAATCAATCCCGATGGCAGTGGCGAACGGATATTCGCCTCGGGACTGCGCAACCCGAATGGCATGGATTGGCAGCCGGGCACGGGCGTCCTGTGGACGGCCGTGAATGAAAGAGATAACCTCGGGGAAGATCTCGTTCCCGACTACCTGACCGGCGTGCGCGAGGGAGGCTTCTACGGGTGGCCGTACAGCTACTTCGGCAAGAATATCGACTCGCGCGTGCAGGAGCAGCGTCCGGATCTGGTGAGCAAAGCAATCGTTCCCGATTTCGCGTTGGGTCCTCACACGGCCTCGCTGGGCTTGACCTTTTATAAAGGCGGCGCATTTCCGCAGCGCTATCACGGCGGCGCGTTCATCGCGCAGCATGGCTCGTGGAATCGAGCGCAGTTTTCCGGCTACAAGGTCGTGTTTGTACCTTTCCGCAACGGCCGCCCGGCAACTCCGGTGGAGGATTTTCTCACCGGGTTTCTCGCCGATCCCAAGAACGGACGAACCAACGGCCGTCCCGTCGGAGTGGCCGTTGACACCTCAGGCGCGCTGCTCGTGGCCGACGATACCGGTAACACGGTGTGGCGCGTAAGCCCGTCGAAGTAAGCAGCCGCACCCGCCCGTGCTCCCTGATATAATGGACGCCCCAAGGAGAACTTCATGAGGCAAAACGGCGTACGATTTGTGTTGGTGCTGCTCTGTGCGATGGCGCTGACCGCCGCCTATCAACGCACCAAATCCAGCGCGGCGATGACCGCCGCGGCGAACAATTTCCTGGCGATGTTATCCCCCGAGCAGAAGGCCAAAGCCACCTTCAGCATGGAGGATAAGGAGCGTCTCAACTGGCACTTCATACCACGCGTCCGCAAGGGGTTGCCGCTGCGTGAAATGGATCCGGGCCAGCGCGCCATGGCGGAAGCGTTGCTCAGCGCCGGATTGAGCCACGGCGGATACGCCAAAGTGGCTAACATCATAAGCCTCGAACCTGTCCTGAAAGAGATGGAGAAAGACGTCAAGGGAACACGTGACTCCGCTGCGTACTTCTTTTCGATCTTCGGCGAGCCGTCGCAATCGAACACTTGGGGATGGCGGTTCGAAGGGCACCATGTCGCGCTCAACTATACTGTGGCCAAAGGGCAGGTGATTGCGTCCTCGCCCGCGTTTTTCGGGGCCAATCCGGCTGAGATCCGGGACGAGCGGAGAAGGGGCTTTCGCGCCCTCGCCCGCGAAGAAGATCTCGCGCGGGAGTTGCTGCATGCGCTCGATGCCAAACAAAAATCCATCGCTTTAGTGGATCCGGCCGCGCCGAAGGACATCCTCAGCAGCAACAAATTAAAGGTGGATCCCATCGAGCCGAAAGGCCTCCAGGGCTCGCGGCTGAACAGGAAGCAAGTGGAAATGCTGATGGGCGTGATTGAGGAATACACGGGCAACATGCCGGAAGACATAGGTTCGGCGCGGCTGGAAGCCGTGCGCAAATCCGGCGTAGACAAAATCCACTTCGCATGGTTGGGTGGCTCGGACCGCGGCCAGCCGCACTACTACCGGATTCAGGGCCCCACCTTCCTGGTCGAATACGACAACACGCAGAACAACAGCAATCACATTCATTCGGTGTGGCGGGATTTTAACGGCGACTTCGGCCAGGACATACTCTCCGCTCATTACCAGTTGTTCCATTTGGCGCGCAGGAACTAGCACCGAGGGGAATCTGTTATTACTGGAACCATGAGATTCTTCCTGCTGCTGGCGATGATTTCGCCGGCAGGCGCGCAGCCTTTCGATATTGCAATCAATCATGGCCGTGTCATCGACCCGCAGTCGGGCTTGGATGCCGTGCGGCATCTGGGAATTCGTGGCACGTCGATCGCCGTCATCTCGCGTACTCCTTTGAAGGCGAAGCGCGAGATCGATGCCCGCGGCCATGTCGTGTCGCCCGGATTCATCGATCTGCATCAGCACGGCCAGACGGATGAAAACTACCGGCTCAAGGCGCGCGACGGCTGCACCACGGCTCTTGAGCTTGAGATCGGCGTTTCCCCGGTGGGTTCCTGGTACGCCCAGCGCGAGGGCAAGGCCCTGGTAAATTTCGGGGCCAGCGCGGGATACATCGGTTCCCGGATGATCGTCATGAAAGACACCGGCGATTGGCTGCCGAAAGATAACGCTGTCACCAAGACCACTAACGCGCAGGAGAAGAAGGCAATTCTCGGCCTCATTGAGCGGGATCTTGCCGACGGAGGTCTGGGCATCGGCTTCGGTTTCAACTATACGCCAAAGGCCATGCAGGAGGAACTGCAGCATGTCTTTGAAGTGGCCGCGAGATGGACGCGCCCCGGGTTTGTGCACATGCGCTACGGATCCCATGGCGACCCTGGAATCGCCGCATCGCTTCATGAAGTGATTGCCTATGCCGTGGTTACCGGCGCGCCGGTGCACATTGTGCACATCGGCGCCTCGTCCACCACCAATTTCCCCATCGCGATCGCGATTGTGGAAGCTGCCCGCAAGCGGGGCGTGGATATCACGGTCGAATCGTATCCATATCTGGCTGGGATGACGCGGCTGGAAACGGCGATCTTCGACCCCGGTTTTCAGGAAAAGCTCCGACTCGACTACAAGGACATGCTATGGGTGGCCACGGGAGAGCGCCTGAATGCGCAGACATTCGAGAAATATCGCCGGCAAGGCGGCCTGGTGGCGACGTTTACCAACACCGAAGAAATGATCGAGAAAAATCTGGCGCATCCGCTGGTGATGGTGGCCAGTGACGGGATTCTCGACAAAGGGCTTGGCCATCCTCGCGCTTCCGGAACGTTCGCGCGCGTTCTCGGCCGTTATGTGCGGGAGCGCAAGGTGCTGTCGCTTTCAGAAGCAATCCGGAAGATGTCCCTGATGCCTGCGCAGCGCCTGGCAGTAATGTCTCCGGCGATGCGCAACAAGGGCAGTATAAGGCAGGGCGCCGATGCGGATATCGCCGTCTTCGATCCCGCCACGGTGATCGACCGCTCCACCTATGAGAAGCCCGATCTGCCCTCCGAGGGAATTCCCTATGTGCTGGTGCAGGGCGTGGTGGTGGTGGATGGCGGCAAGGTGGTGGAAGGCGTGCATCCCGGCAAGGGAATCAAGGCCACCAACGGTCCAGCCGGAGGGAAGTAAGTTCCCACGAGTCCCGGTTTGCATTGCGAACCCGGAACAGTTACGCGCGCTGCGCCTCCGCGGTCATACCGGGGTGGATCTCGCTGGTATCAGTCCTGCGCTCCCGTGCCGCCTCAATCAGTTCCTGAAGCGGAGGAATCTGGACACTCAGCACCCGCGCAAAGCCAATTTCAAAAGCGGGAACCGGAATATCCGGCGAATTTTTTTCCCAGAATACCCACTTCCAGGAAGCCGGAGTTGAGATAGTCTTGATGAATGATCGGCAGGCGCCTGGCGCATTACGAAATCGTGGAGAAGCTCGGCGCGGGAGGCATGGGCGAAGTATTCAAAGCTCGTGACACGCGCCTGGAACGGTTCGTTGCACTGAAGGTACTACCGCCCGATAAGATCGCCGATGTAGGGCGTAAGGAGCGGTTCATGCAGGAGGCCCGCGCCGCTTCCGCTTTGAATCATCCGAACATCGTCACCATTTACGATATCCCGGAAGAAGGCGGCGTTTTGTTTCTCGTGATGGAGTACGTGCCGGGCAAGCCGCTGGATGAAGTGATCCCCCGGAAGGGGATGGGTGTCAGCGCGGTACTGAAGTATGCCGTGCAGATTGCCGGCGCGCTGGCTGCGGCGCACGCAGCCAGAATTGTGCATCGCGACATTAAGCCCTCCAACATCATGGTGGGAGAGAACGGCCGGGTGAAAGTACTCGATTTCGGGCTGGCGAAACTGCTAGAGCCGGCCGTACCCGCCGCCCCCGATGACGCCACCCGGGCCGCCGCTGTGATGACCGAAGAGGGGCTCGTCGTCGGTAGCGCCGCCTACATGTCGCCGGAACAGGCGGAAGGAAAATCCATTGACGCGCGCAGCGATATTTTCTCCTTTGGGGCAGTTCTTTATGAAATGGTAACCGGGCAGCGGGCGTTTCCGGGAGAAACCTGGGCCTCTACGATCGCCGCGGTGTTAAAGACCGAGCCGCCGCCCCCCCAGGGGCTGCCGCGAGAGTTGCAGCGCGTCATTACGCGATGCCTACGCAAGGATCGCGACCGCCGCAGCCAGAGCATTGCCGAAATCAAGCTGGAACTGGAGGAGATGATCGAGGAGTCGGATTCAGGCACGCTGATGGGAAGTACGCCTGCCGCAGCCCCCCAGCGGCAGCGATCCAACTATTTGGCATTCGCCGTGGCTCTGGCGGCGGTCGCAGCCGCGGGAGCCTTATGGTTCTTCCAGCGGGAACGCCATGAGCCCCAGACGGCCTACCAACTCCGGCAGATCACCCGCGGCGATGGTATCAACGTAACTCCGGCGCTATCGCCCGATGGCAAGCTGCTCGCGTACGCATCGAATCGCGGCGGCGATAACAATCTCGATATCTGGGTGCAGCAGGTGGCCGGCGGCGACGCCATCCGGTTAACCCGTCATCGTGCGGTCGAACGCTGGCCGCAGTTCTCCCCCGATGGCGGCCAGCTTCTCTTTGTGAGGGAAGGTGACGGAATCTATGCGATACCTTCCCTCGGCGGCGTCGAACGGCTGCTCGCGAAGGGCAGCCGCGAAGGGGAGTATTCGCCCGACGGAAAGTGGATCGCTTACACTACGGGATTTCCCGGCAGCCGTGAATTGTTCGGGCTGTACGTGATGCCCGCCCAGGGAGGAGCCCCGCGGAAGATTGAGACCGGTTTGGCGAGCTTTTATGGTCCGCGGTGGTCACCTGATAGTCAGAGGCTTCTGTTGCGCGGAAATGAGACCGTCAGCTATGGAGGCTTGGCCGGAGAATTGTTTTTGTACGCCATCCCGGTGGAGGGCGGGAAGGCGGCCAGAATGGCAGCGGATGCGGACCTGAGGAAGGTGGGTTTGCGCGCCTTCTTGCCAGTGGCGTGGCAGAAGGATGGCAAAATAGTGGGCTCCGCGATACACGGGGGAGTTCGCAGTACGTGGCTGTTCTCCATGGACCGCGTGACTGGAGCGTTGCGTGGTTCTTCTCAAAGGGTAACGGCAGGTTCCGGCGAATTCCCCGGGCCGCCTTCGCTCGATGGGCGCATCCCTTACTCCACAGGTACCGGCGCCGTGTCGCTCTATCGGATGAATCTCGACGCCGGGCAAGGCAAGTCACCCGGCGATTTGACTCCGGTTGTGACGGATGGCGCCAGCGTCCGTTATCCAAATCTGACCAGCGACGGGTCCAAACTGGTGTACGTATCCGACCGCTCCGGCTCGGACGACATCTGGCTCAAGGATTTCAGCTCCGGCGCGGAGACACCGCTCGTTGCCTCGCAGGCATCGGAGCGCCGCGGGCTCATCTCCCCGGATGGTTCGCAACTCGTTTTCTTGCGAACGGAAAAAGGAAAGCTTTCGAGCTTGGTCTGGCCGATGCCGGCGGGCCCGGAGCGTAAGCTGTGCGAGAAGTGCGATGACTTTACCAATCTCAGCATCCTGAACTGGGCTCCGGACGGCAAGTCCGTGGTCATCGCTACGGGCGATCCTCAGCGATTTGACGCGCTCAACGTTGCCAGCGGGAAGTCCAGCCCGCTGGCGGCGCATTCGAAGTATCCCCTCCACGATGGCGTGGTCTCGCCCAACGGGCGTTGGATCGCGATCAAGCTTGTGACGTCCGCCAGCATCCAGCCGCTGTTTATTGCGCCGGTCGGGCCTGCGTACGCCGCGGAAAAGGATTGGATCCGCGTTACTCCGGACTCGTACAACGCCAAGCCGTTCTGGGGGCCCGGCGGAGACATCCTCTATTATTACTCGTCATCCGATAACTTTCAGTGTCTTTATGCGCAACGTCTCGGCGCGGATATGCGGCCGCAAGGAGCAGCGTTCGCGGTACGCCATTTTCACGAGGACCTGCAAGTGGCGGACGGCGCAGCCATTGGCTATGGGCTGGCGCCCGGCTATCTCTACCTGCCCTTGGCAAACCGTCGAAGCAACATCTGGCTGGCCGAGCCGGAGAAGTAGCGGCGCGGCCGGGGCTACACTAAGATCTGGATGCGTTGCTCGCGGATCGCTGTGATTGGGGCCCCGCTGGATCTTGGGGCGGGAAGGCGTGGCGTCGACATGGGACCGTCGGCCATTCGCGTGGCGAATCTCGATAGCCGCCTCACCAGCCTGGGCTATCAGGTGCAGGATTTCGGCAACGTCGAAGTGAAGCAGGCGGAGAGCATTCCCACCGGGCATTCTCACGCGCGCTACCTCACGGAAATCGCCCTCACCTGCAGCAGACTGGCGGCCACGGTGGAAAAGGCGCTGCGATCGGGACAAGTGCCGCTGATCCTCGGTGGCGATCATTCGCTCGCCATCGGAACGGTTTCCGGCGTGGCGCGTCATTACCGCAGAAAGAAGATGCGCATCGGGCTATTGTGGATTGACGCTCACGCCGACATGAACACTCCGCAGACCTCGCCGAGCGGCAACATTCACGGCATGCCGCTGGCCTGCATCATCGGCCTGGGCCCGCCGGAGCTTGCAAAGCTGAACGGCTTCGCTCCGAAGGTGGATGCAGAGAAAGTCGCTCTGGTCGGCATCCGTGACGTGGACCAGCTTGAAAGGCCGCATGTGAAGAAGTCCGGCGTACACGCCTTCACCATGCGCGATATCGATGAGCGGGGACTTCGCGCTGTAATAGAGGAAGCGATTTCCATCGCCTGCGACGGAACGGAGGGCTTTCATCTTTCCTTCGATATGGACTCGGTCGACCCACAGTTCGCACCCGGTGTCGGTACGCCCGTGCGCGGCGGCTTCACTTACCGCGAGGCGCATCTGGCGATGGAGATCATCAACGATTCCGGCCGCATGCTTTCGCTCGACATGGTAGAGGTGAACCCGGTGATTGACGAAAGAAACCGCACGGCGGAACTGGCGGTGGAACTCGCCGCGTCCGCTCTGGGGAAGAGGATCCTTTGAAACTACGCGTGGCAGTTATTTACGGGGGGCGCAGCGGCGAGCATGAAATTTCGCTTCGCTCGGCGAAAGCCATCATGGAAGCCTTGGACCCCGAGCGCTACCATGTGCTGCACTACCTGATCTCGAAAGAAGGCCGCTGGTCTCCGAAGCCGATTCAGCCCGAGCCCGGGGCCAATGCGCACATTGATGTCGCATTTCCCATACTGCATGGCACGTTCGGAGAAGACGGCACCGTGCAGGGACTTCTGGAACTTGCGGAGCTTCCCTACGTGGGCGCGGGAGTGTTTGCCTCCGCCGCCTCTATGGACAAGGAGGCGATGAAACGCCTCTGCAAAGAGCGCGGCATCCCGATCATCGACTACATCACACTGGCGGCCCACGACATCGACGCGGCGGAACCCTGGAAGCATTTTCAGTTTCCCCTGTTTGTGAAGCCGGCCAATTTGGGGTCAAGCGTCGGCATTTCCAAGGCCAAGACCCGCGCGGAACTGGAGGCTGCGATGAAGTTCGCGGCCCAGTTTGACCGCAAGATCATTGTGGAGCGCGGCATCATCGGGCGTGAACTGGAGTGCGCCGTCCTGGGGAATGAGGACCCGCAAGCATCGTATCCGTGCGAGATCGTTCCGTCCAAGGAATTCTACGACTACGAGGACAAATACCTGCTCGATAAAGCGCAATGCATCGTGCCCGCCGTGCTGAATGAAGCCACAACCGCGGAGTTGCGGCGGCTGGCGGTGGAAACGTATAAGGCGGTGCAGTGCGAAGGCATGGCGCGAGTCGATTTTTTGCTGGAGGCAGCGACGAATCAGCTTTTTCTGAACGAGATCAACACCATTCCCGGATTCACGTCCATCAGCATGTTCCCCAAGATGTGGGAACATAGCGGCCTACCCATGCCGAAGCTGGTGGACAGGTTGATTGAGCTCGCCCTGTCCCGGCACGAGATAAGAAAGGCACTGCGGTATTCTCTGTGATGTTCACGCTGCTGCCCGCCTTTCTGTTTCTGTTGGCCGACGATGTGGGCGAACTCGATAAATCCTTAAAACGCTTCGTCGATGTGTTTATCATCGCGGATACGGAAGCGGCGGATCCGGTCAACCCGGAGCAGGCGATCTATCAGGGGGCCATTCCGGGGATGCTGCGCCGCCTGGATCCGCACTCCATATTTTTCGACCCCGCTCAATTTGAGCAGTTGAAGGAACTTGAGAAAAGCACCAAGAAGGGCTTTGGCAGCGTTGTTTCCGTACTTCCCGGAAGAGTGATTTTTCTCCAGACGATTCCCGGCACGCCCTCGGCGAAAGCGGGGATTTCCGCGGGCGACGAGATCGTGGCGATCAATAACATCCCGCTGGCGCGGCTGGATATGGAACAACTGGTGGAGGTCCTGTCGATGACGCGCCAGCAGCAGGCGCGTTTGGAAGTGAAGCGGCCGGGCAACGCTCGCCTGCTGAGCTTCACGCTGACGCCGGAGGAAGTTGCATCCCCTGCCGTGGATCGCGCCTTTGCGCTCAGGCCGGGGGCCGGGTATGTCCGCATCACCAGCTTCGAGGCCGAGACGGGGCCGCAGTTACAGAAGGCCATCGAGACTCTCGGCGGGGATAAACTAAAGGGTCTGGTGATGGACCTGCGCAACAATCCGGGCGGTGTGCTTCCGGCAGCGCTGGATGTGTGCAGCCTGTTTCTGAAACCCGGCACGAAGATCCTCACGGTGCGCGGACGCTCTAAAGAGGCTGAGGAAATCAAGGTTTCCGATAAGGCGAAACCCTTCCATTTCCCGGTTGCTGTTCTCATTAACGGCAAGTCGGCCAGCGCTTCTGAAATTGTTGCAGGAGCGATTCAGGATCACGATCGCGGTGCCGTAGTGGGCGAATCCAGTTTCGGCAAGGGACTGGTGCAGGGTGTTTATCCCTTATCCTCGTCGAGCGGCCTCGCCCTCACCACCGCCTATTACTACACTCCCAGCGGGCGTTCCATCCAGCATCCGCTGCGCGGTGGGCTGCTCGACGAGGTGACGCATGTGAAGCAGCCGGAATATAAGACCTCCAAGGGGCGCACGGTCCGCGGCGGAGGCGGCATTCAACCCGATGAAGTGGTGCTTCCGGAAGGCTCCAACCGTTTCCGATCCGTAGTTGACGGCGGCGCCATCCTTACCACCTTCGCCACCAGTTATCTCCTTAGGAACAAAGCGGATGAGAAGTTTGAAGTGACTCCCGCCCTGCTCGATGAGCTGAAAGTGTTTCTATCCGAGAGCAAGATTCAGCCCGGCCTTAGTGAATGGTCCCGGGAGCGGGACTGGATCACGGCGCGGCTGAAGCAGGAAATCCTCAATCAGGCGGCCGGAGTGGAAAAAGGGGATGAGGTGGAACTCGGGCGCGATCCGGTGGTGAGGCGCGCGCTACATTTACTAGGACTTGAATAATGGCAAGATTGGCTTTGCTTTGGTTTTCTTTGTTTCTGCAGACCAGCAAAGAGGACCAACTGTGGCAGCACCGCAATCTGGGAAAGGCGTTTTACGAGAATCCGGCTACCCAGCTCCAGGCCGTGGAAGAACTGCGGAAGGCGCTGGATCTCGCTCCGGATTCGAATCGGGAGCGCTTAAACTACGGCTTGGCTTTGCTTCGCGCGGGCAGGACCGTAGAAGCGATCGCCGAGTTGAAGCGAGTGCAGGCGCGTGACCCGAAGCTGCCTCATACGTGGTTTAATCTTGGCATCGCGCATAAAAGGAACGGCGAAACTGACCAGGCCGCCGCGACTCTGGAACGAATGGTGCAGCTTGTTCCCGGCGATGCGGTGTCTCAATACAACCTGGGCGCGGTGTATAAGTTGCAAGGTAAGCCGGCGCAAGCGCTGGAGTGTTTTCAGAAGGCAGCTCAACTGAACCCGGCCCTGGCGGCTCCGCGGTTCCAGCTTTACAACGCCTTCCGGCTGGCGGGCAATCGCGAGGAAGCCGCCAAAGAACTCGCGCAGTTTCAGGCGTTGAAGAAGGCCCAGGAAGTGTCCGGAACCACGGAGGACATCGAGTGGAACGATTTTGCGGAGCTTTACGACCCGATCGATCCGTCGCCGCCGCCATTGGAAATCCTGCCGCCGCGGTTTTCGAAGCGCAGGATTGGCCCTGGCCTTGCAAGTCCGCCTCAGGCCATCGTGTTCGATTTCGACGGCGATGGCAAACCGGATTTGCTGATCGGCGGGCAGCTCTACCGCGGCGGCTCTGTTCCCGTTGCCGTGCCGGAATTCCAGCGGGGCAAATCCTTTACCGCGGGGGACATGGATAATGACGGATTCCCCGACCTATGCATGCTCACGTCCGGCGCGGCAGAGTTGTTGAAGAATCGCAAGGGACGCTTCGAGAAGGCCGCTCAGCCACTCGCAACGGGGGAGTTCAACAAAGCTATTTGGTTCGACTATGACCATGATTATGATCTCGACTTACTGCTGATCGGCAATGGGAAGCACTTGTTGCTGCGCAACCAGGGAACCGGAGGGTTCGTGGATCGCTCAACGGACTTTCCGTTTGTAACCGGAGACGCCACGGATGGGCTCCGTTTCCGTGTAACACCGGATACGAAGGCGAATGATGTGTTGATCGTTTATCGCGATCGTTCCGCCGTCCTTTACGCCGACCGCCTTGCGGGGAAGTACGAGGCGCGGGATTTTCCAGCGGTTCCCGCTGATGCGCACGCGGTGCAGGCGAGGGACTGGAACCACGACGGTGCTTTGGATCTCGCTTTTTCCGCCGGCGGCAAGTTTCACCTGCTGGCGAACCGGCAGGGAGATTGGACGGAACACCCGGCGCCTGGAATCACCCACGGGCTGTTCTGCGACTTCAACAACCTCGGCGCAACGGAGGTATGTAGCGGAGCGACGGTCTATTCCGTGGGTGGCGCGGCGCGGCCGGCGGAGGGACTGCAGGCTATAGCGGCTACCGCGGATTTCAATAGCGATGGCCGTCCCGATGCCATTTCCTTCGATGCAAACGGCGTTTACCTTCACGTCAATGGGACCGTCAGCAGGAACCGCTGGTTCTCGACCAATCTGACAGGCGTCAAGAATCTCAAGCTGGCCCCGGGGGCGGAAGTGGAGGTGAAAGCCGGACGCCATTATCAGAAGCAACTTTACGAGGGCTATCCGCTGGTGTTCGGTCTTGGCAGCTATGCCCAGATCGACACGGTGCGCATCACCTGGCCCAATGGCCTCATACAGAATGAGACCAGACAGGCTCCCCGCAGAGCCGTCACGTATAAAGAGGCTCCGCGGCTATCGGGTTCCTGCCCGATGATTTTCACCTGGGACGGCCATCAATTCACGTTTCTCACCGATGTATTGGGTGTTGCGCCGCTTGGCGCCAGCGCCGGGGACGGCAAGTACTTCCCTACCGACCATGACGAGTATGTCTCGATCCCGGGCGCAGCCCTTAAAGAGCGCGAGGGATTTTATGATCTGCGGATCACGGAAGAACTGGCCGAAGTCACCTATCTCGATCAGTTGAAGCTGATCACCGTGGATCATCCGGCGGGGACGGAAGTGTACTCCAATGACAAATGGAAGTCGCCTCCGTACCCGGAGTTCAAACTCTTTCAAACGCAGCGCCGCATCTATCCAGTACGCAGCAACAAGCCCGCCTTTTCCCGCACCATGCTGAACACCGCCGGGATGCACACCGTAGATCTGGATTTCGGCCTGGAGGCCCCGAATCAGGGCGCATTTCTCGTTCTGACGGGATGGGTGGACTGGGCGGACGGCAGCACATTCCTCAAGCAATCGCAGGAGCCGGGCAAGCAACTGACACCGCCCTACCTGCAGGTGCGTGACGCGGCCGGAGGATGGCGGACCGTAATTGATGACATGGGAATCCCTTCCGGTAAAAGGAAAACGATCGCTGTCGATCTTTCAGGAAAGTTTCTTTCAGCTTCCCGCCAGGTGCGTATTGTGACCAATCTGTGCGTGTACTGGGACGAGATTTTTCTGGGCGAATCCGTGCCCGTGCAAACACGCTTGCAGCATCTCGATGCATCTGAGGCTCAGCTCGCCTTCCACGGGTTCTCGAAGACCGTCATTCATCCCGAGCGGCTCCAGCCGGAGCACTTCCTCTACCAACCAGCGGCTGCCACGTCGTTATGGAATCCGACATCCGGCAATTACACACGTTACGGAGACGTGAAGGCCCTCCTGGCACGGGAGGAGGATATGTTTGTCATCATGGGCGCGGGCGATGAAGTGCGTGTGCGCTTTCCGGCGGCCCCGCCGCCGCCCAGGGGTTGGAAGCGCGACTTCCTGCTGTTGGTGGATGGCTGGGCCAAGGATAGCGACGCCAATACGGCGCACTCGCAATCGGTGGAGCCGCTGCCGTTCCACGCGATGAGGCAATATCCTTATGGAAGCGGCGAAGCTTATCCGCGGGATGCGGCGCACAGCGGGTATCGCACGACCTACAACACCCGTCCCGCGCTACGATTGCTAAGGTCCATCGCGCCATGACCGCACTTACAGTCTGGTTGTTGCTGAACGCGGCCTATGTTGCCGCGCTCCCGTCGGCCACCATCTTTTATATGGCCAACGTGCTTCTACACATCGGCCTGGGCGTTTTGTTTGCCGTGAAGGTGGTAAAGGGCGGATCCGGCACCGGCCTACGGCTTGTTCTCACCGCCGCGCTGACCGGTTTGTATCTGGCAATCCGTGGGGCCACGTTCGATCACCGCTGGGCACTTTACTCGCACGTGATACTCGGTGTGGCGGGCGTTCTCTTTCTCTGGACGCAACTTCGGAATAAAGCTGTGCTCGCATCGCTCGCCGTACTGGTCCTCGCCATTGGCTTCCGCCTCACACCACAGAAACCGGGCGTCATTCGGAATACCGCTCTGACTCCCACTTCCATGGAGGAAGAGGGTGAAGGGCCGCGCGGTCACTTCTGGCCGTCCTCCGCCCGGACAAACGTTGGCCTGGTGCCGTCCGATTACTTCATGGATTCTGAACAGTGCGGCACGTGCCACAAGGACATCTATGAGCAGTGGAAGAGCTCCGTGCATCACTTCGCCAGCTTCAACAATCAGTTCTACCGCAAGTCGGTCGAGTACATGCAGGATATCCAGGGCACCACCAAGCCGAGCCGCTGGTGCGCCTCCTGTCACGATCATGCCGTGTTCTTCAACGGCCGTTGGGAAAAGCCGATCAAAGAGCAGATCGACACGCCGCAGGCTCATGCCGGACTCGCCTGCGTTTCCTGCCACTCCATCGTGGCGGTGCATGACACGATGGGCAATGCCGGCTTTACGCTCGAGTACAACTGGCTGCACAAGATCGCCGCGAACAAGAACAGGTATGTTCAGGCGTTCGACAAGTTCCTTACGTATCTCAATCCGGAGCCGCACCGGCGCACGTTCCTGAAGCCGATACACAAGGATAATTCCGAATTCTGCGCGTCCTGCCACAAGGTACACCTGGATGTGCCGGTGAACAACTATCGCTGGATTCGCGGCTTTAACGATTACGACAACTGGCAGGCAAGCGGTGTTTCCGGCCGTGGGGCCCGGTCTTTCTACTACCCGCCGCAGAGTGCTACCTGCGGCGGCTGCCACATGCCGAGGGTGCCGTCCCGGGATCCCGGCAACCGGGATGGTATGGTGCATTCGCACCGGTTTCCTGGAGCCAACACGGCGGTGCCGTTCGTAAATCACGATCAGGCGCAACTCGATGCCACCACCAGATTTCTGCAATCGGGATTCATCACGGTGGATATTTTCGCGGCCAGTCCTGTGCAGGATTCCAAGGCTGAGGTGAAGATGCTGCGGCGCACGATGGAACCTGCCGCCATGTCGGCGTTCGCTGTGGGCGAGGAAGCCGAGGCCGCCACTCCAATGTTTCTGCGCGAGGTCGGGCAGGTGGCGGCTCCGCTCGATAAGGCCGGCGTGCCGTTCAAGCCCGGTTCCACGGCACGAGTGGATGTGGTGGTTCGGACCCGTAAAATCGGCCACTTCTTTCCTGGCGGCACCGTGGACGCATTCGACGTCTGGCTGGAATTGGAAGGGAAAGACGCGACCGGCAAGCGAATCTTCTGGAGCGGAAAGGTGGAAGACGATGGCCGCGGACCCGTAGAGAAAGGCGCGCACTTCTACCGCTCCTACCAACTGGATGGGGAAGGAAATCCCATCAACAAGCGGAACGCGTGGCAGACCAGAAGCGTGCTTTACGTGCGGCTGATTCCACCGGGCGCAGCGGACACTGCGCACTTCCGGGTGCGGATTCCGCCGGATGCCAAGGGTCCCATCACGCTGCAGGCAAAGCTGAACTATCGTAAGTTTTCGTGGTATTACACGCAGTTCGTGTATGCCGGCCAGCCCAAGCCAGGACAGGAGGCAAGTCTCGTGAGTCTGAATCATGACAGCCGCGAGTTTGCTTTTCTACCGGCGAACATTCCCCGCAATGTTTCCGGCGCCATCAAGGATCGTATTCCGCAGTTGCCCATCATCGTGCTGGCAAAAGCAGAGGCGAAGCTGAATCTGGGACCGGCCGCCGAATGGAAGCAGAATGTGCAAGCCGCCGATTACGAGCGTTGGAATGACTGGGGCATCGGTCTGCTGCTGCAAGGAGACCTCAAGGGCGCCGAATATGCCTTCCGCAAAGTAATGGAAGCGAAACCCGATTACGCGGATGGACCGCTCAACGCCGCCCGGGCGCTGATCCAGGAAGGCGAGACCGAGGCCGCCAAGCCGCTCCTTCAGAGAGCACAGACGCTGAATCCGAAGCTGGCGCGGATCCACTTCTTCCAGGCGATGGTGGAGAAGGCGGATGGCAACTATGATGCGGCCATTGCGAGTCTGCGCAAAGCGGAAGCGCTGTACCCGGAGGATCGGGTGGTACTCAATCAGCTTGGGAGGCTGCTGTTCCTGAGACGCCAGTATGCGGAAGCGACCGGGATGCTGGAGCGCGTGCTACGTGTGGATGCGGAGGACCTGCAAGCTCACTACAACCTGATGCTTTCCTATCGCGGCCTGAACGATGCGGCGAAGGCCGAATATCATGCCAAGCTCTTCCGCCGCTTCAAAGCCGATGAATCGGCGCAGACCATCACCGCAAAGCCGCGCCAGTTGAGCCCCGAGGATAACAATGAAAGGCAGGCCATTCACGAGCATGAAAGCGTGCCTTAGTCTGCTCCTGGCCGCCGCCCTGGCCGCACAGGTGAAATTCACGGATGTCACCCGGCAGGCCGGCATCCACTTTGTCCATCACAACGGAAATTCCGGTAAGAAGTGGCTGCCCGAGACGCTCGGGTCCGGCTGCGCTTTCCTCGATGCGGATGGGGATGGGTGGCCGGATATCCTGCTGATCAATAGCAGGAGCTGGTCTCCGAAGGCAGCCAGATCGTTGCACCGGTTGTACCGCAATAATCGCAACGGCTCGTTTACGGATATCACCGCGGGCAGCGGCCTCGATGTCGAGATGTATGGCCTCGGCGTGGCCATTGCCGATTACGATAACGACGGCCGGGAGGACGTGTACATTACGGCGCTCGAAGGCGACCGCCTCTTCCACAATGAAGGCAATGGGACTTTTCGCGACGCGACCCAGGCTTCCGGCATCCGCAACGCCAATTTCGGCACCAGCGCCGCATGGCTCGATTACGACCGCGATGGCAAAGTGGATCTGTTCGTCGCCAACTACGTGCAGTGGAGTCCCAAGCAGGATTTATTCTGCTCGCTCGACGGCTCTTCCAAATCCTACTGCACGCCCGAGTCTTACAAAGGGGTACCCGCCAGGCTCTATCGCAATCTGGGCAGCGGGAAGTTTGAAGACGTGGGCGAGAAGGCGGGCGTTGCCGATCCGAAGAGCAAGTCGCTTGGAATCGCCGTGCTGGATTTCGATTCCGACGGCTGGTCCGACATCTTCGTCGCCAATGACACACAGCCGAACAAGCTTTACCGAAACAATCGCAACGGCACGTTCACGGAAACCGGCCTCACCGCCGGCATTGCGTTCGGCGAAGACGGAGTAGCCAGGGGCGCCATGGGCACGGACGCCGCCGACTACGACAACTCGGGCCGCCCACACCTGCTGGTGGGGAATTTTGCCAACCAGATGCTGGGCCTCTACCGCAATGAGGGCAATGGGCTGTTTGTGGATGAAGCGCCGCGCTCCACCGTGGGCAGAGCAAGCTTGTTGAATCTGACCTTCGCCACCTTCTTCTTCGATTTCGATCTGGATGGACGGCTCGATATTTTCTGCGCCAATGGCCACCTGGACGCCGAGATTGAACGGGTGCAGCCGAAGGTGAAATTCCGCCAATCGCCACTGCTGTTCCGCAATGTGGGTAAGGGCCAATTTGAAGATGCCAGCAAATCCGCCGGTTCGGACTTCGCGAAACCGCTGGTAGCGCGAGGGGCCGCCTACGCCGACTTTGACCGCGATGGGGACCTGGATCTGCTGATTTCCACGAACGGTGGGCCGGCGGTCTTACTGCGCAACGATGGCGGCAACCGGAACCACTGGTTAAGGGTCAAACTAACGGGCACACGATCGAACCGCAGCGGCATTGGGGCGGTGGTGCGCGTCGAAACTGCCTCGGGCAGCCAGTGGCGGACGGTGCACAGCGGGTCGAGCTATTGTTCCCAGAGCGATCTGGCGTTGACTTTCGGCCTCGGGCAGAGCGTACAGGTTACCCGCGTCGAAGTCCGCTGGCCGGGGGGCGCGGTCCAGCGGGTTTCGAGCCCCAAGGTTGACCAGACGCTCGAAGTAACGGAAACTCGATAAGAGATAGTCGATGCGATTCGTCCTCGAAATTCTGGATGGGCCGCTGGCGGGCCGCACGGTGGAACTGAACCCCGGCGAGGTTGTTTCCGTTGGCCGTACCGCCAAGTCGCAGTTGATGCTGCCGCACGACAGCTTTCTGTCCGGCATGCACTTTCAGGTGGAGTGCGGCGAAGAGGGCTGCGTGCTCAAGGATTGCAACAGCAGCAACGGCACCTGGGTGAATGGCAATAAAGTGCTGCACCAGGCGGTATCGGAAGGCGATCAGATCTCCGCGGGGCAGACGCGGTTCAAGGTCCGCGGCGAGAATTCAAACACGCTCACGATGGACCGGTCCTCGTCGACGGTGCTGTTCGCAGCGCCAAAGCTCAGCGACTTTGATACGCCCCCACAAGCCCTGAGAGAACTGGAACCGGTGGTGCTCACACCCGCCCAGCATGTGGTGGTGAAATATCTGCAGTTTCAAACCGCGCCTCTTTACGCCATCCTCAACGCGACCCTGGAGGAGCGCGTGCCGCACTATCTGCTGGGATCGGGCGAGGTGTATCAATACCTGGCGGACGGCCTCACGCAAGGGGAACAGATGCCGCCGGGAGTTTATCTGGCATACATCCCCGCCACCTCCCCGTTATTGCCCAAGCTGGTACACGACGGCTGGTCCAGACACTGGACGTTGTTTTTCACCTGTAGTCATCCGTTCGGCGAAGTGCGGAAACATTTGCGCCAGTTCCTGTTGATGCAAACCGAAGAGGGCAAGAAATTTTTCTTCCGGTACTACGATCCGCGGCTGTTGCAGTCTTATCTCCCTTCCTGCACACCTCAGGAGATCACCCAGTTCTTCGGGCCGATCCAGAGCTTCTTTATGGAAAGCGCTTACGATCCCACGAAACTGGTGGAGTTCAGCGTGACGCCGCAAGGGCTGGGGGGTAAGGTGATGCCCATCGGCTAGCGCTCCTTAGCCCGTTCCTTAATCAATTGCTCCGCCATGGCGATCTGTTCGGAGGTTCCACGGAGCGTGAGCGCCCGAGATTTGTTGTAGGTGAATACGCGCCGGATCTTTGTGGCTCCGCGGATTTGTACGGCTGCCTGCTGAAAGCTCTGCGCCGTGGGTGTATCGGGTAAGTAGAAGATCCGGACAAAGCCCTCCAGGCCACCGGCGGCATAATGATAGCCGGAAGATTTCCTGGGCGCCGCTTGCGGATCAAGCGGCTTGTCCAATTCATCCACGAGCCAGACGGCGAGCGCGAGTTCCTCGCTTGTCCCGCGTATCGCAATGGCGCGCGGGGCATTGTATGTGAACAGCCGTCGAACTTCCGAAGTGGCGCGAATCAAGGTCGCCGTCTCTTGCAATTCCTGGATCGTGCCGGCATGGGCGAGATGAAATACCCGCACCCGATCGTCATTCGTACCGCTGAGGCGGAATTCGGTTTTAGAAGGTTTGTCCAACGCGTTCACCAGCCATTCGGCGAGCACCATCTGGCCGGCGGTCCCTCTAAGGGCGAGCGCTCTGGGCCCGTTATAAACAAACACCCGCCGTATCTCTGCGATGGCGCGTATGAGTGTTGCCACCTCCTGCAATTCCTGCACGGGCAGATTCGGGTTCAGCAAGAAGACTCGAATGACATCGTCATTACCGCCAGGAACCCGATACTCGTGTTTGACGATGTCTGGCGGTTGCGGAGTGACCACCGTATCGAGTTCGCGGAACAGCCACGCGGCCATCGCCATCTGATCGGTAGAACCACGCACCGTGAGTCTCCGTTGAGCATCATCGACGGAGACATGGAGACCGTCCGCCATGACCCGGATCACGGTGGCGATTTCCTGAAAACTTTGTGGTGTTTCCGCATGCGTGAAGGGGAAGACCCGCTCATTACTGTCCTGCGCGGCGAGTAAGGGCATCAGCAGGATGCCAATCGTCCAGGGCGACATCACATTACCTCTGCCAAGGCTTGACGGCGCTGCACAGGAAACCGTGCAATCTTCTGTCAGGACACCGGCCGGCGCCGCACCAGCACCACCGTCTGATCATCGGCCACGGGAACGCCTTGCGTCCAAACAGTGACCGCTCGCTGCACCTCATCCAGGAGCGCATCCAGCGGACGGCCACGATTTTCGCGCAGCGCATCCGCCAGGCGGTCCATGCCGAACTCTTCCCCCGCGAGATTTTCCTGCTCGGTAATACCGTCGGTATAGAGCACGAGAAGATCGCCTTCGAGTAACGGGATCTCGATCTCCTGATACGTAAGAAGCGGAATGAGTCCGACAAACATGCCCCCTACGGTCAACTGTTCGACGGCTCCATCGGCGTGGAGGAGCAATCCCGGATTATGGCCGGCATTGGTGTAGGAAAGCATGTTTGTGGCGGGGTCGAATGCCGAGGCAAACACCGTGACAAAGCGGTTCGGGGCGCAGGTCAGGTGCATATTGCGATTCAACCGGCTGCTGAATTCCGCAATGCTGCGAGTGGTTTCAATCAACGTCTGGACACGCGCCTGCAGAGTCATCATCATCAGGGCGGCGGGCATTCCCTTACCGGCCACATCGGCAACGATGATTCCATGACGTCCGTCCGGAAGTTGTAGATAATCGTGGTAATCGCCACCTACGGTACGGCACGGATTATGCAGGCCGGCCACTTCCAGGCCAGGCCATAACGGTGGACATTGGGGTAAATGACGCTTCTGAATCTCCGCGGCCTGATCCAGTTCCATCGCCTGCCGCTGTTGGGTCTCCTCCACCAACGCCAGTCTCTCGCGTTCAATGCGGATCGCGGCCACATTCGCCATCACGGTCAGAAGATTGAGATCGTCATTCGAGAAGCGGCGCAGAAAATTGAGAGCGTCCACATAGAGGAGGCCGATGACCCGCTCATCGGTTTGCAGGGGAACCGCCATCAGCGATCGTACCCCCTGCAATACGATGCTCTTGCGTTCTTTGAAGCCCGGTGTTTCCGCGATGCTCTGAATCAACAACGATTCGCGTCCGTTCACCACCCGATCGCGCACGGTGGTGCTGATGCGGAATTCCCCGCCCCGCGAGGCCTTTTCCGTAAGTGCCTCGCCCTCCATAACCAGCAAGACGCCGCGCTCGGCGTTGACGGCTTCGAGCACGAGGTCGAGAATCACCGGGAACATTTCACCCAACTGGCGCCGGACGGCCAGTTCGCGGCCCACACGAATCAGCGCCTGCAGCGGGCTCACCCATTGTTTTGAGGCATAGGGGGCGGAAGGTTTCGCGCTGACACTGGCCTCCAGCACGTCCTTCAGATGGATGGCGACGGTGCCGGGATTGTTGGAATCGGGGCGCGCGGCCTCAAACATCACGGTGTGGCTCGGCGCCTGCGGCTTACGGAATTCGAAGGTGACTTGGCTCGCGGATATGCGATCCCCGGACTTGAGAAAGTGGCGGTGAACCAACGGCACGCCGTTAATGCGGCTGCCATTCGTACTTCCGAGGTCGCGCACGGTCCATTGCTCCCCCTCGCGTTCAAGCAACATGTGTTTGCGGGATAGCTCGGGATCGTCGGGGAAAGCCAGCTCGCAAGCCGGATCGCGTCCAATTGCTAAGGGACGGTCCTGCAGCCTCTGCACGCGGGTGGAGCCATTCGCAAGCGTGATGAACAGTTCATGCATCTTGAGGATCTCTCAGCGTAGCGAATGCAAGCTTGGGTGATCAATCCACGTTCTGGGCCCGGGGCGCGCAGCTTGCCTGCTGAGCCCGGCTATGCTATCACTGAACCTAAGAATCCGTGCACATCTTCTTTGCGATCCCACCATCCCGCGGCGGTTCCGAAGAAGGCTCAACTCAAATCCTCAAGGAGACCCGGAATGGAGACGGGCAATCGAAGGCTCATCCGTCCGCAACTTAACGAGCTGAAAGAAAAAATGGATAAAAACCGCGTACAGAAGAAGCCGGTGCCGCCCGATCAAACGAACGCCGAGAATTTCTATTACGTAAAACAGATGCAGACGAAGACTCCCATGGTCTTTGTACTGAAGGGCGGAGAAACCATCCACGGCTATATCGAGTGGTACGACAAGACTTGCCTGAAGATCAATCGCGAAGAAGGGCCGAATTTGCTGCTGTACAAAGCTGGGATTGCCTACATGTATAAGGCGGAAGGTAACTGACCGATCTTTCCCGGGCTATCGGACCGGCGCGGAAGGGTTGCGGCGAGCTCGCGCCGGCTATCGCCCCCACCGAGGTCCGAGACTTCAGAGCCTAAGAAAAGATTAGGGACGAAGCGTTGGCTGAACACGCCAAACAAATCATTCAAGAAATGTTTTTGGGGGAGTAGCGGCAAAGCGGTTCGTGAAATCCTGGGTTGTTGCACGCCGCCACCTGTTATACTTATCTGTTTGGGCAAAAAGCACCATGCCAGCCGTAAAGCTTGAAGCAGTAAAGGTTGATCAGGCGCAGGCCGAACTTTCCCGTCAATTCCTCTATTACATGGCGCTCATGAGAGAGGTGGAAGAGCGTATTGAACGCCGTCTCTACCGGCAGGGCAAGATTTTGGGAGGAGTATACGTAGGCCGGGGACAGGAAGCGATTCCCGTTGCTTCAGGATTGGCGGCTCGGCCTGGCGACATATTTTTTCCGTCCCATCGCGATCTCGCGCTTTTTTTCATTCGGGGCATCACAGCGCGTCAGGTCTTCGCGCAGTACATGGGCCGTATGGACGGACTGACCCGGGGCCGCGACGGCAATATGCATATGGGCGACCTCTCGAAAGGGCTTGTCGCCATCATCAGCGCCATGGCGGCGAGCATTCCCGTGGCCGCCGGCGCCGCCCTCGCCATCAAGTATCAAGGCAAAGACGATGTGGTTTTCGTCTATTTCGGCGATGGGGCCACCAGCCGCGGCGATTGGCATGAAGGGATCAATTTCGCCACCGTGCAGAAGGTGCCGCTGGTGCTGATCTGCAACAACAATCAATACGCCTATTCCACTCCGCTAAGCAAACAAATGGCTTGCCGCAATGTGGCGGATCGTGCTCCCGGGTACGGGATGCCGTCGGAGATCGTGGATGGCAATGATGTTTTTGCGATCCATGAAGCGACGGTGCGTGCGGCGGAGCACGCCAGATCCGGACTCGGCCCTTATCTGATCGAATGCAAGACATTTCGCATGACCGGGCATTCCGCGCACGATCCGGCAGAGTACGTCCCCAAGCATCTCTTCGAGGAATGGGCCGGCATGTGTCCCATCAAAAGGCTCGAGCGGAAGATGCTGAGTGAGGGGCTGGCCGTACAGCAGGAGATCGATGAGCTGCATGCCGGCATTCGCCGGTTGACCGATGAAGCCATCGAGTGGGCGGAGCAGAGTCCACATCCCGACCCCTCGGAACTGCTCGACGGAGTTTACGAGACATAGCCATGGCGACAACCTACGTCGAGGCGATCCGGGAAGGGATCCGCGAGGAGATGGAGCGCGATCCGAACGTTTTCCTGATTGGAGAAGATATCGGTGTGTATGGCGGCGCCTTCAAAGTAACGGCTGGCCTGATGGAGCAGTTCGGAGAACGGCGCGTGGTGGATACGCCGATCGCGGAATCGGCGATCATTGGAGCCGCCATCGGCGCCAGCTTCATGGGATTACGTCCGGTGGCGGAGATGCAATTTTCTGATTTTATCACCTGCGGGTTCGATCAGATTGTCAATTTCGCAGCGAAATGCCGGTACCGCTGGGGAGCCCCGGCGCCGATCGTGGTACGGGCTCCCTGCGGCGGCGGGATTCACGGAGGGCCTTACCACTCGCAGCAGAATGAGGCGTGGTTTGCGCATACTCCCGGGCTTAAAGTGATACTACCGGCGACGGCCAATGATGCCAAAGGCCTGATCAAGTCCGCGATTCGAGATAATGACCCGGTGCTTTTTTTCGAGCACAAGGCGCTGTATCGCCGCATCAAAGAGGATCTGCGCACGGATGATTACACGGTGCCGATCGGCAAGGCGAAGATCTTTCGCGAGGGGAACGACCTGTCGATCATCACCTATTCCGCCATGGTACATGTAGCGGCGGACGCTGCTGCGCAGATGGAAAAAGAAGGGTTGTCGGTGGAGATCATCGACGTGCGTACGCTCGTTCCATTGGATGAAGAGACCATTCTGGCCAGTGTGCGTAAGACGTCCAGGGCGATTGTGCTGCATGAAGCAACCTTGACAGGCGGCTTTGGCGGCGAAATGGCGGCCCGAATCACCGAGAAAGCTTTCGAGGACCTGGATGGACCGGTGCTGCGCATGGCTGCTCCGGACATACCGGTTCCCTATAGCCCCTCGCTTGAAGAGGCCTATTTGCCAAACGCCGCGGGGTTGATTGAGAAAATACGCTGGCTGGCTGCCTATTAGTTGGGAAGGGACGCCGGGGAAAGTTCGTCATCACTCCCGCGGGAACGAGGCGTAAGGCGTCTCGGATCGAACAGATGCTGGGGCTTAAAGAGCTTGCGCGACCATGCGGAGCCATCCTCGAATTGAATTCCCAGGAAATAGCCAATTTCGCGGTAGACACAGTAGCGCACCAGCCCGAGTAACTGACCCTTTGGATAGTTGATGCGGAGGATGGTTTTCAACGGAACTGGCTGATCGAGCTGGAGGCAGGCCCCCGATAATGAAATGTCCTCGAGATTCGCCACAGCCCGGCGGGTGCGGCCGGAATCGTCGACCCATTGGACATTGATCAGGTCAGCACACAGCATACGGGGTTGCAAACGCCTGTCGTTCATACGGTATTGATCGTCCGGCCACGCATTTGGGTGTAGCTTTCCGCTCGCTAAAAATTGCCCTAAGTCTCTCTTATGGTATGTCCTTAGAGAATCGAGAGACATCCGAGGGCATTCGTATTTGTCTCTTCTGCTGTTCGCTCGGCCGGCTTCGGCGACGCAAGACCTCAGGAAGATTCCCTGGGACGAAAGGCGCGGGCGAGCCGCGCCTGTCGCGCTCAATCACGCGCACACGAGGATTCCGCCCCTGTGCTCACTTGCTTCCGCGTCCCGTCCTTTGTAGCCTACTTTCATGTCCGCCACCGCCGCTACTCACTTGCCTGCACGGATCAGTTTGTTTTTCTTTGCCGCGCTCAGTTGGGCGCAGTACTATCCGCCATCCGGGCCGTCATGGAAGAAGGATGACACCGGCTTCGACAAAGCAAAGCTCCAGGAGGCGGTCGCGTTCGCGCTGACTCACGATAGCGGCTGGGACTTTAAAAAGAATCAGGTGCGCACCTTTGGCCGGCCGCTCGGGCCGGTCCCCGCGAAACGCGCGCCGGCTAACCTGATGATTGTCCGCAACGGCTACATCGTGGCGGAAGCGGGAGAGACACAACAGCCCGACCCTGTCTACAGCGCGGCGAAAAGCTTTCTCTCCGTGGTGTGTGGACTGGCCGTGGATCGCGGCATGATTCGCGACGTGAACGAACCGGTTGGCGCATCGATAAAAGACGGCGGCTACGATTCCCCGCACAATGCGAAGGTCACATGGGTTCACCATCTGCGGCAAGTAAGCGAATGGGAGGGGGAAACGTGGGGCAAGAAACACGATTTCATCGGCCGGGAGGAGTTTGGAAATGGAGAACGTAAGCCGCGTGCTCTGAAGCAGCCAGGCAGCCACTACGAGTACAACGACGTTCGCGTGAATCGCTTCTCCGTATCGTTGCTGCGCATTTGGCAGGAGCCTCTACCGGCAGTGCTGAAGCGCCTCGTGATGGATCTGATCGGAGCGTCAGATACCTGGAAATGGCTCGGCTACGAGAACTCTGTGGCAGAAGTCAACGGCAAGCAGATGGTGTCCGTTCCCGGCGGAACGCGCTGGGGTGGCGGCATTCAGATGAACACGCGGGACCTTGCGCGGTTCGGGCTGCTCCTGTTACGCGACGGCAAATGGGATGGCCGTCAGATCCTTTCGCGAAAGTGGATTCATGCCTCCATCGCCCCTGGCCCCGTGGGTCCCGACTACGGGTATCTCTGGTGGCTCAACACACGAGGCAAACAATGGCCCAGCGCGCCGCGCACAAGCTTTGCGGCGGTCGGCAACGGCGGCAATATCGTATGGATCGACCCGGAGCATCAACTGGTGGTGGTCTGGCGCTGGTACGAGGGGAAGGCACTCGACGCCTTCCTGGCAAAGCTGCTGGCTTCCATCCGCTAGATTACTTCGGAGCCATGCGTAGCGCCCCGTCCAATCGAATCACTTCGCCGTTCAACATCGGATTCTCGATGATCGCGCGCGCCAGGTGCGCGTACTCGTCAGGCCTGCCGAGCCGCGGCGGGAATGGCACTTGCGCGCCCAGCGAGGCACGAATGTCATCACTCAATCCAGCCAACATGGGGGTATCGAATATGCCCGGAGCAATCGTGCAGACGCGAATACCGCTACGCGCCAGCTCGCGCGCCACCGGCAGCGTCATCCCCACCACTCCGCCTTTGGACGCCGAATAGGCCGCCTGGCCGATCTGCCCGTCAAATGCGGCGATGGACGCCGTGTTGACAATCACTCCGCGCTCACCTTGTTCATCCGGCTCATGGCGGCTCATCGCCGCCGCGGCAAGGCGGATCGCATTGAACGTACCGGTCAGATTGACGTGAATGACGCGCGCGAATTTATCAAGCGGCATCGGTCCTTCTTTGCCGAGTACTCGCGCCGGATCGCCTACACCCGCACAGTTCACCAGGATGTGGACCGCTCCGAACCTCGAGCGGGCGCTTTCGATGGCGGCTTCCATTTGCTCGGGGCTGGTCACGTCGGCCCCGGAGCTGATGCCTCCAAGCTCGCCCGCCACCAAGCGAGCAGCGGATTCCTGACGATCGATTACCAACACGTTACCGCCGGCCGCCGCGATCATGCGGGCGGTGGCCGCCCCAAGCCCGGAACCGCCGCCCGTGATGATCGCTGTCTTTCCTTGAATCTTCATGGTGGGGACATTCTACAGAATCCCGTACTTCTCAAACGCTACTTTGGCCGGCATGCCGCCTTCAATCTCTTTTCTCACGTGCTTCTCCCCACGCGCCTTCTCGAGTGCGGCCAGGAATACTTCTTCCTCCGCTTGTTTGGGAATGACGCAGACTCCATCGCAATCGCCGAAAAGGATATCGCCGGGTGCGATGCTCGCCTGGCCTATCTTCACGCTGCAGCGGTATTCGGCCACTTTGCCGCGCGGTCCCTGGTCTTGCGCATACGATCCAAAGCAAAACACTGGAAAGCCGAGTTCGAGAATCCCACGCAAGTCCCGCGTGTATCCATCCAGGATGGCCCCGGCAGCGCCGCAGCGCATCGCGCGAATGGACATCAGTTCCCCCCACAGCGCATAGTCCGGCGAGCTGCCCGTACAAAGATAAATTTCGTTCGGCTGAAGGCTGTCGAGTGCATCCATCATCAGGCCGAACGGAGTGTCGCTCTCCTTGGTGTCCACGCTGAGCACCGGCATGGCGCGTCCGATGGTCACCGTTTCCTGTGTGATGGCTTGAATGCGGGGCGGGAGAAACTGCCGCTGTAATCCGAGCTTGTCCATCACGTCGCCAACCACGGCTACGAAAAGTTCCCGGCGGGCCAGTGTGAAGAGCTCGCTATCGTTCTTCCAGATTCCAGTCATGAAGGTGATTGTACCGGACTGGGCCTCATTTTTTCGGATGAGGGATGATGTCTTCGATGACGTACGTGTCGCCGATGATCCTGCAGTAGAAGCGCCAGTTGCGATTGACCCTCGCCTGCCAGCGGTCATTCTTCTCGTCGTACTTCTTCGAACGAAGTGAAGGATGGCGCAAATTCTCGACCAAGGTTCTAATTTGCTTGTCGAAGGCGTTTTGGATAGCACGTGGCGCGCTGAGATAGCTCTCTAACGCCTGCGGCGTAAGCCGGCGCTTCATGATCTTGGTTTGGATGAAGGAGTTTTCTTTCTTACGGCCCTTCTCTGGCTGTGGAGAAAATCGATGAGCGCTTCATGCGTCTCAAATGGACCATGCGTGCGTCCGGCCTTGATGTCTTTATCGGCTTTATCGAGACGCGCATCGATATAGCGGCGCTGCGCCGGGGTGTACTCGTCATCGGCGTTCGGAAGCTTCGCGGGGCCGGCAGCCACTCTGGGAATAATGACAATGTTCGACGAGCGGACGCGGACATCCACAAGATCGCCTGCAGCCAAGCCTAATCGGCTCCGCACGCGGCTCGGAAGCGTGACGGTGCCTTTCTTCTGAATACGAACGAGGGACATGCTCGAAGAATAGCGGGGCCCGCTGAGTGTGTCAAACTTCTCCCGGTCATCGCCGCTATCTTAGTACTTGGACCATCCGTTGATCGCACTCGCCGGTCCCACCGGGTCCGGAAAAAGTTCACTCGCGTTGTGGCTTGCTAAACAGTTTCGAGCCGAGATCGTAAGCTGTGATTCCCTCCAGATCTACCGCCATTTCGACATCGGCACGGCAAAGCTGTCCGAGGCTGAACGCCAGGAAGTGCCGCATCACCTGCTGGACATTCTGGATCCCGATGAGACCTTCAGCGCCGGGGAGTATGCTTGCATCGGACGCGAGATCCTGTCTCAGGTGGCAGGCCGCGGGAATGTGCCGATTGTCGTCGGCGGGACAGGATTCTATCTGCGCGCCCTGCTGGACGGGCTATTTCCGGGCCCCCAGCGGGACGAGTTGCTACGGGCGCGTCTTGCTCAGCGGGAAGAACGGCGCAAGGGCTCGCTTCACCGTTTGCTCCGGCGCGTGGATCCGGTAGCGGCCGCGCGCATCCACGCCAATGACACCAAGAAGCTGATTCGCGCTTTAGAGGTTTGCTTGCTCGCCAGGCGTCCGCTTTCTGAGCTGCACGCGAAGGGATCCGCGGGACTCGAAGGATTCTCCCCTTTATTGATAGGATTGGATCCCCTGCGCGAAGAATTGTATCAAGTGTTAAATAATCGCTGTGCACAAATGTTTGAAAGTGGACTTCTCGAAGAAGTAACTCACTTGTTGGCGATGGGTTATTCCCGCGAATGTAAGCCTTTCGAATCGCTTGGCTATAAGCAGGCACTCCTTGTATTGAGTGGTATTTACACGAAGGAAGAGGCCAGGGAAGAAACACAAATAGAGACCAGGAGATACGCCAAGAGGCAGTGGACGTGGTTCAAAAAGGACACTCGAGTGTCCTGGATTCCCGGATTCGGACATTGGCCGGAGACACAAAGAAACACACTGAAAACACTCTTGTTACAGGATTCTTCCCTGTCCAAGTATTTTCTCTGACCGGCGGAACATAATCTTCCCGCCTACGTATATACAGGTGAGCAACGCGAGTTGCAGAAATCCAACCCATCCGTAAGGAAAGTGAACCTATGAAAAAGTTGGCATTTAATTTTGCGGTTATGGCATTAGCTGTGGCAAGCGCGGCGGATTCTTACCGGATTACTCTGTTTCAGCCTTCTACAATTGCCGGGAAAGAACTGCGGCCCGGCGAGTACAAATTGACCGTAAAAGACAATAAGGCAACCATCAGCCAGGGCAAGGAATCGGTGGAAGCACCGGTAAAAGTGGAGACCTCCGGCACCAGATTCAGCACTACTTCCGTCCGTTATCTGAACGGGGATGGCAAGTCCAAAGTGCAGGAAATTCGGGTCGGAAACACCAGGACGAAGCTCATTTTCCAAACCAGCGACCAAGCCGGACTCTAATTCCCCCTCAGAGCGCGCCGGAACGCCGCATCCCGAACGGTTACACTGAAAGGGCATGAGGCGATTGCCGGCGCTTTTCCTTTTCCCGCTGATCGTGCCGCCGCTCTATGCCGAGACGCTGCTGGTGCTCCCCTTCTTCAACCGGACTCCACAAAACAACCTTGATTGGATCGGTGAGAGCATCGCGGAGAACATCCGCGACACGCTATCGGCGGAAGGCGCGCTGCTCGTATCCCGGGAAGACCGTCAGGAAGCTTACCGCCGCCTTGCCACGCGCCCGTACTCGCTGCTTACCAAAGCGTCGGTGATCAAAGTGGCTGAAGTACTTGATGCCGGACAGGTCATCTTCGGCCAGTTCGAGCTACAACCCGACGCCTCGCCCGCCGAGGCCGCCGCCGCGGCGGGAAACGAAACTCCCGTCAAATCGCGCGGTGTGCTCCGTATTACCGCCCAGATCCTCGACTTGAAGCGGATTCGCAGCGGCCCCGAATTCCTTGCCCTGGGAGCGATGGAAGATCTGGCCGCCCTCCAAACGCACCTGTCCTGGCAGACCCTGCGGTTTCTCATGCCCAAGACTTCGCCTTCGGAAGAGGAGTTCCGCAAGCGGCGTGTTCCCGTTCGGGTGGACGCGATGGAGTACTACATTCGTGGGTTGCTGGCCGTCAATGAGCAGCAGCAACATCATTTCTTCACCCAAGCCGCCCGGCTGGACCCGCGCTATTCGCCACCCTGCTTCCAGTTGGGGAAAATCCATTGGGAGAAGAAGGATTACCGCGCCACTGCGGAATGGCTGGATCGCGTTTCCCCCGCCGACAGCAGCTATCGGGAAGCTACGTTTCTTCGCGGGGCGGCGCGTTATTATCTCGGCGACTATGTGGCGGCGCAGTCCGCATTCGAGTCGATTGTGAAGGAAGTGCCGTTGAATGAGGTATATAATAATCTGGCCGCCGCGCAATCCCGCCGCGGCTTCCCGGAGGCGCTGGAAAACTTCAAGAGGGCGCTGGAGGGGGACGGCAACGACCCCGTTTACCTGTTCAACCTGGGGTACATGTCCTGGATGAAAGGAGACTTCGATGCCGCCGCGGACCGGTTCCGGGCCGTGCTGCAGCGAGATCCGGACGATCAGCAGGCCACGACTTTGCTGGGACGCAGCCTGCAGAAAGCCGGGCCTCGGGCCGGAGACCCGAAGACGGAGGGTCTGGAGCGTTTGAAGCATGAGTTCAACATCTCGGCGTTCCTCCAGCTGCGCTCCATCCTGGAAGGGGGAAAAAAATGATAATCGGTGATGGGTTCTTCCCCGCTTTTGCGCATGAAGAAGTGGCTATAATCATAGAGTTCCATGCTCGAAGCCTACGGCCTATCCGATCTCGGCTGCGTCCGAAAGAATAACGAAGACTATTGTCTGCTTGCGCCCGAGCTGGGGCTTTACATCGTGGCGGACGGGATGGGCGGGGCCCGCGCCGGGGAGCACGCCTCGCAGCTGGCGGCCGAAACGGTTGCCAATTATATGTGGAAGGCGGGGAGTCCGGATGCCGACAACCTGGTGAAAGCATTCGAGGAAGCGAACCGTGTGGTGAAAGACGCCGCCGCCCAGGATTCCGGGATGGAGGGCATGGGTACGACGCTGGTTGCGGTTTTGGAAGCGGGGGAAGATCTGCTGATCGCGAGTGTCGGCGACAGCCGCGCCTACATCTATGAAGGCGGGCACCTGCTGCCGGTGACGGAGGATCAGACCTGGGTGAACGAAGTGGGCCGACGGCTGGGGATCGATGAGGAAACGCTGAAGAATCATCCGCTTCGCCACGTCTTGACCATGGCCATCGGTGTCAGTTCCCCCCTTCGTATCCACAGCTACAAGATTCGACGGAATCCGGAATCGTCGATATTGCTGTCGAGCGATGGGCTCCACGGGGTGGTGCCGGTGGAGACAATGGAATCGCTGTTAAAAAGTGAGCAAACTTTCGAGGGCAAGTGCCACTCTCTTATTGATGCCGCGAAAAAGGCCGGTGGGCCGGATAATATCACGGTGGTGCTGCTTCGCGCTAAACAGCCGGAGGCGGCGGCCGCCTAAAGCGACGCTGGCCGTTTGGGCAGTGGCCGTCTCGCTGCTCCCGGCACAGGTAACTACACTTCGCATTGAAGTAACGGAAGGAACTTCCGCCGCCCACGTGGCGGGCAAGGCCGCCTATCGCGGTTTTGCCGTGCGGGTGACCGGCGACAAGGGACAACCCGTTCCGAATGCCAAGGTTACCTTTCGTTTACCGGATAAAAATCCAAGCGGGAAGTTTGCCGGCGGAAGGAATGTCGAAGAAGTAGTTACGGATCAAAATGGGAGCGCCACGGTGTGGGGAATCTATTGGAACGCCGTGCCAGGCACCGCCCTAGTCTCGATCACGGCCACTTCCGGGCATGCCTCGGCAGGCACCATCGCCCGGGTGAAGATTGTGGCGGCCGGCACGGCGGATCCTCCCAAACCAGCGGCTTCGTTTGAACTTCCCCTTGAGCCGCCAAAGCCTGTGCCGTTGCCCCCGGCCCCCAAGCCGGCAACTGTTGAGGCGGTTGCGGTCCCAGCGGCGGTGCAGCGGCCCGGCGTGGTACTCTCCCGGAACAGCGGACACGCCGAGCACATACCTACTGGCCGTGGCAAGTGGGTGCTGATCGGCCTCGGAGTCGCGGGCGCTATCGGCGGTGGTTTCGCGTACCGGTTGTCGCGTCAAGCGAGTTCCCCCACAACGCCGCCTGAACTGCTGACCGCACGGGCGATCTCGCTAGGCCTGCCGGCGATCACGGTAGGCAAGCCATGACCAGTGTGGCGATTGTGCTGCTTGTCCAGGCCTCCCTCAGTTTTTCTCCGCTCGGCTATCTGGCGGGGCCGGAGGGGCGGCTGTATCCACTGTACGGCATGCGCAGCAATTTCCTGTTGGGCGAGCCTGTAGATGAGAAGGTACTGTCAGCGGCAAGCTTTGGCGGAAAGATGGTTCAAAAGCTGCCTTGGGGAATCCGCCTCCCAGGCGAGCGGACTTTGCCCACTGCCGGCGGTCCCGCGCTTTTCGCCTGGACCTCGTCCTCCGGTGGGATGCTATACGCCTGGCTTCCCGCCACCCGCGAGATGATCAGTTCCACCACCGGAGCGGTGCAGCTTCCCTTTGAATTGGACCACGTTACAGCCATGGCTTTTCCGGACGCCCGCCGTTTACGGATCCTGCGATCCAAGCGGCAAGACTGGGAAATCATCGATCTGGACATCCAGGGGTTTCGCGTGATGCGTATTACGGAGGTCGCAACCACGCTCGCTGCGCTTGATTCCTTAGGCAACGTCTGGTCGGGTGTGGATGCGGAGGTCGCCTGCGAAAGCTCCCGCTGGAGATTGGACGAGCCGCTGCTCGCCTTCACTCCGCTTGATGATGGCTGGATGGTATTGCAGACCCGCACTGCCGCACAGGCGGCGCGATGCAACGTCTCCGATCTCTCGGCCGTGCCATTGCCATGATTGGACGGTTGCTTTTGCTGTGGATGAGCGCACTCCCGTTGACGGCTCAGCTCGAGCTTTTCACGGTCATCCGTGGTACAGAGAAACCTGTCAGCGGCCTGCTGTCGATGGGAAGCACGCCCACGGGAGAGCCTCTCGACGTTCTGATCCGTGTCCGCAACATCGGCTCTTCGCTCGCCACCATCACCACATTCCATATTCAGGGTGAGAACTTCGCGCTGGCCAGCGCCCCTTCGCCGCCGGTCGGCTTGGTGGCCGGAAGAACCCTGGACTTCTACGTCCGCTTCCTGTCTGTGCAACCGGCGGCGGACGCTCGCGCAAGCCTCCACCTTAACCTGGTTACGATCACCCTGCTGGCGACAGCCGTTGCCGCTCCCAACCTCTTTTACGTGGACGACGATGGAACCCGCATCCGGAGGCTGTCGGACCAGGCGATCGTGTTTCCGCCCGTTGAAAGAGGCTCCCGATCGGAACGGCGTTTTCTCGTAGAGAATCCGTTTGATGCCCCAGTCGTTATCGACCGCATCGGCGTTTCAGGCGATTCCTTCTCGAGCGGCGCCGTTGCCACGCCCTGGCGGCTTCCGCCCCGTTCGAGCCATGAAATTGTGATTGCCTTCCAACCAACCACGAGCGGTCTCAAACTGGGCACACTCACGTTGGATGATGGCCGGTTCCCCCTGGAAGGCGTAGCACGCGAAGCTCCTTTTCCCAGGCCGCGCCTCACCATTGGACCCGACGCGCAACTGAGCGGCAAACAGGTTCGAGTCTCGGTGATATTCGATGCGCAGAGCAGGGCCGATGGCGCCGGTGTGCTCCGGCTCGAGTTTCAGCCCGCCCTACCCGGGCCGGAGGACCCCGCGGTCCTCTTTATCACCAGTCGCAGCCGTACCATTCCCTTCGTGGTGAAAAGCGGAGAATCACAGGCGCTCTTCTCGAATCAGCGAGATACCCTGCTCCAGACCGGTACCACCGCCGGCACCCTTCGCATTACGGCCGAGATGGGCGGCTTTACCACGGAGAATACCATTCAAATCGCAGCGGCGCCGGTGGTGGTGGATACGCTGACCCTTATACGGCAGGTGGACATTCTCGACCTGACCGTGAAAGGCTTCGACAACAGCCGCTCGGCCAGCAGCGTGGCATTCACGTTCTTCGACGCATCCGGCGCGCAGATCCAGCCAGGCGAGCTGCGCAGCGACGTCGCCGATCGCTTCACCCGCTACTTTGAAACTGCCCCGGCCGGCGGCATGTTCGCACTACGAGCGGTATTCCCGGCCACCGGCTCCACTACCTCGATCACAGCCGTGGAAATCGAGTTCCGGAATAAGACCGGTTCCCAACGGACCCCGCGTATGGCATTTTGAGGTCTCTCAGGAGCCTATCCTGAAAGGGTGAAACCTGTTGCTCTTACAATCGCCGGATCTGACCCCAGTGGAGGCGCCGGCATCCAGGCCGACCTTAAAACGTTCCACCAGTTCGGCGTTTATGGCGAGGCGGTGCTGACGTTGATTACGGTCCAGAACACGCAGCGAGTCGACGCCGTCGCCTATCTCGAATCTGATCTGGTCACGGCACAGATACAGGCCGTGATCGAGGACATCCCGCCCCACGCCGCAAAAACAGGTGCGCTTGGCAAGGCAAAGATCGTGGAGGCCGTCGCCGCGCTTGCCCCATCCTTTAATTTCCCTCTGGTGGTGGACCCGGTGATGATCAGCAAACACGGAACGCCGCTGATGGACGAGGACGCGCGCCGGCTGATTGCCCAAAAACTGCTGCCAAGAGCGTACCTGATCACGCCCAACCTGCATGAGGCGGAGGCGCTGGCGGGATTCGTGGTGCGGCAGTTCGATCAAATGAAACAGGCCGCCGTTCATCTCCAGCGAATGGGCATACGCAACGTACTGATCAAAGGCGGACATCTGCAGGGCGAGCCCACTGACATTCTCCTGATGGAGGACACTTCCCTGCATGTCTTCCCATCGGCGCGCATCGACACTCCGCACACCCACGGCACGGGTTGCACCTACTCCGCGGCCATCACTGCCTGTCTCGCCAAAGGTCTTCCGCTGTACGAAGCGGTCAGGATAGCGAAACGCTTCATCACTGAAGCCATCCGAACGAATCCCGGCCTTGGACATGGATCGGGGCCGGTGAATCACCACGCTTCAGCTTAAAACTTCCGTAATCACACGCCCGCCGATGTCGGTGAGCTTCTTATACCGTCCGGCATGCAGATACGTCAAACGCTCCTGATCCAGCCCCATCAGGTGGAGCAAAGTGGCATGAACGTCGCGCAAAGGAATCGGGTCGCCCGCGGCGCGCACGGATAAATCGTCTGTTTCGCCGAACGTCGCTCCTCGTTTCACG
This sequence comes from Bryobacteraceae bacterium, assembly GCA_035526195.1. Classification (GTDB taxonomy): domain Bacteria; phylum Acidobacteriota; class Terriglobia; order Bryobacterales; family Bryobacteraceae; genus CADEFT01. Next base: position 42,043 of record DATLCW010000009.1, read on the forward strand.
TTGCCTCCCGCCATCCATACCACCAGCCCGTATTGATTATGATCGCGGCCGGGCTTATCGGTAACCAGATTATTATCGAAGGGAGTTCGCCCCATCTCGGAGGCCCACACCACGAGGGTCTGATCGAGCAGCCCGCGCGACTTTAAATCCTGAATCAACCCCGCCACGGGTTTGTCCACTTCACGGCAATGCTTTGGAATACGAGTCTGTACGTCGCCATGATCGTCCCAACGGTCCCCGCCCGCTCCATGCAGGCACATCACATGCCGGACGCCACGCTCTACCATGCGCCGTGCCATCAAACACTGCCGTCCAAAGGGCTCCGACATCGGATTATCCAGGCCATACAGCTTTCGCGTGGCCTCCGATTCCTGGTCGAGATCCACCAATTCCGGCGCCTTGCTCTGCATGCGGAAAGCGAGTTCATACGAAGCAATGCGCGCATCCAACTCGCTTGAATTGGTCCTCGAGGAAACATGCCGCTCATTCATCCACTTCAGAAGATCCAGTTCCGCACGCTGCTGGGATTCCGTCTGTGCGGCGGGGCGATTCAAATCCACAATCGGAGACGCGCCATTGCGGAACAGAGTGCCCTGGTAGGCAGCCGGCAGAAATCCGTTACCCCACACGCCAGCGCCGCCAATGGTGCTCCCCCGGCGGTCGCCCAGCACGATGAACCCCGGGAGATCCTGGTTTTCCGTGCCCAGCCCATAGGTCACCCAGGCCCCGATGGAGGCGCTGCCGGGAAACTGGTTTCCCGTCAGCGTGTGATACACAGCCGGACCGTGATTGTTGTTGTCCACCTTTACGCCATGGATAAACGCAAGCTCATCCACTACGCCCGCCAGCCCGGGCATCAGGTCCGTGATCCAGCGGCCGGATTGGCCGTGCTGGCGTAAGGGAGCGACCGGCGGAATTACGCGGTTCGGAGCCGCGGAGAAGGTTGCAATCTCGCCAATCGTTCCCGGTGCCTGCGGCATGCGCCGGCCGGCGTACTTGATCAGGTCCGGCTTATGTTCGAACAAATCCATCTGGCTGACGCCGCCTTCCATGAAGAGGAAGATGCAGCTCTTCGCCTTTCCGCGATGATGCTGAGCCTTGGGGGCAAGCGCACTACCCGGGCTGACGGCCGCGGACATCAGATCCGTGAGCGCCAGCCCGCCCAGCCCGAGGTACGAATTCAACAGCATTTGGCGGCGTGAAACCAGTGACATAGGGGCCTTCAATCAAGATACAGGAATTCGTTGGCGTTCAAAAGCACCCTGCAAATGGCATCCAGCGAATCGGGGAAATCCCGGAAGCGCTCCAGCTCTTCCTTGCTCGGGGAACGCTGCAGCACATGGTTGAATACCTGCTTGATCTGCTGCGCGCGATCGCTCGCCGTAACCCGTTTCGCCAGGTACACGGATTCCTCTTGCACCAGGTATCCATTCATCATATTCAGCGCTTGCAGAGGGGTGGTGGTCACGCTGCGCCGCTCGCAGGATTCACTGAAAACGGGCGCGTCGAAAGAGGCCATCATGGGCAGAGGCAGAGACCGGCGGTGGAAGATATACACGCTGCGCCGGCGCGCATCCTCCTCCTTTTCATTGGGCTCCCACATCTGGCCGCCCTCGCGTCCGTAGCGGGCAAAATCCGCCAAATCGGCCGGCAGCGGCGGAAACACGCTAGGCCCATAACGTTCCGGATTCAGCCGTCCGCTGAGATACAGCAGGCTGTCGCGGATCTCTTCCGCCTCCAGCCGCCTTCTTTCAAACCGCCAGAGCAGCTTGTTCTCGGGATCCGCCGCATTTCCGTTGAATTTTGAATTTTCAGAAGACTGGCGATAGGCGGCGGATGCCAATATCAGCCGATGCATGGCCTTGATGCTCCACTTCTCTTCGACGAAGCGGTGCGCCAGCCAATCGAGCAGCTCGGGATGGGTGGGCCGTTCTCCGTTGGCGCCGAAATCGCTGGTTGTGGCAACGATGCCCCGGCCAAAGTGATGCTGCCAGATCCGATTCACCATCACCCGCGCGGTGAGAGGATTCTCTGCGTTGGCAATCCATTTCGCCAAAGTCAGCCGCCATCCGCGTGTCGGGAATTGCCGGTAACGGTCTTGCTCAATTACCGCGGGGTCGGAATTCCCGGTGATTGAGCTCAGGAAGCCCGGCTCTACCGGGTCGCCCGGCTGCCGGTAATCTCCCCGTATCAACACGCGCGTGGGAGCGATCATCGGCCCGCTCGGCGGCCCCGGCACATTTTTCACAGTAAGCGCAACAGGCTGCCAGCGGCCTAATCTCCGCCGCATCACGTCAACCCGCTCCGCCAGCTCCTGATGCCTGTTCCGTTCCTCTTCTGTGAAAATCTTCGACGTCCTGCGCGCGAGCTCGGCCCGCGTATCCTCCAGCGTCAGAACATCAAAACGCTCCGGATGGGCCTGGAGCCGCGGAAGCAATTCCGCCTCATACGCATCCAGCGCCTGTTTCTCCTCAGGATCCTGGGTGCGATTGGCATCCTCCAGCAAATCCGCATGCTTCTTACGTTCCGCCGGGGTGAATTGCGACTTTTCGGCGCGCCGCATTTCCAGCCGCAAGTCCTCTTTCGACAGCGCTTTCAGCGGAGCAGCCTTGCGGGCTTCGATCAGCCACTTTCGCATGGCGGTTTCAAACTTTTGCAGCTCCGCCTTCTCCGGCCCATCTTTCAGCCTGGCCTGCAACTCCCTGATCTTCGCATCGGCCCTCAATTTGAACTCGGGGTCTTTGTAAAAAACCTCGGCGTTATCCACTTGAATCGTATTGAAAAACGCCTGGAAGCGATAGTAGTCCCGCTGGGGAATGGGATCGTATTTGTGATCGTGGCACCGCGCGCACCCGATCGAGAGGCCGAGGAATACGGAGCCGGTGGTGGTGGCAATCTCGCTCAGGTAATTCTGCCGTACCTCGTCGGCCACCAGATTCGAACGGTCCCACGGAGCGACTCGAAGAAATCCCAGTGGAATATGGCCCTGCATATCGGGCGCATAGTTGTTGCGTGTCTTGCTGTGCTCATCCGCGCCCGCTAGCTGCAGCAGAACAAACCGGTCATACGGGAGATCCTGGTTGAAGGCATCGATCACCCAGTCCCGGTAGCGCCAGGCGTTGCCGATCGCGCCGTCTCCTTCCAAACCGCTCGTTTCCCCATAACGTACCAGGTCCAGCCAGTGGCGGCCCCACCGTTCCCCATAACGCGAATCTTCCAGCAGCCGGTCGATCAGATTTTCGTAGGCCCTGGCAGAGCGGTCGCCTTCAAAAGTCTTTACTTCATCCGGAGTGGGCGGCAGACCGATCAGATCGTAGTAAACGCGGCGGGCGAGAGTACGCTTATCCGCCTCGGGCGCCGGTGTCAATTGATTCTGTTCCAACTTCGCCAGTACAAACCGGTCAACCGGATTCCTCTCCCATGCCGCATGGCGGATCTCCGGCACCGCGGGCTTCACCGGCTTTTCAAAAGGCCATCGCCAATCCTTCTTCTGTGTCAAAGCTTCCGCGGGCAAATTGCGGATCCAGCTTTCCAAGCGTTCCAGATCGCCCTTCGCCAACGGAGCACCGCCTACGGGCATGCGCGGCGCCAGTTCTCCTTTGATCATCTGGATCAGCGGGCTCTTCTCCGGATGGCCTCCGATGACCGCGCGGCCGTGCTTTTTGCCACCTTTAATCACCGCCTGAAGGGTCTCCACAGAGAAATCGCTCGTTGCCGTTTTGGCGGAGTGACAGGATGCACAGCGGGCCTGCAGAACAGGCGCGATTTCACGCGAGAAATCGGCGGCCGCGGGAAGCGCGGGAGAAATCAGAACGAAGAAAACGGCCAACGCTCCCATGGTCGAAGTATACCGTTTATGAGCGGCGCTCAAATATCCAGGTACACTTCGCATTGCCACCGGCCGGCACGGTGCTCCACCTTTAACTGGTGATAGGTCACGCCCTTCACCACCAGATTCGCCTGATGTTTTTCAGTCCGAGGCTCGCCCCATCCAATCCCCGCCGCCTCTTCGGTAGAGCATCGCTGCACCTCGATGCGCCGCAGCCCGATCCGCCGCCCGTCCAGATAGTAAAGCACCTCGTTCAACCAGTTCACCAGCAGGCTTTCCAGATCTTCCCCGCGGGCTGCAATGGGATAGGCTTCGCGCTCCGAAATCTCATCCAGGTCCATCGCGATGCCCACCATCGCCAGGCCCGCGTTAGCCATCATCTCTTGCTGCGTGGAGCCCCAGGCGCGCACGCCAATGTCGGCAGTATGCTCCAGCACCTCAAAGTTCATGCGGCTTTCGCCAGGGTGGATGAGTCGCCTGCATCCCGTATCAACGGTTTGGTAGGATCGATGCGCGTAAAAAGGAAGGCGCTGATCAGCAGCATCGCGCTCATGTGCAGCAACGGCGCATTGTAATTATTATTGGTCGCCGCCACCACGTAGCCGAACACAATCGACGTGAGAAACGATCCTAACTGCCCGGCCATGTTCATGGACCCGGAAACCGCTCCCGCGTACTTCCCGCCGATATCCAGACACACGGCCCAGGCTACAGGCAGCATGCAGTCCATGGCCCCATAGCCCAGGGCGAGGAACAGCACTGCCAGTTCTTTGCTGGATGTTTGTGAGGTGGCAAACATGAAACACCCTGAGAGCGCCAGACCGGTGGCGCCCACCGCCCTCCGGCCAAACTTCAAGCCATACCTTTTGATCAGATGATCGCTGAGAAAGCCGCCAAAAAGATTCCCGCAAGCGCCCACCAGAAACGGCAGCGTGGAGAAGATCTTCATCTCGTTCTCGGTGAATCCGCGCCCCTTCTGCAGATACGTATGCAGCCAGGAAAGATAAAAGTAACTGCCCCAGCAATAGGTGTGATACATCGCCAGCAGCCTCCAGAAATTTGGATGCCGCATTGCCTCGCCCCAGGGCAAACTATGGTGCGGTTTGGGAGAGCCACATCCGATCTCATCCAGTTCCCGCCTGGTAATGCCTTCTTTCAGCGTAGGATGGTCGCGATACCACCAATACCAGACACCGCACCAGATGACGCCCAGGATGCCGAACACGAAAAACGACATGCGCCACCCGTAGGCCTGTTGAATCGGCACTACCAACAGCGGCGACACAGCGCCGCCCAAGCGGCTTGCCATCCAGAATGCTCCAGTGGCGCGCGCCCGCTCCGGAGCCGGAAACCATCGCGACACCGCCGACGCGCTTCCAGGGTATGCGCCCGCCTCGCCGGCTCCAAAGCAGAAGCGCGCCAGCAGGAGCAGGCCGAAGTTCGAAACAGCGCCGGTGAGCGAGGTGAAAATAGACCACCACAGCACAATCCGCGTCAGGACGGACCGCGCTCCCAGCTTGTCGGCCATGGCTCCGCTGGGAATCTCGAACAACGCATACGAGAGGGTGAAAGCGCCCACGACCCAGCCCCACCTCTCGGGGGTGATGGACAAATCCTGCTGCATACGCGGCCCGGCCACGGAAATACAGACACGGTCAATGTAGGTGATGATCGAAAGCAGAAACAGAAGGATGAGTACCCGAACGCGATAATTCATGGCGACGCGCCAATTATGTCACAGGTCAGGTTTCCGATAGAACATCGGGACCGAATCGCTCCATGCCGGACCATCCATGGATATCGAATGACCATTGGCGCTGCCGTCGATGGGTTGGCGATTCCGCAAGATCGCGAGGGGGAGTTACGCTGAATTATGGACCTCCGAACGTACCAACCGGCGGATAAGGACGGCTGCCTGGCCGCCTTTGACTCGAACGTACCGGCGTTTTTTCAAACGCCGGACCGCGCTGCGATTGAAGCGTTTCTCGACGAGCCACCGGGAACCTTCCTGGTTTTAGACCACGACGGGGTAGTGGCGGGCTGCGGCGGATACACTTTTGAGCATCCGGATCTGGCCAGTATCCGCTGGCTAATGGTGCGCCGGGATCTGCATGGCAACGGGTTGGGGCGATTCCTTCTTTTCTCCGCCATGCGGAAGCTGACTGCCGAAGGAGATCCGGCGATGCTGCGAGTTACTTCGACACCGGCGGCTGCCGGCTTTTTCGAGAAGCAGGGATTTCGCTCGAGCGCTGCCACCACCCACCTGGAGATGGTGAAAAAGCTGAAAGTTTGCCCGTAATCCGGGAGCCCCCCGCTCTATCGGAGAAAGCGATTGCCTGCGCTGCATCGTCGGGGCATGGCCCAGCGGAATTTTTATCGCAGGCGACGACGGCGTCATCGTGTCGGATTTCCCATGTGCCTCTCAAGGGGAAACACGATCCCCACGCTGCGCCATGTCGCCCTTGCGAAAGGACGGCCTTTGCTGGAAGTTCTCGAATTTTTTTGAGGAACAACGGTTCGTCCGGTCTAAGCGCTTCGCGACGGCGATGTGACGTGGGACGCGTCGTTGTACCGGCTAGCGGGCCGGCGGCGCGACAAATAGCTGTTTTGCTGTATTTCCCGCCGGCGTGGGACCGCGTAGGCTGAGAGAATCATGTTGAAGCTGTCCACGGCAGGCGCAGTGCTGACCACCGGTCTGCTGCTTTTCCTGGTGTCCTGTTCGAAATCGCAGCAGGCCGAAGCGCGTGTTTCGCCTGAGGGTTCCATCCACCTGCCAGTGGTCGCCGTAGCCGCGGCGGCTTTTGAGGATATGCGGCACGATCTCGTGCTCACCGCGGAGTTCCGTCCTTTCCAGGAAATTGAGGTGATGGCGAAGGTCGCGGGTTATATCAAGTCGATTAACGTCGACGCCGGGGACCGGATTAAGGAAGGACAACTCATCGCCACGCTGGAAGTGCCGGAGATGGCGAATGAAATGACAAGGGCGCGTGCTACCGTGCAGCGCAGCGCAGCCGAAGTGGCCCGGGCGCGGGATGAGGTGGCGCGGGCGGAGTCCGCCCATCAGATCGCGCATCTATCCTACCAGCGGTTGGCGGCCGTCGTCGCGAGCAGGCCGGGGCTGCTGGCGCAGCAGGAAGTGGACGATGCTCACGGACGGGATCTGGTGGCCGAAGCGCAGCTTGCCTCGGCCAAATCCGCCCTTGCGGTTACGGAACAGCAGGTGGACATGAGCAAGGCGGACGAAGCCAAATCGAAGATCCTCTTCGCCTATACAAAGGTGGTGGCACCCTTTAGCGGCGTGGTCACCAAGCGTTACGCCAACACCGGTTCGATGATCCAGGCCGGCACGGCGTCGCAAGCCATGCCGCTGATCCGGCTTTCGCAGAATAGTATGCTGCGGCTGATCCTGCCGGTACCGGAGTCGGTCGTACCCAGTGTACGCATTGGACAGGTCGTGGAGGTGCGCGTGCCTTCGCTGCAACGGGTCTTTCCGGGAAAGGTGGCGCGATTTTCCGGTAGGGTGCAATCGTCGACGCGAACTATGGAAACCGAGGTGGATGTTCCGAATTCCAGTCTGGTGCTGATACCTGGTATGTACGCGGAAGTGAATCTCACGCTCGAACGGCGGGGCAGTGTACTGGCGGTCCCGACTCAGGCGGTGGAGGGGGAGGGAAAGGGCGCCAAAGTTTATGTGGTGACTCAGAACGGAGTGGTAGAAGTGCGTCCGGTCAATGTGGGGTTGGAGACAGCGACGCGCGTTGAGATCAAGTCCGGATTGAAGGAAGGCGAGATGGTGGTGATCGGCAACCGCTCCGGATTGAAGCCGGGGCAACGGGTGGCGCCCAAGGTCACGGTGATCGGTCGTGAGAAGGGGAAAGAATAGATGTCCCGTTTCGCGATCCGGACTCCTTATCTGATTGTCGTGATTTGTCTGATTATCGCCGTGGTGGGAGTAACCAGCGTGGCGCGCATGCCGGTGGACATGTTCCCGAGCATGAATATTCCGGTGGTGGTGGTGGCGACTTTTTTCTCGGGCATGCCGCCGGAGCAGATTGAAGCGGACATCACCAGCCGCTTTGAACGCTTTTTTACGCTCGGCAGCGGCATCGAGCATATTGAATCGCGCTCGCTGCCGGGCGTCAGCATCATCAAGGTGTACTTCCAGCCGGGGACGAATTCCGATTCCGCGGTCACAGCGATCTCGAGTCTGGCGATGGCGCAATTACGCCGGCTGCCGCCGGGAACGCTGCCGCCGGTCGTATTGAAATTTGATGCTTCGAGTCTGCCTGTGTGCCTCGTGACGTTGCGGGGCGAAGGACTTACCGAAACGCGGTTACGCGATCTGGCGCAGTTTACCGTGCGCAACCAGATCGCCAGTGTCCCTGGCGCATCCGTCCCGCAGCCATTCGGCGGACTATACCGGCAAATCATGGTGTACCCGGACCCCTACAAGCTGGAAGCTTATCAGTTGAGCCTGATGGACGTGGTACGGTCTCTGAATGATGCGAACCTGATTCTCCCGGCGGGGAATGTGAAAATTGGCCAACTCGATTACAGCATCTACACCAACAGTCAGCTCAGCACGGTGACGGAGATCGATAGTCTTCCGTTGAAGATGATTGGCGAATCGCCGGTGCGAATAGGCGATATTGGCTACGCGAAGGATGCGCAGCAGATTCAAACCAGCATTGTCCGTGTGGACGGACAGCGTTCGGTCTACCTGCCGGTGTTGAAACAGGGCGGGGACACAAATACGATCGCGGTGGTGGATGGCGTGAAGGAGGCGGTCGGCAAACTGTACGACGTCCCCAAGGAATTGACGAGCCGGGTGGTGTTCGACCAGTCGCGGTTTGTGAAGACCGCGATTGAAACGCTGCTGCATGAAGGCGCCATCGGTTTGTTTCTCACCTCGCTGCTGATTCTGATCTTTCTCGGCAGCCTGCGGGCCACGGTAGCGGTGTTTTTTTCCATTCCAATTTCGGCGCTGGCTACGTTTATCGCTCTTTCCCTTGGTGGGAGTTCCATTAACAGTATGGTTCTGGGAGGGCTGGCGCTGGCATTTTCACGGCTGATCGATAACTCCGTAGTTGTGCTGGAGAATATTTACCGGCACCTGGAGTTGGGCGAACCGCCCGAGGTGGCCGCGGAGAAGGGCGGGCAGGAGGTAGCGCTGCCGGTGCTGGCGGCTACACTAACCACGGTGGTTGTCTTCTTCCCGGTTACCTTTTTATATGGAGTAAGCAGGTTTCTGTTCTCGGCGCTGGGCTCGGCGGTGGTGCTGTCGCTGTTTGCGTCCTATGCAGTGGCGCTCACCGTTGTTCCGCTATTCTGCGCACGATTTATCAGACGGCACCAGGCTCATGAAGCGCACGATGCGCTTCGGGATTCGCAAGACATGAGTCAGCGGCTGTCCTATGGAAGGCGGTTCAATCTGTGGTTCAATGCCGGATTTGAATCGTTACTGCGCGGGTATGACACGGCGGTCGCAGCGGCAATGCGATGGCCGGTAATGGTCTTGCTTGTGTTCGCAGCCGCATTCGGCGCTAGTCTGGCGCTATTTCCATCCTTAGGGCTCGCGTTCTTTCCTCGCACCGATGCGGGCCAGTTCGTGGTTAATCTGAAGGCGCCCACGGGAACCCGCTTGGAAGTGACCGAAGCCGAGGTGGCGAAGGTAGAAAAACTGATTCGCGAAGTGGTTTCGGAGGACGACCTGGGAATGCTGGTTTCCAACACCGGAGTCACACCGGGCTTCTCCTCCATCTATACGACGAATTCTGCGTCCCATAGCGCTTTTGTGCAAGTCAGTCTTAAAGAAGATCACAAGGTGGGGAGCTACGACTACATGGCTCGGGTGAAGCGCCGCATGGAAAAGGAATTGCCTCAGCTTCAGGCTTATTTCCAATCAGGCGGCATGGTGGACGCGGTGCTGAATCTCGGGTTGCCCGCGCCGATTGACGTGCAGGTGGCGGGGTCCAACATGGAAAGGACGCATGAGATTGCGGTGGATCTGGCAGCGCGAATCCAACAGATTCCGGGGGTGGCGGATACTTTTATTCCTCAGGATCTGGATTATCCGGCACTGCAGCTCGATATCGATCGTACGCGGGCAAGCCAGTTGGGCCTGAGCCAGAAAGAGGTAGTGCACAATCTCATCACCGCGCTGACCTCCAACCAGATGATCGCGCCCAGTTTCTGGATCGATCCAAAGAGCGGAACCGATTACATGCTCACCGTGCAGTATCCCGAGAAGCAGATCCGCAATCTGCTGGACCTGAAGTCCATTCCGCTACATGGCTCCAACCAGCCACAACCGGTGCGGCTGGATGCGATCAGCACCGTGACAAAACTGCAGGCTCCAACGGAGGTAGATCACTACCAACTGCGGCGCGTGATGGATGTGTATGTGCGGCCGCTGGAGGAGGATCTGGGCAGCGTTGCGTCCTCGATCGACCGTATCATTGCTGGAACCACGATTCCCACCGGGGTGAGTATCACGCTGCGAGGGATGGTCCAAGGGATGCGCGCCTCGTTTCGCAGCTTCGGCCTGGGGCTGGTGCTTGCCGTGGCCCTGCTCTATCTCATCCTGGTGGCGCAGTTTCACTCCTTTCTCGATCCGCTCATCATCCTGATGGCGGTTCCTCCCGGGCTGGCTGGAGTGATTTTGACTTTGCACTTTACCGGGACCACGCTAAACGTAATGTCCCTCATGGGAGTTGTCATGCTGGTGGGCATTGCGGTGTCGAACAGCATTCTGATTGTCGAATTCACGCGCCACCTGCGCGGGGATGGCATGGCAGTACGGGATGCGGTGGCTTTGGCTTGCCGCGTGCGCTTGCGGCCCGTGCTGATGACATCGCTGGCCACGATTATTGGTTTAATGCCGATGGCGATGAAGCTTGGCGCGGGCAGCGAGGCGTATGCGCCGCTGGCGAGGGCGATTATTGGCGGCCTCACCCTCTCTGTGATCCTCACCGTGTTTCTGGTCCCCGCAAGTTATGTGCTGGTTCACGGCCGACGCCCTCAGGAGGCCCGTTAGTGTTGGCTCTGTGGCTGGTTTGGGCGGCGTTTTGCCGTCTGGAGGCCCAACAACCCCTCACATTAGCGGAGGCGCACGATATGGCGCTGCGAACCCATCCCCAGATCTCCTCCTCGAGTTTCACGGCTCAGGCCTTGCGGGAAGTGGTGCGGGAAGTTCGCTCCAGTTTGCAGCCGAACGTGACCGGCAGCGTCACCGGCGTAGGAGCTGATCCTGGCAGCCGGATTGCCGCCGGCGCGTTGAACAATCCGGTCCTCTACAATCGCCTCGGCACGGGAATCACCGTAACCCAGTTGGTTTCCGATTTCGGGCGGACGGGGGAACTGGTGGCTTCCGCGAAACTGCGCGCCGATGCTGCCGATCAGAACATCGAGGCTGTCCGCGCGGGGGTTCTGCTGCGAGTAGACCGGGCCTACTTCTCGGTGCTGCGAGCACAATCGGTACTGAAAGTAGCCGAACAGACCGTGGCCGCCCGCCAATTGATTGTGGATCAGGTGAGCGCGCTGGTGGCCAGCAAACTGAAGTCGAATCTCGATTTGAGTTTCGCGAACGTGAACCTGGCGGATGCGAAACTTCTGCTGGTGAGCGCGGGGAACGATGTGAGCGCCTCGAGCGCGGAATTGGCGACCACTCTAGGCTCGCCGGAGATTCGAAGTTTCGCCCTCACGGAGCAGCCGATGCCGGAGGGGTTGGAAGATGGGCTGGAAGCACTCATACAGGAGGGCATTCAGAAACGGCCGGAACTTGCCTCATTGCGCCTGGAAGAAAACGCGGCGCAACGATTTGCCAGAGCGGAGCGTGCCCTGCAGTTTCCGACCGTGAGCGCGATCGGGGCCGCCGGCTTTGCGCCCGTAGCGTCCAAGGCTGTACCTGGAACTTATGGGGGTCTCGGCGTGAACCTGAATATTCCACTGTTCAATGGCGGCTTGTTTTCCGCGCGCCGGACGGAAGCGGAGTTGCGCGCCAGAGCGGTAGGGCAGAATGTGAAGGACATCGAGAATTCCGTAGCAAGGGACATACGGGTCGCCTTTTTGAACGCACGGACGGCTTTTGAACGGGTAGCGTTAACACAGCAGCTTCGGCAGCAGACGCAGCTGTCGCTCGATCTCGCGCAGAGCCGTTACGATCTGGGGCTCGGATCCATTATTGAGCTGAGCCAGGCGCAATTGAATGTTACGGCCGCTCAAATCGCCGGCAGCTCGGCCAAATACGACTATCAGACGCAGAGGTCGGTGCTGGCGTACCAGATCGGCGCGCTGCGGTAACGGGACGGTATGGCATGTGGCATTTTCTCGGTGCGCTGATGGCTCATGGAAAGAGTGCATACCCGGCCACCATCGGAGTGGTCACGCAGCGTGATCAGGACCGCCGCCTGTTGCGCGAGGTGTGCCAGCGGGAAGGCTTCGATCTGCTGTGGGCGGGCAGCTGCGAAGAGGCGATCTCCGCATGGGTACGCCGGCGGCCGGTAATGATTCTGTGCGACCGCGACATTCCGGATCTGGAATGGCGCGGCGCGATCCGGAAGCTATCGGCAGCGTTTCCCGTATGTGTGATTCTGACTTCGCCGGTGGTGGATGACTATCTGTCGATCGAAGTGGCGCGGTGCGGGGGGTTCGATGTGCTGCCTACGCCTCTTCGCGACGAGCATGTGGTGCGGGCGATCAAGCTTGCTTCGTCCTACTCGAACAGCCTTTCGGCGAGAACACTCGGCTCGTGACGGCGGAACTTCCTGAAAGGAAACCAAGTCGCGCCGGTTCCCTGCTGCTGCACGACCAGTGCGATTGTTCCGAACCGAGCCACGCAGCTCACGCGTCCCGGCATTCGCTTTCGCGCGTTAACAGTGCTTCGCGTTTAGGCCCTGGGAAAAGAAAACCATCCTGCTCAAGGTGGAATCCCCTGCCGTCACGAGATGACTCCCTTTCGGACCGCGTAGAGGATCAGTTCCGGCCAGCTGTGCAGATTCAATTTCTGCTGGATATTGCTGCGATGCGTTTCCACGGTGTGCAGGCTGAGGTTCAGAAGAGTAGCCACCAACTTGTTGGATTTACCTTCCGCCAGCAGTTGCAGGATCTCCCGCTCACGGCTGGTAAGCAGCTCATAGCTGTCCTCCACACCGCGGCGCCGCATCTGGTGAAGATAGTCTTCGACGAGCATTTTGCTGATTTCGGGGCTGAAGAAAGCTTTGCCTTCATGAACCGCTTTTATGGCGCCGATTAAGTCTCCTTCGGCGGAATCTTTCAGGAGATAGCCGCGAGCTCCGGCCTTCAGCGCGCGTAAAACATAGCTTTCATCGGAATGCATGCTGAGAATCAGAATCGCCGTCTGCGGGGACTTACCGCTGATGCGCTGTGCCGCTTCAATGCCATTCAGATTTGGCATGGCGATGTCGAGCACGGCGACATCCGGCCTCTCCGCTTCGGCCAGACTCACCGCCTGCCGTCCATCAGCGGCCTCGCCAACCACGAAGAAACCCGGCTGACTCTCAAGCAGCAGGCGCAGGCCTTTTCGAATCACGTTATGATCGTCCGCTAACAGGATGCGTATCTGCGCGAGCAGCAATGGTATTCTCCTTTTCGTTCCGGGGAAGGGGCAATTCGACGGTAAGAATGGCGCCGGCGCCAGGCTGGGAGTGCACCTGAAATGTCCCGCCCAGTTGAGTGACCCGCTCCTGGATTCCCACGAGCCCCAAACCCTTGGATTGTTTCACGTCAAAGCCCAATCCGTCATCCTGAATGGAAAGCTGCAGGCATTCCGCCGACTGCCGCACGCGAATGCGCACAGTGGTGGCTTGGGCATGCCGCGAGCAGTTGTGGAGAGCCTCCTGAACAACCCGATACACGCACGTCTTGTGCTCATCGGGGAAGTCGTCCGAGATGAGCTCCGTGGTCACGGTAACGTCGGTCGTAGTGCGTCTGGATACCTCTCGCGCCTGCCACTGCAGGGCTGGGATCAGCCCAAGATCATCAAGCATGGATGGCCGCAGCAGCAGCGCCATGTTCCTAACTACGCCCACGGAGTCTTCCACCAGACCCTTAATCACATGGAGGTGCCTGACCACCTCCTGGTCAGACCGGCCGGGGATTCCCGCTGTCAGATTCCGCAGTTCCACCAGCATGGCAGACAGCGCCTGGCCAACCTCATCATGCAATTCCCGAGAGATGGAGCGCCGTTCTTCCTCCTGAACTTGGACCAGGCGGGCGGAGAGATGTTTCAAGCCGGCGCGAGTGGACTCGATCTCCCGAAATCTTTCCACGGCGTCGCTTTCCAGCCGGAGAATCTTACGCGAGGTGAATAGAGCCATGGACAGCCCGAGTGCCAGGGTGGCGAGGAGAGTGAGCAGAAGACGGGTTTCAAATTGGGAGAACATCTCCGCGAACAGGGCATTCCCCGCGTTCAACTGCTGTTCGTTGATATTTGCGATCTGGTCGGCGATACCCAGCATGGCCATACGGCGCGGCACCACTTCATCCCGGAAAAAGGGGTACCCCCGCGCGCGCCTTTGGGCGGGATTCCATCGAAGAATCGGGGCGAGCGCCTCCCAGTAGGCAGCCAGTGCGCGCTGCAGCCCGGCGTATGGCGGAGCTTCCTGGGCTCCGATTTGGCGGGCGTAATCCACCAGGGCGGCTTCCATGGTGCCCCGAACATGATCCAGGCTGGCGCGATGCTTCTCAGCTTTGCCAGGCTCCGGCTCGAGAAGGTAATCGCGGACGTAGGTGCCCGAGAGATACAGATTGGACCGGATCTCGTTCAGCGAGCGATTGCGGAATAGGAACTGCTGCCGGAGACGGTCGTTACTCGAATGCATCTGGCGAAGCACCCGCAGCCCGAGGGCTCCCGCCATTGCCATTAATAAGAGCAGCCCGCCAAAGCCTAAATAGAGCGTAAGGCGGGTATTGCCGAGGAGAAATCCATCCGGACGCTGCTTCACGGGTCCTGTTTCAGACTATGCGATTCATTATAGCTTTTGCGTCCCGTGGAGTCTCGCGAGACTCATCTCATCGGCACTGCGCCTTACGGTTACTCGTTCTATTTGCTTTTTGGTTTAGGGCGGAGTAGAATGTCAAGTACTTTCGTTAATTGGGTGAAAAATCGAATGCGAGAATTGACCTCGGTGGCTATACGTCTGTTCCGACGTGGCAGCAAGGGCTCGGGTTCGGCCGCAGGGAAAGGGGCAAACCCATGTTCCCCTCGTTAACCGTCTTCTTCCCCGCCTACAACGATGCCCCTTCCCTGCCCGGGTTGATTCGGAAGACATTCGAGACACTTGCCGGGAGCGTGCGGGATTACGAGGTGATCGTCATTAATGACGGCAGCTACGACAATACCGGTGACGTGCTGCGATCGCTTGCGGACACCTACGGACCGCGTCTGCGAATCATCACCCATGCCGCAAACCTCGGCTATGGCGCCGCCCTGCGGACAGGCTTCGCCTCGGCCACAAAAGATTTTGTGTTCTACACCGACGGGGATGGGCAGTACGACGTCGGCGAACTGCCGAAGCTTCTGGCGCAGGCCGGCCCCAACGTGGGCCTGGTAAATGGGTATAAGCGGGAGCGCCACGATCCTCTGCACCGGATCTGGATCGGCAGTGTATACAATGCCTTTGCCCGGCAGCTCTTCGGAATTCAGATTCGCGATATCGATTGCGACTACCGGCTGATCCGCCGGTGTCTGATCGAGGATCTTCACCTGACATCGACGAGCGGAACGATTTGTGTGGAGCTTGTGAGAAAGATCGAACTCATGCCGTATACGGTGGTGGAGGTGGCAGTCCACCATTATCCGCGGTATCACGGGCGGTCTCAATTTTTCCGTGTGCGGTCGTTGCTGAAAACGTTTTCCCAGTTGATTGGTTTATATATTCAGCTTGTGCTTCTGAGCTCGAAGCCGAAGGACTCGCGGCAGGGGATTGCGCCGGTCTAGCGACCGCCCTCAGGTGGTGCTTAGGGATCGCGCAAAAACAACATCGCAGTCACGGCTGGATAGTGTAGTTCCAGTTGGGGAGCACATCGTGATGTTGTAGACGGAGAGAGGCCAGTTCGTCTGGCGAAGGCTTGGCCCCGGTCGG
>DATLCW010000015.1:0-8234 GCA_035526195.1 Bryobacteraceae bacterium
ATTCGCCAAGAGGGAGGGTGGCCCGAAAGCACCACCGGGGCCCCCGGAGCCCGTCCTGGTATCCGCCAAGCGACACGGCGGGAGCGAATAGAAGACCAGTGCGTCAGGGCCTATAGATTGAGTGAAGTACCCGTTGATATCGATGATGAGATGAGTGTCATTGCTCGAATATACGCTTACACCGCCGCTTGAACCTGCTGGAACGATCGCCGCGTTCGCAACAACCTGACCTTCAAATGCGTTGAGGGTGGACACATTGGGGCGGGGTTCACCGGCCGGCCACACGGTAACGAAGCCAAGCGGACCCGACGGGACAACAGTGACGTTTAGCGAATACGCCCTGGCGCCGGATGGGATTCCGCAACCAGATGAAGGAATCGGAAAATCGCGCGTCGTGTTCTGTATCATGAGCGGAGGCCCAAACACACCGCTCTTGCCGCCCTCCAGTCGTGTGTCAGCCACCCGGCACGGAATCACAGGCACGAATGATAGCCCGTTGGGCGGAACCGCGTTCCCTGCCTGAACCAACCCGACTGAAGTACCTGCAACATTGAGTTGAGCGCTTCGTGTGTCCACGCTCGGGCTGGGCGCGATGGTGAACAGGACTGTACCGTTGCCGCTACCGCTTGTGCTTCCGGGGAACGAAATCCAAGGAGCCGTGTTAGTCACCGTCCAGGTGCATCCCGTGCCGGTGATTACATTGAAGCCGCCGGATCCGCCTGACGAGGGGAATTCGGATACGAAAGGCGCAATCGAGTAAGTGCATGTGGCCGCTCCCACTTCGTTCACGAGAAATTGATTCCCGCCCAAGGTTATCGTGCCGGTTCTTAGGGTCGTCCCTGGGTTCGGCGCCGCGGCGAAGGATAGATTCCCGGATCCTGACCCTGATGCCCCGTTCGGGAACGTGATCCAGGATGCGGAGCTTGTCGCCGTCCAGCCGCAGCCAACTGGCGCCGTAATGCCAACAAGACCGCTACCCCCTTGCGGCCCCAGTAGTGTCGATTGGCTGTTCAACGTTACCGTGCAAGGAATCCCTTCCTGCGTCACGGTCACCATGTTGCCCCCGACCGTAAGCGAGGCCGCTCGGGCACTTATCGTTAAGTTGGCAGCCACAGTAATGCCTAGTGTGCCGTTCCCCGGGCCGGTCGGGTCGTCCAGAGTCACCCAACTGGAGTCGGAATAAGCCAGCCAGTGGCAATCGGATCCTGAAGTCACAGATACATTGAACGTTCCGCCGGCGCTTTGCGAAACGAGCGGACTCTGGGGAACGGTTGAACCGCAGGGCGTTAACAACATAGGTCGGTCCGGACCGCCCGGCACTACGGGACCGACTCCAAGAATCTGGCCACTTCTATTGATGCCGGTCGCTAAATAAGGGCCCACCGGCGAACCCGAGAAAGGCTCACGGTTGCCGAGAATTGCAATGCGCCCATCTGCCAGCCGAACGAAAAACTTGAGATCGCCAACTGCATAACCCGAGGGCGAGGTGCAGAAGCTTGCTACGTCTCCCAGATCGTTGATCGAAAGAGGCCCGAATGGCGTCGACCTCAGTGACCCTCCGCAAGGAGAAGGAAACGAGGAAACCACATTGCCATCGCGGGTCTGGAGATACCCGTAAATTGTCGGACCCTCAGCGTATACCGGCGACGGTCCAGTCCCCACGAAAATACCGGCAGCGTTCACCCCAAAAGGCACACGCGGCAAAATCTCCGTGACTTGAAGAGCACCAGAAACCAGGGCCACACGCACGCCTTGCGTCGTTGATCCGGTGGTGACGGAACCCACCATTTCTCCTGAATCGCTGATCGCAGTCACTGCGGTACTGGCCCCCGGCACCTCGAAAACCGCGTAGCTCCCGTCGACACTCCGTGTAAATCCAAGGCTTTGATTGTCACCTCTACCGAACGACCCGACCACCGCGCCAGACGAGTTGACACCAGCGGGGCGTGTGTTCACCGCTCCAGGCACCTCGATTGTCACTAAACCCGCATCGGCATTACGGAGAAACCCCCGTAGCCCTTGGGTACCGACAATGCGACCGTCGTTACTGAGCCCCGTCGCCGAGTCTCCAAAAGGGAGAGCTTCCCAACGATAACCGGATGGATAGGTGCGGATGTTAGGTGTCAACGTATAGCCCGCCGTGTACACCTCATCCGTCGCTAAGTTTCCTCCGGCCACCGCGGCCACATAGAGCGTGACATTGCCCACGTTCGCAGTGGGCGTCCACATGAACTGATAGATTTGCTCAGGATTTATGCCACTCTTGTACACGTAGTCGAGACCATTGATGGATTGCACCGAAGTCCTCCGATTAGGTATTGACACCATGCCGTTCAGCATCCCGGTGGACTGATTTGTGTCGGTTCGACGAATAGTGACCTCGAATCCAGTATTGCCAAAATTTGCACCCGCAGCTGTAATCTGCACGGTGATCAACTGGCTGATCCCCGGCGCGTAGGTGAGAAGAGTAGGAAAACTGACTTTGACGTTACCCCCTTTGGTGTTCGGTGGTCCGCTATGACAACTGGCGCACGTCGCTTCCCCCGGCGCGCCGGTTTTTCCGAGTGGCGGGCCTGACGAGTTGGCAAACGCAATACTGACAGCCATGAGCATTAGACCGGTGAGGTGCACGAGGGAAGCTCTGATTTCAAAGATTCGGATCCAGTAACTGGAGACAGGCATAAATTATCCTCTTTTCTGAACCTCGATGGATTCGCCGTGAGATTCCCGCGGCTGACCGCCTAAATTGAACGCACCAAAAGGCATTGAGGAAGCAGAGAACTTTTGATTGCATACGCCGGAACAATCTGCCTGTGTTATGTTTGGAGTGGAGCCGCCCTGGCTTGGCCTAATTAACCAAGCGACAAGCTGAGATCCCTGCTCGGTGGGCGGCTTACTACCACTCCTCAGGGAATCGCCACAGGGAGCGATCCATGGCAGAGTCCGCAAAGCAACGATCCAACGGCCAGCCGCGCCACCTGCAACTCCAGCACATTGAGAACGTGGAGCGGGACGCGCTCCGTCGCATAAACAAAGCCATTTCGGAATGCACCGGCCCACGTTTTATGGGGCATATTCCAGTTTTGCGAAGAGAGAGGCTATTGGAACACGTGCGGGACGGAGCCTTTGATATTGCGCGCTCCATTTTGCGCTATGGGACCCCCGAAGAGATTCGCGCCGTTGCAACAATCGTTCCTGCCTTCATCACGGATCGTGCATTGTGCGACGCGAAGGGAAATTTTCGCTTTGCGCAGGAAGAAGTTGTTCCTTTACAAGAGGCTATTCATGACGGAGTTTTGGCGGCTGTCGGTGAAAGCGAATTGGCGCAGAGGGCTATTCCTGACTTCAGGAATCTGATGGATTGTGTGAAAGCTGTACTGCCGGAAGGTCCGCGAACCTCGTTTGATGCCCAGCGAACACGGATATTAGGGGAAGTTGGCGAGCAGCCATCCGGTCGTGACTTCGAAGATGCGATCGTTAAAATTTATGATCTTGCTGCGCAAGGAATCATCAAGCTGGAAAGGCCCCAGCCGAACGTTCTGAGATGCCTGAAAATGATCACCGACGAATTCGCGGCTGTGGCGTCTAATCTTGAATCGATTACAGACCCAGCGCAATTCAAAGTCCGGCTGCAAATGCGGCAAGCGAAATGGCAGGGTAACCTACTCTTGAGCACCCTACCATCGCCCGAAGCTAGCGCAAACACTTCTGCCGGCAATGCGGTATTGGAGGTGAAGGCATCAGAGAACACATCCATAAATCCAGCCGATGCTCTCCAGAAGCAATACTCCCATACAGGGCGGCGGATCGGTATTTTTCTGCTGGCAGCAAAAGGGGTGGCGCAACAAAGAGTCAGGATTAACAAGACTCACTTTTGGAAGGCCGTTGGATATACTTCTGCGACGGAGTTCGAGGCCTTTCAGCGCGAAGACCCGAATCCGAAAAAGAACACGAGCGCCGCGAAGAAGGCGTTTGAGCATCTGTTGGCGCTCAGTCCTCTAGAATTTATCGCGCTACTCGACAGCAAAAAACTGTTGGAGAAATAGCATTTTCCCCGTGTTTCCCCGTGTTTCCCCGTCTTGCGTCCCCGTATACGGGGAGCCGTAGCATCAAGAAGTGCAAAGCATTCTCACCCCTTCTCAACCAAGCACTCGGCATAGCGTAGATAGTCATTCCCCGACAGGGGCGTCAAAAGCTCTGGCGTTTCTTAACGAGCACGAACTCGCCGAACTTCTCAACGTCTCGGTGGCAACGGTACGGCGTTGGAGGCTGCTCAACAAGGGTCCGCGGTATTTAAAGATCGGTGGGTGTTGCGTCAGGTATCGCGAATCGGACGTGGCGCTCTGGCTGGCCGCCCAACCACGCGGCGGAGAGTTACTGGATGCCTAACGAAGTTGCGCCGACTCCGCTCCCGCAGGGCCCGGGCAAGGCCGAAGCTGGCCCCGCAGGGCGTGTCGTCAACGTTCGGCGACCTAACGGCGAACTCGCCTACCGGGCGACCGCCCGACAGGTCCAGCAGTTAATTGAAAGCGAAGCCGGCAGGCCGAACTATTCCGCAACGGGGAAATTGCGATACATCCAGCTATATCGCAGCGCCCCGGTCGAGGTGCTAATGCCACCTGACCAAATGCGGCGCCTACCCATGACTGGGGACCCGTACAAAGCGCTGCAAAAAGGCGGCACCGACACTCGCCGTTGTGGTCTGGATCGCCGTGGATCCGTGAAGGACACCAACACATCTGGCGTAAAAGCTGGCAACCCGAGCCGGTAGTCGGACTGACACCAGATAACTGCCGCCTGGAATGCTGATTAAGCGGAGCACTCGCGGCTCTGCAACTTAGGAACTACAAAAGAAAAAGCGCCCCGGATCAAGGGGCGCGAAAGGACTATATCTTGTACAGCCCAAATATAACACCAAATCAAACCGGAACCAAAAAACGGCGTCTCGGTAATCCACCACTCAGCCTGGGCACGGGCAGTAGAGACGCCCGAGGCTTTCTCGCCATAGTTTCATCGTCAGGCTTCGTGATGGGTTTGTGGAGATGTGGCGAGGCCGCCCCTTTTGCGAGCGTCTCGCGGCTCGCGACGCTAGCGCGGGAGGGCTCCAGATGAAACTACGATCGGCCCCGCTGGACGATCTCCACGCTGAGCTTCTTCTCTGTCTCGACCAAGCGCCGCCATCGCGCACGGCGCGGCTTCTGCGACACCTGGCCAATGCCACCTATCGATTTGAACGCAGTTGGCGGCTCGCCATCATTCGGCTGCACGCGAGGAGGGTGTTATGACGGCGCCACATCCAACCCTCCCGAGCGTCAACGATGCGGCCTTCGATTGCTGCGGTGGGGCCGGCGCCTGGGAGATCTGGGCTCGGCCGCCAGCAGCCGATCCTAAGGGCGTATCATCGCTGTCCGTTTGTCCGGACGCATCGGTGGATGAAATACGGTCGCCAACGCGAAAGGCCAACTATGAAGGCTGACGAACTGAAGCGGCATCTTCCAAGCACCGATGCCGTCGCGGCAGACTTGTACGGGATGGAGTGGCGCGGTAATAAAGCGCGGTGCCCTTTCACTCAGCGTCACGCCCACGGAGATCGGGACCCTTCGGCGCGATACGACCAGCAGAAGGATCGCATTTTCTGCGCGTCCCAAAAATGCTTCGGCGATAAGGGCGCCGATGCGATCGCCTTGGTGATGTTGATGGACAATCTTCCGTTCACGGATGCGATCAGGAAATTGGGCGAACGCTATGGCGTGAACGCACTCAACGGCCACGGCACCAAGTCCCCGACCCAGACGGTATCCAAAGAAGGCGGCGAGCGGAAGATTTCCGCAACGTACATCCGCAGCAAGCTTGAATCGGAAGGCTGGCGCCTGGTTCAAACGTATGGCTACGGCGGGAGTCTCCGCAAGCTTCGCTTCGAGCACCTATCTCAGGTACAGGAAGGCAAGGGCCGGCCGGAGAAGACATGCCGATGGGAATACCTCGAGAGCGGTCAATGGTGGAGCGGCGATGGCGGAATGGCGAAGCAGCTGTACGTGAATGCCGAGTTTGCCAATCGTGACCAAGTGGAGTTTGCCATCGGCCTCGAAGGCGAGAACAAAGCCGACGCTGCGGGCCAACTCGGTTTCGCGGCGTTCTCGTTCAAAGAACTCGAACCCGGAGGCAGCGCCGCAACTAAGGGGCGTGCATGTCGTCCTCTGGCCCGATCGTGACGCACCGGGACAACGGCTGGCGCAAGCGCGCGCCGACATGCTGGCCCCGATTGCCGGCAGTGTCCGCATAATCTCTCCGCCGGATGACCTGCCAGAAGGAGGCGACATCATCGACGGAATTGGGCTTGGCTGGGACGCGGCGAGGATTGAACGCTTAACGGGACAGGCGAAGCCTGCTCATGCGTCCGCCGCGGTGGTTCAGGCCCCTCCGAGTCTGACTGAACACCCCCTCAACGATTATGGGAACGCGCAAAGAATTATCGCGGTTCTGGGCCAGAGGCTTCGCTACTGCCATGCTTTCAACAAATGGCTGTTCTGGGATGAGCGCAGGTGGCTGGTGGATTCCTCCGACAAGGCCCGATGCCATGTTCATGAAGTATTTCTTGAGTTCGCTCGGCAAGCATTAGCCTCAGGCAATTCCGGAGCATCCAAGTTTGCGGGCAGTTCCATGAACAGTCAGCGGGTTACAGCGGCACTCCGTGAAGCGCAGCCGCATCTTGCGATCAATGTCGAAAACCTGGACCAGGATCCGTGGCTTCTCAATTTCCGTAACGGCACCATCGACTTGAGAACCGGGCATCGGCGCCCCCATGATCCGAGGGACTTCATCACGAAGATGGTGCCCCACGATTTCCGGCCAGATGCCTCTTGCCCACGGTGGCTCAAGTTCCAACGCCGGATCATGGCGGCCAACGAGCAGATGATTAGGTGGAAACAGAAAGCCTGGGGATATACACTCACCGGCTCCACGGCGGAGAAGGCCGTGTTTATCGCCCATGGCAGCACAGGAAGCAACGGCAAGACCACGGAGCTGGCCTTCTTCCGGCAAGCACTCGGAGACGACTACGCGGTTCTCTTACAAATCGACTCGCTGATGGCGAAGGCGGAAAGTAACAACACCCAGGCGGACTTGGCCGACCTTCGGGGAGCTCGGTTCGCGATGACAAGCGAGACCGAAGAAGGGCAACGGCTCGCGGAAGGAAAACTCAAGCGGATCACCCAAGGAACGGGAAAGATCAAGGCGGCCCGGAAGTACGAAAACCCCATTGAATTTCTTGAGAGTCACAAGTTGTGGCTCGACGCCAACCACAAGCCGGTGATCCGCGGAACGGACGCAGCAATTTGGAATCGGCTCTTTCTTATTCCCTATGAAGTGACCATCCCCACAGACGAGATTGACCGCGATCTCCCTGCGAAGCTATTGGAGGAAGCCGAAGGTATTTTGGCGTGGGCTGTGGCGGGTGCGGTCCGCTGGCACAGCGAAGGACTGGGGAGACCTGACGAAGTAGCCAGTGCAGTCAAGGACTGGCGGTCGGATGCGGATCAAATTGGCCAGTTTCTCAGCGAATGCTGCGTTATCGGTGATTACGGGCGAGTGAAGGCCAGACCGCTCTACAAGCAATATCGCGATTGGGCGGAAGGATCCGGAGAACGCGACGTTGTTACCGAGACTGCATTTGGATTGAGAATGACGCAGCAGGGTTACCAGAAGAAGCGGGAGGAGTCCGGCGTTTTCTACCTCGGACTTGGCCTCAGAAGTAGCGACCGCAGCGGCGAATGACCGGCTGTATGGTCGCCCGAATGTATGGATCTGTATGCACTTTCCCAATAAGTCTCAAGCGCCACTCTTATAAGGACTTCCTAGAAACGCCTACAGGAGACTACATTTGGGCTAAAGTCTACAGGAATTGAAATGTCTGAATCAGGCGCGCTAAACGTTGAATATGATGAAAACACACATGTTAGAACGCAAAATGAATACAAAACCTAAAATCCGCCCCACCGTTGACGCTGTCGAGATTTACGAGTTTTGCTCCAGTATCCATGCCGACCGGACCCGGTTACTGCGCGAGATCACCGAACACGCCGCATCGGTCAGCCCCGAACAACGGGCCCGCGAGCAGGCCCACGTTCAGTACCTGACCGCCGCCGCCAATCTGGAACTGCTGGTCCTCCAGCGCGTCGGCCGCTACATTCGCGGCTTGGACCCCGAGGCCGTGATCGACCCATTTGCCCAGGAGG
>DATLCW010000016.1:0-38697 GCA_035526195.1 Bryobacteraceae bacterium
GATCTCGATCTTGGCCACTACGAGCGCTTCACGCACGCTCCGCTGACGCAGGCAAACAATCTCACCAGCGGACGTCTATATGAGCAGATCATCACCCGGGAGCGCCGCGGAGACTATCTGGGCAAGACGGTGCAGGTCATCCCGCACGTCACCAATGAGATCAAGGCGGCGATGCGGCGCGTAGCGGCCGGCGTGGATGTGTGCATTGTGGAAATCGGCGGCACTGTGGGCGACATCGAATCCTTGCCGTTTCTCGAAGCGATTCGCCAGATGCGCCATGAAGTGGGCCGCGAGAATGCCATTTTTGTTCACGTCACCCTCGTTCCGTGGATCGCCGCCGCCCGGGAATTGAAAACAAAGCCCACGCAGCATAGCGTAAAAGAACTCCGGGCGCTGGGTATTCAACCGGACATCCTCATCTGCCGCTCGGAGCGCCCGTTCGGGAAAGATGTGAAGGAAAAGATCGCGATGTTCTGCGACGTGGATGTGGAGGCGGTCATAAGCGCCAATGATGTCCACTCCGTTTATGAGATTCCCATTGTCTTCGCCGATCAGAAGGTGGACGAGTTTATCTTAAAGCAGCTACATCTCGACTCCGGCGGCCGCGACTTGCGCCGCTGGAGCAACATGCTTACGCGGATGCGTAATCCCATCGACAGCGTGTCTATTGCCCTGGTCGGCAAGTACGTCACCTATGAAGATGCTTACAAAAGTTTGAAGGAAGCGCTGCTGCACGGCGGCCTGGCGCACGGAGTGAAGGTCAATATCGAATGGGTGGAGGCGGAAGATCTCACCTGGCCCGACTGCATCCGCCGGCTGCAGAATTACGATGGCATCCTCGTTCCCGGCGGCTTTGGCAAGCGCGGCATTGAGGGGATGCTTCAAGCCATCCGCTATGCGCGGGAATTCAAAGTGCCTTACTTCGGGATCTGTCTCGGCATGCAGACCATGGTGATTGAATTCGCCCGCCATGTCTGCGGTCTGCCGAATGCCGATTCGACGGAGTTCGATCCCGCCACGCCGCACCGGGTGATTTATAAGCTGCGCGAACTGAAGGGGGTGGACGAACTCGGAGGCACCATGCGGCTGGGAGCGTATCCCTGCAAATTGGCCGACCACAGTTTTGCGCGGGAGGCATATGGCGTTCCCGAGATCAGCGAGAGGCATCGCCATCGCTACGAATTCAATAGGGAGTACGAGGGCGTGCTCACGTCCAATGGGATGCGGCTCACCGGCCAGACCCCCGACGGAATGTATGTCGAGATCTGCGAACTGCCGGATCATCCGTGGTACCTCGGCTGCCAGTTTCACCCCGAGTTCAAGTCGAAGCCGCTCGAACCCCATCCTTTATTCCGATCGTTCATCGGAGCGTCCTACCGTCACAAGAAGGAGGTTCTGCGAACCGAACGTGCGGATCAATCTGTCGCCGTCGCTGTCGATCGGGGATGACGCCCCGCTGGCGGACGTCCACCGCGAGCATGCCCAACATTGACAGGCTTGGCCATCAGGGCTACTCTCAGGGGTTGGAGCACGGAGGTATGACTATGGATGTACACTTGACACCCGAGCTGGAGCAGTTCGTCCAAGACAAAGTCGAGTCGCGCCGTTACAACTCTGCAAGCGAAGTGGTTCGCGAGGCGCTACGTTTGATGGAGGAAAAGGATGAACTTCGCACCATCCAATTGCGGGAATTACGTAGCCGTATCGACAAAGGTCTCGCACAGGCGGAGCGCGGCGAAGGTGTCGATGGCGAGGTATTCCTGCAAGGGCTCATTGAGGAGCTCAACGTGCGGGATTCGAAGCGCAAAGCTGGATGAGCCGCTACATCCTCATGCCGATTGCTCAGCAGGACCTTGCTGACATCCGGAGATTACTAGGTGGAAGAAGCTGGCTATCGAGTGGCTCGCCAGATGGTCGTTGACTTTTGGAAGAATTCAGATTTTTGGCCGGTACAAACCAGGCACCAACCCGATACAGATCATTACCATCGTGAGGGGAAGCCAGGATGTGCAGAGAATCATCGGCAGGCGGGGCCTGTGACAGCTGGGTTGGGGGACAATCGGTGGCGTCACAAGAAGGAGGTTTAGCGAACCGAACGTGCGGATCAATCTGTCGCCGTCGCTGTCGATCGGGGATGACGCCCCGCTGGCGTTGATCGCCGGACCCTGCGTCATTGAAAGCGAAGAGCATGTTCACTTTCTTGCGGCGAAGATCCGCGAGATCGCCGGCCCTTTCGTTTTTAAAGCCAGCTTCGATAAAGCCAACCGCAGCAGTGCCGGCGCCTATCGAGGTCCGGGATTGAAGGAAGGGCTGCGAATTCTTGCCGGAGTAAAGGCCGCCGGGCACGTGATTCTAACGGACATCCATGAACCGGCGCAAGCGGAACCGGTGGCTGAAGTCGCCGATATTCTTCAGATCCCGGCGTTTCTCTGCCGGCAGACCGACCTGCTGTTGGCGGCGGGGCGCACAGGCCGCGTTGTCAATATCAAGAAGGGGCAATTCGTCTCTCCCACCGATATCAGGCTGGCGGCTGAAAAGGTGGCCTCCACCGGAAACAATCAAGTGATTCTTACGGAGCGTGGGACTACGTTCGGCTACAACAACCTGGTGGTGGACATGCGCGGGCTGGTGATCATGCGGGAACACGGCTGGCCGGTGGTATTCGATGCCACCCATAGCGTGCAGATGCCGGGAGCGGCGGGGGCCGGGTCCGGAGGTCAACCGCAGTTCATCGCCCCTCTCGCCCGGGCCGCGGTTGCGGTGGGGATTGATGCCCTGTTCGCGGAGGTACACGAAGAGCCTGCGCGAGCACTTTCCGACGGCGCCAATGCGCTTCACCTGGACCAACTGGAAGGGTTGCTGCGGAGTCTAAGAGAAATTGAGCGGGTAGCTAATCCTCGGCGAATCTTCCCGCCATCGCCTCACGCTTAGCCTTCAGGCTATGCAGGTATTCCGAGAGCTTCATGGGCGTTGCGGCGCCTCTTTCCATCTGCCGCTGGACGGATTTCTGATAGCGGCGCAACGTCTCTTTCTTGTTGCTTTCTCTAAGGTTACAATTTTCGATGTCCAGCAGCAGCGTAATTTCCCAGGGCTGAAAGCAGTTCCGGCTGATGCTGCCGCGCAGCAACTCAGCAATCAGCTTATTAAACTGATTCAGGATCAGCTCACTATCGTCGTACGAATCGACCATATACTCCTACTTAACCTTAGATCGGCTAGCCAGGCGGAAATCTTAACACCGCGGAGGGGGTAAAATCCCGTTTTCCGGCGAACGATGCGCGCCAAATCACGCGTCAACCGCCACTCATTAAGCGCCGGAAATTGTTCGTCGTCGCCTCGGCAACCGTCTCGAAATCCACCCCGCGCAGCTCCGCGATCTTTCGCGCGGTATGCACCACGAACGCCGGCTCATTGCGTTTTCCGCGGTACGGCGCCGGGGCCAGATAGGGAGAATCCGTCTCGATGAGAATGCGATCGAGGGGCACTGCCTTTGCGGCGGCCTGCACATCCAACGCCTTGGGAAAGGTCACCATACCCGCGAAGCTGATATAGAACCCCATCGCCAGCGCCCGCTGCGCCTCCGCGGGTCCGCCGCTAAAGCAGTGCATGATTCCCTCCCCTGCCCAGTGCTCTTCCAATACGGAAAAGGTATCCTCCCATGCCTCCCTGGTGTGTATCACGATCGGCTTACCGGCGCGCCGGGCGAGCTGCAGTTGATCGATAAACACCCCCCGCTGCCGGTCGCGAGGCGAGAAATCGTAGTGATAATCGAGTCCCGTCTCGCCGATTGCCAGCACCTTGGGATGCTTCAACAAGGCTTCGAGTGTCGAGAGGGTGGCATCGTCCGCCTTGGCGGCGTCATGAGGATGAACGCCCACGGTCGCGTAGACCGGCTCGTACCGGTCTGCCAGACGGATGCCGGCTTCCAGATCCGGCGGCCCCTCGCCGGTGCCGATCACCATCAGATGGTCCACACCCGCCTCTAACGCGCGGTGGAGCGCAGCCTCCCGATCGTCGTCGAATTGCTCGCTGTCGAGATGACAGTGCGAGTCGATGACGCTCATTTCAGCCTCGCCCCCACCGGCACATCTTCCAGGAAAGCGGCGAGTACGGGAGACCCGCCTTCAAGCGAAGCGGCTACGATCATGCCTTGGGAGGTGAGCCCGCGAAGCTTGCGCGGCTCGAGGTTAGCGACGATCACCACCTTGCGTTGGAGGAGTTGCTCCGGCTGATACGCCAGCGCAATCCCGGCCACAATACTGCGCGGCTGCGGTTCCCCTATATCGACGGAGAGGTGCAGCAGCTTGTCTGCGCCTTTGACTTTCTCCGCGCTGAGCACGCGCCCCACGCGGAGATCCACTTTTAAGAAGTCGTCGATGTTGATGGATGCCGCGAGGGGGGCGATATTGGACGGCGCGGCAGGCTCTTCTTCCTTTTTCTGGCCGACCAGGGCAGCCTGCCGGTCCTTCTCGATCGCTTCCAGCTCAATGATCTTCGGAATCGCGACTTTGGCATCGACGCGGGGGAACACTGCTGTGGGTGTGTTGGTTTTCTGGCCAACCGCAAGCTGACCCCAAGTGATGTCCGCGATACGAACGGAATCGAGCGGCGCGGCCATGCCAAGCTGTTCCCAAATTCTGTGGGCGGATTGAGGAATCACCGGAGCCAGCAGCGCGGTCACGATGCGTACCACTTCGGCGGCGGCGTAAAGCGTTCCGTCCAGGACGCGCTGCGATTCCGCGTCCTGCTTCTTCACCAGCGTCCAAGGGGCCTGCGTGACAATAAATTTGTCCACCACGCTCAGCAGTTGCCACAAAGCTTCCAGAGCTTTAGAAAAATCGAACGCCTCGAAAGCAGCGGGATAAGCAGCCAGCACTTCCCGCGCCTTATCCGCGACCTCCGCGCCGACATCGGCGTGTCCTGGTGGGATCGCGCCCTCGCGGTACTGGTGGATCATACTCACCGTGCGCGAAACGAGATTGCCGAGACCGTTTGCCAGATCGGCGTTGTAGCGGCCTACCAAAGCATCGTAGCTGAAGCTGGAATCGGCTCCGAACACCACCTCGCGCAGGAGAAAATAGCGCAGCGCATCGATTCCCATCACGTCCTGAATCGGCGTGGCGCGAACAATGTTCCCGCGCGACTTGGACATTTTATCGTTCTCAAACATGAGGAAACCGTGCGAATAGATGCGTTTCGGCAGCGGCAGTCCGGCCGCCATCAGAAATGCCGGCCAATAGATGGCGTGAAAGCGAACAATGTCTTTGGCGGTAAGATGGAGATCGGCCGGCCACAGGTTTTCCCCGTCCACCGCGCTCATGTAGGTGATCAGCGCATCGAACCAGACGTAGAATACGTGTTTGCCCTCCACCGGCACCGGGATGCCCCAGGTGATGTTGGTGCGGGTGATCGACAGATCGTTCAAACCCTGCCGGACAAAGCTGATCATCTCATTGCGCCTGATTTCCGGCTGGATAAAGTCCGGCTGCTTTTCGTAAAGCTCCAGCAGACGGTCCTGAAACGCTGAAAGCTTAAAGAAGTAATTCTCTTCCGTCACGGTTTCCGTGGGCCGGCCGCAATCGGGGCACGGGTCGCCGGGCTTGGCATCGTTCACGTAGAGGTTGTCATGAAAGCAATACTGCCCCACGTAAGAGCCTTTATAGACGAAGCCGTTATCGACGCAGCGCTGGAAGAGCCAGCGAACCACTTTGTGATGCCGCGGGTCTGACGTCCGCATGAAGCGGTCTATGGTAAGGCCGGTCTTCTGCCAGGTTTCTTTGAATTCATTGGCGATCAGAGCGACGTATTCCTCCGGGGGCTTGCCTTGCGCGCGCGCCGCTCGCTCCACATTGAGGCCATGCTCATCGCTGCCGGTAGTAAGAACCACCTCATAGCCCTGCATCGTCTTGAAGCGCTTCAAAGCATCGGCCACCATGGTGGTGTAGAAATGGCCGATGTGCGGCGCGGCGTTCACATAATAAATAGGTACGGTGATGTAGTATTTCATCGAGTGTTTTTCAGATAAGCGTGATTGGCCGCGGCGAGAATCTCGCGCAGCGGGATGCCGGCGGTAAGAGCCAATTGCCGGCAGTCGTCGAATTCAGGGGCAAAGCCGCCGCCGGCGGAGACCTTCATACGTACTTTGCCATGCTCGGTTTGCACTTCCACGAAATGCCGTGC
Organism: Bryobacteraceae bacterium; assembly: GCA_035526195.1. Classification (GTDB taxonomy): domain Bacteria; phylum Acidobacteriota; class Terriglobia; order Bryobacterales; family Bryobacteraceae; genus CADEFT01. The sequence continues at coordinate 6,181 of DATLCW010000016.1, forward strand.
CTGCACGCGGCGCTCCGCCCGGTAGAGCCGCACTCCTAACGTGGAGGTTTCCGCAAAAAGGATCGCGGATAGCGTTTCCTGCGTCTCCGGCGTTCCTATGACGCGCAGCAGCGCACCCTGGCGGTTCTTCTTCATCAGCAAAGGCTCCAGGGTCACGTCCAGAGCTCCGGCGTCGAAAAGCCGGTCCATGGCGTATCCCAGGACTTGCGGCGAACTGTCGTCAATATTGGCCTCGATCACGGTGACCGTGGTCGATTCGGGCGCTCCCGCGCGCTCCCCAACAGTAAAACGGAGGACGTTGGCCTGAATCGGAAAATCCTTGTCGCCCGCCCCATAACCGGTCGCAAGGATGCGCATCGAGGGCATCGGTCCGAATTCCTCCGCCAGCGTCACGGCGATCGCGGCTCCCGTAGGCGTCGTCAGCTCAAACACCGGGCCGCTCGAGTACACCGGCCTTCCGGTAAGCAGCAGCGCGGTGGCGGGAGTGGGCACCGGTAGGATTCCATGCTCCGTGTTGGCCGTACCGCTGCCCACGTTGAGCGGAGAGCAGGAGATCGACTCGATGCCAAGCAGGTGCAGACCGAGGCAAGCGCCCACGATGTCGCAGATCGAATCCACTGCTCCTACTTCGTGAAAATGAACTTTTTCGATAGAGACGCCATGCACCTGCGCTTCCGCCTCGCCCAGCTTTTGAAATACCCTGGCGGAGCTTTGTTTCACGGCATCGGGCAACGTGGACTTGCCGATCATATCGAGAATGTGATGAAGGTGGCGATGCTTATGCTGCGGTTCGAAATCGACGGAAAATTTGGATGCCGCAATCCCTTTCCGTTTCGTGCGTTCGTTGCGGAAAGCGGCTCCCGTCTGCAACGAATCCAGGCCCTCGACGAGGGCTTCGAAAGGAGCTCCGGCATCCAACAAGGCGCCGATGGTCATATCGCCGCTAATGCCCGAAAAAGCGTCCCAGTATCCGATCTTCATTTCACTCCTTATCCCTTCAGCAGTTCCGGAAGAATTTTGCCCGCCTCGCCCCGCACGGCGCAATCCACGATTGGAGAAACCTGCGTTTCTGCCGCATTGATCTCGATCACTCGCGCGCCGGCCTGCTTCGCGGCATACACCAGCCCACCGGCAGGCATGACAACCGCCGAAGTGCCGATGACCAGAAATACCTCGGAAGAACGGACGGCCTGATCGGCCTCCCGCCAGGTCTCCTCGGGAAGACCTTCTCCAAACCAAACTACTCCCGGCCGCTGCATACCGCCGCAGGAGCATCGCGGCGGCAATTCCTCCAGCGGCTGCAGATTCTTATAGGATAGCCCGCACGCGATGCACCGCAGGGTCCAGATGTCCCCATGAAGGTAGAGAATGTTGCGGCTCCCGGCGCGCGCGTGCAAACCGTCCACATTCTGGGTGACGAGCGTGAAGCTCTTCACCATCTCTTCGAGCTGGACGAGAGCCAGGTGGCCGGCGTTCGGTTCTGCCTTGGCGATCCGCGAGCGCCGCCACTCATACCATTCCCACACAAGCTTCGGGTCGCGCGCAAATGCCGCCGGGGTAGCGAGATCTTCGGCTCTGTATTCCCGCCACAGCCCGCCCGCGCCGCGAAACGTAGGGATGCCGCTTTCGGCCGAGATGCCGGCTCCGGTGAGAACAGCGATGCGGCGGGCTTGCTGAAGCCATTCGCGGGCTTGCTCCATTTCTTTTTTATTATCGCCCTCTAAGGGGGAAGTGACCTCTATGGCCTGGTAAGTAGTGGATCCCTTCAGCGATAGGGGACTCAGGAATGGCGCAGCTCTCCGGCCTTCAGATCCCATGCCTCGGCAAGCGGCTGATTTCGTTGTCGGGAGGAAGCTAACGCCTGGCCTAATACTCGATACGCCGCATCCCGCTGGGCTTTCGGAAACTCGTGCTTCGCATCCGGATATTGCACGATCAGTTTGTCCGCCGCGCGGAAAATATCGCGATACACGGGCAGAGCCGCGTCCACACAATCACGGACCCCCGAAACTTCGAAGTCGGGCTGGTCATGCAGCGGCGCATTCACAAATACCGTGCGTGGCGCGAGGGCGGCAAGAACTTCGGTGAAGTCGAAGGGTATCTTTGCCGGATCATTGCCGTACACAGACTTAATGCGCGGCATGTAGAAGCGCGACGACCATGCCGATACATCGCCCCCGGCGTGTTTCGCAAAAACATTGAAGCCGCAGCTGGAGACAATCGCCTGGATGCGCTCTTCGAAGACCGCCAGAAACAGAGCATTATGGCCGCCGAGCGAATGCCCAATGACGCCGATGCGCTTCGTCGCCACGTACGGCAGCGACTGCAGTACATCAATACCGCGGCGATGATTCACGATTCCTTTCATGGTGGCGCTCGCATAGCCCAACGCATACGGGTCGGTGGCGTATTCCGAGTTGTGGAGCAGCGGATAATCGAGCACCAGGCACACGAATCCAAGCTCAGCCAACTCATGGGCCCACATCTGATCGGGACGATTGGACATCAGCCCCGCTGGAATATCCTTCCCTGGCTTGGAACTGCCCGGCAGACAAATCATCGCCGGGAGCGGCTTCGCGCGCTCATGCGGGATCAGCAGAAATGCCGGTACGCGGTCGCCTTTCTCCGGCACGAACGTGACCCGCTGCCGGGTGTATCGCGACAGGCGATTTTCTTCCGCCACGCGTAGATCGATAGGCTCCGCACTCACCGCCGGCAGCTGGCCCATCACCAGTTCCATGTTGGCGCGAATGTGGTTCACCCGGCGCCGCCACTCCGCGGCGGAACGTACGGGACGCTTCCGGCCACTCGAATCCAAATAGGAGAGAAGGTTTTTCTTATCCTCGTAATGCACCGCGTCCGCAGCCCATGCGGTGGCCGCGGCAGCGCCCAGAAATGCGCGGCGGTGGATCACTTTCCCTGCCCTGCTTCCGCTCTGGCCTCGCGCACCAGTTCCTGCACTTTCTGAGCGATCACCTCTTCGATCGCATATCCATAAGGACCCGGAAGCCCATATTCATAGATACCTTCGGTGCCTTCATATCCGCCTTCCTTCAATACGCGCAGCGACGGAATGTAAGACAGCAGCTCGTTGTTGTAACCGGCCACCCAGGTGTTATCGTTTCCGTATTCCCGTTTGAAGCGGAGGCAATAGTCGACCACGTTCTCCCCAGTCAGTCCGATGAAAGTGAGATCGGTTCCGAAGGCCCACGCGTGCACGGGATATGGATGGCTATCGCGCAGTTTGCCTTCTTTTTCGAGCACGGACAAGAGATAGTCGTTGAAACGGACCTGGCTGCCTTTCAATGTCTTGCCCCGTTCCAGTAGCTCGGCCTTCGTCGGAGGCTTCTGAAACGGAACGGTAGCGATGCCGTACTTCGTTTTTAGCGGGCCGCGCACCGGCTTCATCGGAGCCGCCAGCACAATCTTCACCGCCGCAGCCAGAATCTTGCCGTACATCGCCGCCAGTTCCACCGCTTCCGGAGTGGTCGACATCATGATGCGGGGAAGCGGGTTCGCATCGCCTCCGCATCCCATCACGAACAGAGCGATGGCGCCGGGATTGGCCCTCTCGATTTCCACTTGCGCATAGCCGGCGTAGTCGCCATTTACCTGATAGCCGGACAGGGCCGTGGTGTGGCACGAGTAACCGAATAGAATCGCTTTGGGCTTTCTGGTGTCGTCCCGCACGGCCATCACGGGAACATCGTGATCGACGGGACCGGGGAGGGAACGCCCCCCCGGGCGCGCGCGGCGGCGATTGACGGCGAAGCCGGCCAGCCCCTGTTCGAACTCAATCGTGGCCGGGGCAAGCGCGGCGACGGCGTTTCCAATGACCTCCACGTACTGATTGTGAAGGCGCCGGGTATAGCGCTCGATCACCGCCCGCTGCTGATCGTTCACCGGATAATAAAGCGGCAGCACGCCGCTGGTCACCGGGCAGCTATGGTTGTGCGAGTAGTTGAACAACAGCCGTTCGCGCGGGATGCCGTGTTTCTTGGCCACGCGGCCGCTGACAATATCCACCGTTGCCGTGTCCAGCCCCACCAGGTCGGCGGTCGTGATCACGGAGATGGCTCCGGTCGCATCCTGAAAGGCGGCCGCTTTGATCCAGATGTCCTGGATGATGCCCTCCGATGGCCGGTCGCGGTTCCCGTAGCCGGCAAGCCAAATGGGTTCGGTCGGGTTGATGTTGATCTTTGCCGCACCCACCTTCCAATCGGCGGCGGACAGAGAGAATGCGGCGAGCAGCAGCCATAGGAAGCGCATGAGGATTATCCCGGGTCTAGTCAGAACAGGAACTTCAGTCCGATTTGAGCGTTGCGCGGATCTCCGCTGGTGGAGGTGACGCGGCCGAAGGTAGCCGATCCGAAGCCGGTGCCCGGATCGCCCCAGTTCGGATGGTTCAACACGTTGAAGAACTCCCCGCGCAGTTGGAACATCTTCGTTTCACTAATGCGGAACAGCTTAACCAGCGAGGCGTCGAGATTCCAGAAGTTGGGACCATCAATGATGTTGGCGCCGGCGTTACCCAGCGTAAAACGCGCCGGCGCGGCAAACGCCGTTGTATCGAAGAAGCGGGTTTCGGTGCGATCGCCCCCGGAAAGATTCGGTTGGGAAATGCGGTTGGGGACTTGCGTGATGCCGCCCGCGTTGGCGATATCCCCAAGAACACCATTGCCCACCGTGAGTGGGAATCCAGTCCGGATCACCAGGATGCCGCTGATCTGCCAGCCGCCGAGGATGCCGGTAACAACAGGGTTCCTCTGCGAGCCCCAACGGCGGCCTTTTCCAAAGGGAATATCCCAGATTCCCGATTGCGAAAAGCGATGGCTGACATTGAGCGTGGAGCGGCTTTTATTGTTGCCTCCATACCAGATGTCGAGCAGGATGCGGTTGTCGATGGCCTTGGAAAATGTGTAGGAGGAAACGAACGATACCCCGCCCGAGAAGCGCTTCTCCACGAGGAATTCGAGGCCATGATAGCTGGCCTGGCCGTCTGAGCTGCGGATGAGGGCGGTGGTGAAGTTCTGAAACGGCCGCCGCGATTGCAGATCGCCGGGGGCCGGAGCGCCTTCGTTGGGATAGAGATCTCGCGGCAAACCGGTGCCCTTGTTTCCCACATATCCAATCTTGCCGACCACGTCTTTGCCGATAGCCCTTTCGATGTAGAAATTCCATTGCTGGATATAGGCTTCTTTCCAATTGACGTTGCGGCCATAAGGAGCCGGCTTCGCCCCTGGCAGCACGAAATTAATGACCGGCGTCAGATCGTTCACCGGAAAGTCGCGTATCGATTGCGCATTCACTCCCAGCGTTACATCTCCGGTACGCACGAAGGGCGGATTGAAAGCCTGCAGAATCCAATAGTCCATGGTGTCGCGCTGGAAGAAGATCCCGTAGGCGCCGCGCATCACGGTGCGATCTGTGGCCTGCAAAGCAAACCCAATGCGGGGAGCGAAATTGTTGTTGTCGTTTTGCAACAGGCTGCGTCCGAGAGAGGCGGGACGAGGCTCCACCAGCGGGCTTTTGGTGTCTTGGGGCGTGATGATCACTGCCTGTCCCGGTCCTTTGATGTAAAGATTGCCGATCTGGTCGCGATTCGCTTGCGGACGTCCCAGCCATTCATAGCGCAGCCCCAGATTCAGAGTCAGGCGCCGCGTCACTTTCCAGTCATCCTGAATCCAGGGCATCACGTGCGAGTTCCGGAAATTGGGATCGACGATGTCCACCGAGGCTCGGATACGCCGCGGAAGGCCCAGCAGCGCATCGGCCAAGGCAAAGCCGTTGGAATTCGCCCCGGCCGTCCACTGCCCGTTGAAGGTATGAATGCCGGCCGGTTGCAGGCCGTTCGGGAAGGTGTCGCGGTGGCGGAATCCGGTGAAGCCGGCTTTGATAATGTGGGTGCCGCGGGTGAGGTAGACGCCGGAATGAATCTGGAAAATCTCATTCTTCCAGCCGCGCGGGCCTTCGGTGGTGGACGCCTGATTGCGGCCCGAAGGTGTCCCCCATTGCGTGAAATCGGTGATTTGAAACGTCGGCGCGTGCCAGCACTGTGGATCAGCACAGGCTCCGCGCAATCCGAGGTCGGCCGCGGTGTTCTTATTAAAGGCGCTTTGGGTTAAATCGTTCTGCCGGAAGCGGCTGTATCCAGCGCGAAACTCATAGATGGTGGAGGGATTGAGAGTGGTGGTGTAGTTGAAGACGGCGTGCTGGCCGCGCATCTTGAAGTTATAAGAAAAAGTGGGCCAGGGAGGAGCGGCCTGCGTATCGGTATCGGACACGATGTAACGGCCGTAAATTCTGTGGGCGGCATTGAAATGATGATCGGCGCGCGTAATGAACTGATCGTTCCGGGTTGCTTGCGGGCGAAGCGACTGATAGTTGTCGATGGGACGGATGCCGCCCCGTCCGGCGCGATTCGGCAGCGGGATGAATTGATCCTGAAAGTTCAGCGCCAAGGGGTTCAGGCGGTTGCGGGGGATGATATTGTTGACGAACGGCGCTCCCGTGGTCCAATCATAGATGATGATCGGGCGCGGGTTGGAGGCGTCCGTATTCAACAGCGCCGAAAAATCGCCGTTGCGGAACGCTTCGGTGGGCACGGTCGTGTTCTGGGTAAAACCTTGCCTGAGCCGCATGGCATCGTAGCCGGCAAAGAAGAAAGTACGGTCGCGCCTCACGGGCCCACCAAGGGTAGCTCCAAACGTGTTTCGATTATTCTGCGCGAGACTGTCGGCAAACTTCTCCCGGGCGTTCAGCTTGGTGTTGCGCACAAACTCGAACAGGGCGCCATGAAACTGGTTGGTGCCGGCCTTGGTGACCACGTTGATGTGACCGCCCGCTTCGCCGCCGAACTCGGCCGAATAGTTCGATGTTTGAATGCGAATTTCCTGGATCGCGTCAATGGACGGCGCAAAGATGTTGGTCTGATGCTGTACTTCCTTTCCGACAAGCCCATCGAAAATGTACTGGTTATACTTGCCGCTCTGCCCATGGACCGAGAACGACCCCTGCCAGGTTCCGCGGGAAGCCTGATGCCGGATGTTGTCGCGAGACTCAACGACGCCCGGCGCCAGCAGGGAAAGCTGCATGAAATCGCGCGCCGCCAGCGGGAGATCCACGATCTCCTTGTTCTCCACCAGCGTTCCCACTTGCGAATCCGAGGTTTGCAGCAATGCGGCCGAAGCGCTTACCACCACCTGCTGCGTCACATCCCCTAACTCCAGCCGAAGGTTGGCGTCGATCACCTGGTTGACGTCCAGCTTCATCCGCTCTGTCAAGGCTTTCTTGAATCCCTTGGATTCCGCCGAGACCGTATACTCGCCCACCAGCAGGTTGGGGAATGAGTAGCGCCCGGCGTCGTTGGTGACGGTGGCGCGGCTCACGCCCGTGCGTACTTCCACCAAGGTAACGGCGGCGCCGGGGACGGCGGCATCGGTGTTGTCAAAAACGATCCCCGAGATGCGGGAAGCCACCTGAGCGGGGAGCGGCAAGGTCGCGTCCGCGGCAACACAGAGCACCAGGATCAGTCGAATCATCGGTGTATCCTCCAGTTGAAAATGAGGCGTCTTAACGAGGATACTCGAACTTCACGCTGTCAACCATGATGATCCCTTTGGGCAAGTATTTTTGCCACACTTCATAGCTGGGTTCTTCGGGATAATCTTGACCGGCGCGCAGCTTATGCGGCTCAGAAACGGGTTTCACGGGCACTACGTTTAACGGAAACAGAACGAACATAAGATCCACGTTGACGTCGCTGAGAACCGTGTTGATGTCGTCGCAGCCGTACTGCGCCTTTTTCGATTCCCTGCCCCCGAGACAAGTCCACTGTTTGGGATCGGGAGCCAGGGTAACCGTCTGTTCCGTCCATGCCTTCTCAATCCGGAAGGGCTGGCCGGTGAGAACAAAATTCGCGGTTGTCTTCGGCGTTTTGGACTGCACGAGTATAACCATTTGAGCGCCTTGAAGATCCATTTCCCCGCGCAACCCCGCCGTAATTCGCACGTTTCGTAAATCGGTGGAATACTTGCCCCGGATAAATGCGTTCGGTCCGCCGCGCTTCTCGTTGTCCGTCTTCGTATAGAGGTACATCAGCATATGCAGATAACCGGCCCCCGGGGGAGCATGGTGGCTATCGAGATACCAAGGACCAAACAGGTGCGCCGCGCCGTCGAAGATAGGCAGGGGATGGTAGCGGTTGGCGATCCAGCCCCCCGGCCCACTGTCGAACGTCTCGATATAAGGGCCGCGGTTCTGGCCGAAAGCACAGAGGGTCAGGCAAAAAAGAATGGAAAGAATGCGCATGGACGTGCCGGGCCGGGGCGGAAAGCGAGAATTTTAGCACAACAAAATACCGCGCCTGCGGAGAGTCAAGCCGCCGGAAGGATCAACTGCAACTCATCGTCGTCCAGTGCGCGATATTCCGCCATGCGGCCGGAGAGAGCCTGCGTACGCTCGAGAATGATGAGTACCCCTTCGCCCCGTTTGTCCATCATCGTGCTGCGCTCCGTACTCAAACCCGAAAGCTCTTGCGGAACCGGGCAACGCGCCAACAAACTCGTCACCACCTCGTTGCGCGCGGACTGCCGCAGCGGCAGACTCTCCACGGTCATTGTATTCACAAGGGCGCCAGGGGAATACAGTTCCAGCCGGTCCGCGTACATCCGAAGCCGGATCTTGGAGCCATAGATGGAATAGTCGCGATGGGCTACCGCGTTCACCAGCGCTTCGAAGACAGCGCTTAGATCATACTGCGGGATATCCATGCGTCCAATATTCTTGTTAGCGGCCGTTCGCATATTTCGCGCTACGAAGCGGCACGCATCCGCCACCTGACGATCCAGCGGCCCTGTGATATCGGAGGCATCAAGCTGGTAACTACCCGCCCCAGCCTCCGGCGTTGAACTGGTCCCCCGGTAGGCCACTGCCTGGATAAAAGCATTCGGCAGGAAACGGCGCGGATCCTCGCTTGCCATCAACACCCCGGCAACCGTTGCCCGCCACACCCCCTGCTCATCCTTTCGCGCCAACCCAACCTTGTGCAGAAAGGTTTCCCGGGTATCGGCCGTCGAACGCCTGGTCTCAAACCTCCGCCAGAGCTTCTCGCTGAGATCATCGAGATTTCCCCCGGGCGCTGCCTGCTCGTCAAAACGAATGAGCCGGGCCTGGCTCCGTTGCTGAAACAGCCGCGCCAGATAATCCGCCGTCATGGCCCGTTTACCGCTGCCAATACGGTGGAGGTAGCCGCCGGGACTTCGATGTACGAAAAGACTCTTCGGCGCCTCGACCTTCAGCACGGGAGCGGCGGTTCCCGAAGAAGTGGGGAGCGTCAGGCGTTCGATCACCGGCCACAGCGGTGGCTGAATCGAATCGATGCAAATTTCACGGACAAAGTCCTCCACGCGGTCCAGGTGTTCCAAAGGTATCCCCAGGATCTCGCGCGTTTGGTCATCCACTCCGAGAACGCACACACCTCCGTGTGAATTGGCAAAAGCGGCCAGTTCGTCGGCGAAACTGTCTCGCGATGGCGCGCTAATTCTGTGACCAGCCAACCGTACCTCCTTGAGTTCGAGCAAGGAGTCTTCCCCGAGGCGGATTCTATCCATCAACTCTTCCGTGTTTTCAAACATACAAGTCTTTAAATCTTCTCATGCACGGGTTGAGCGGTTTCCGTCATCCAGGAACGCCGCGACGTGGTTGATGCGGTGCCTCAACCGAATGCGTAACAATGGAACTTAAGGATGGCGTTCCCCCAAACTACCCGCTACCCCTCCCGAATTCTGGATGGAGGGATTTCACCCCCACGACCGCGCGTCAGAGGACTGCGGGAGTGAGCATATCCGAACGGAAATCCTGGTTCAGGCATGACGGGCCGGCAGGGCTGGTAGTCTTCCTTGTTGCGTTGCCCCTGTGCCTTGGGATTGCGCTATCTTCCGGCGCGCCCCCGTTTGCGGGGGTGATCGCTGGAGTGGTGGGCGGGATCGTGGTATCCACGCTGTCGGGATCACACGTGAGCGTAAGCGGTCCGGCGGTGGCGCTGGTCGCGATTGTCGCCGGGTCCATTCAAACTTTAGGGTCGTACAAAGCGTTTCTGGCATCAGTGGTTCTGGCCGGGATCTTCCAACTGGTTTTGGGAATCCTTCGCGCCGGCTCGATCGCCGATTACGTGCCCAATTGCGTCATTCGCGGCATGCTGGCGGCTATTGGAATCGTAATCATTCTGAAGCAGATTCCTCATGCGCTTGGCAGCGACCAGGACTTTGAAGGAGACTTCAGCTTCTTCGGCAATGGTACACAGAACACCTTCACGGATATTGTGAACAGTGTCCCCAGCGCCAGCCCGGGCGCGGTGATGATCGCCCTGGTCAGCTTGCTGATTCTGATTGCATGGGACAGATTGAGGCGCCGTGTTTCTCTGGTGAAGTTATTTCCCGGGCCCGTCGCGGCTGTGCTGAGCGGCGTCGCGCTCAATCAGGCTTTCGCGTTGTGGGCTCCGCATTTCCAAATGAAAGAACGGGAACACCTTGTCTCGCTGCCGGTGGTACAGTCGGCCAGCGCTTTTTTTGCGCAGTTTCAGGCTCCCGATTTTTCGGTTCTGGGCAACCAGGCGGTTTGGATTGCCGCCATCACGATCGCGCTGTTTGCAAGCGTCGAAACACTGCTGTCTCTGGAGGCCGCGGACCGGCTTGACCCGTACCTCCGCACCTCCTCTCCCAACCGGGAATTATTCGCACAAGGGACGGGAAATATCGTTTCGGGGATGCTTGGCGGGCTTCCCCTGGCATCGGTAGTGGTACGAACTTCCGCCAACGTCTACGCCGGCGGACAGACCCGGTGGGCTGCATTTACCCATGGCGTATTGCTGTTTATTGCGGCGCTCTTCATTCCGGGCGTATTAAATCTCGTGCCGCTCGCGAGTCTGGCGGCGGTGCTGATGGCGGTCGGCTACAAGCTGACGAAGGTGGAACTTTACAAAACGATATTCCGCGACGGCTATGCACAGTTCCTGCCGTTCATCGTGACCGTCATGGCGATTGTTTTTACCGGGCTTCTTACGGGGGTCCTCGTCGGCCTGGCAGTGGGGTTACTATTCGTCATTCTTGCCAACCACCATGATGCGATCACGGTGGTGAGTCAGGATCGCTTTTGCCTGATGCGGTTCAACAAAGACGCTACGTTCGTAAACAAAAGCGAGATGCGCAGGCGCCTCCGCGATGTTCCCGACAATACCCACCTGATCATTGACGGGACGAAGGCTCTTTACATCGACCGGGACATCTTCGAGGCGGTGGAAGACTTCAGGAAATCGGCGTCAGGCAGGAATATCGCGATCGAGTACAAACATTTCGACAGCACGGAAAGACCGTCGACCAGGATTTAACAATGGATTCGTACAAGAAGCTGCTGCTAGCCAATCAGGCATGGGTTAAGGAAAAGCTGCAAGTCCATCCCGACTATTTCTCGAGACATGCGGCTGTTCAAAAGCCCGAGTTCATGTGGATCGGTTGCTCGGATTCCCGTGTGCCGGCCGAGGATGTGACCGGCACCGAACCGGGGGAGTTGTTCGTCCACCGCAACGTTGCGAATCTGGTGGTGCACACCGACCTCAATATGCTTAGCGTGTTGCAGTATGCGGTGGAAGCCTTAAAGGTCAGGCATGTGATCGTTTGCGGCCACTATCATTGCGGCGGTATCACCAACGCCCTGACGAACAAAGATCTGGGACTCATCAACAAATGGCTGAGGCATATTAAGGATGTCTACCGCTTCCATGAGCGTGAACTGAACTCGATTGCCGATCCGCAAGCCAGGCACGACCGTCTGGTGGAGATCAATGTCACCGAGCAAGTCCAGAACCTGGCGCAGACATCGATCGTTCAAAAAGCCTGGGTGGCGGAGGGCAGGCCTTACATCCATGGCTGGGTGTACGATTTGCGCACGGGATGCATCAAGCAGATTTCGATGATGAAGCCCGGCTCGCCGATGGATCCCATCTACAAGTTCGATCTCGACCCCCCGCCGCCCTCTTCTCAGGGTTAACAAGCGCGTACACTGAATCCGGCTATGCCGAATCTGCCGCTGTGGAAGTGGGCGTTGGGCGCTTTGTGCGCGTTCAATATCGGGGTTGCGAAGACCGGGATGCCGGGACTCGGTATTTTGGCGATACCGCTGTTTGTCATTACCGTTGGAGACGCGCGCGCTTCTGCAGGCTGGCTGCTTCCGATTCTTCTGAGCGCCGATGTCTTTGCCGTCTTCTATTATCGCCGCCATGCTGCCGCCAAGCGGCTGTTCTCATTAATTCCATGGGTGGCGATTGGACTTACCGTCGGCGCTCTGGTGCTGCGTTATGACGACCGCGTTCTGCGTCCGCTGGTGGGCGCGATCATCTTGCTGATGCTCTGTCTGTACCTGCTGCGGAAACGATCGGTGAATCCGCTGCCCACAGACGGCGCCGTATACGCGGGGCTTTACGGATCCTTCGCCGGGTTTGCGACGATGATTGCGAATGCCGCCGGTCCGGTGATGAATGTATATCTGTTGAGCAAAAAGCTTACACGGGAGGAATTCGTCGCCACCGGGGCGTGGTTCTTCTTTCTGATCAATGTCTGCAAAGTGCCGGTGTATGTCCACCATGGAATGATTACCAGCACCTCGCTGTGGTTCGATGCCGCCATGCTTCCGGCGACGATCGGGGGCGCGCTGGTGGGACGATTTGTGCTGGCGCACATCCCGCAAAAGACGTTCGAATGGTCGGTGATTCTGCTTGCGTTCCTCTCAACTTTGCTCTTGTTCCTGCCCCGGTAGCGATACGTTACCCGGCCAATCCCGGAACGCCGCCCAGAGATCGTGCGAGGCGCACGGCGCGCACCACGGCACTGGCGACGGCCTCCGCCGCAGCCACGCCCAGCGCATCGACGGGAGCCACGGCTTCCCCGACCGAAAGCGCGATCACGATGTCCCCGTCGGACATGGTCCAAACGGGAGAAATGGTTCGAGCCACGCCCAGACTTGCCAGTTGCGCAAGCTTGGTGGACCCGACTTTGGAGAGTTTGGCATTCGTCGCCACCACCACCAGGGTGGTGTTGCGAGCGGGAGTGAAGCCGCCACGCGACCCTTGCTTCATCAGGAGCGCGGAATTCGCCAGGCTCATGCTCTCCGCGGAGACGCGGGTGCCGGCGATGAGATGGCCGTTTTCGGGATCCCGCACATCGCCCAACGCGTTTACGGCAGCCAGGGCGGACACACGGATGCCGGCCAGGGTTCCATCGAGCCATACTGTAGCGGAGCCGATGCCCGATTTCATCGCCTGCCGCAGGCCCAGCATCTTGCCAACGGTGGCTCCGGTACCAGCCCCCACGGCACCCTCTTTCACGTCAGCATCGGTGGCCGCGGCGGCGGCCTCTTCGCCCATCTCGCGGTTGGGACGCGCGGACGCCTTCCCGATGCCCAGATCGTAGAGAACCGCGCAAGGCACCAGCGGCACGCGGGCGGCGCCGGTCTGGAATCCGATCCCTTTTTTCTCGAGGTAGCGCCGCACACCGCTGGCGGCTTCGAGTCCAAACGCGCTGCCGCCGGTGAGCAACACGCCGTGAATCTGACCCGTAACGTGCATCGGACTCATGACTTCAAACTCTTCGGTACCAGTGGCGGAGCCGCGTACATCCACGCCCGCCACCGCGCCCGTCTCACAAAGAATCGCCGTACATCCGGTGAGCCCGTCGTAATCGGAGGCATGCCCGACTTTGATTCCGGCAACGTCGGTAAGTCCTTTGCTCATCGCTGGCATGGTAGCATCTAACTGCAAAGGTATAGCGGATTGCTGGACTTCCTAAAGCCCCCCATCCAAACCATCCAAGAGTTCATCATTCTGACGGGGCGCGCATTTCGCAGCCTGTCGCAACGCCCTCATTATCCCAAGGACATTGTGATGCAGATGGACATCGTGGGGGTAGGAAGCCTGCCCATCGTTCTGCTGACCGGGTTTTTCAGCGGCGTGGTGATGGCGCTACAGATGTCGCGCGCTTTGCAGACCTACGGAGCGGTAAATCAGACCGGGCCGATCGTCGCCATCACGCTGGTTCGCGAACTGGGGCCGGTGTTGACGGCGGTGGTCACGGCGGGCCGGAATGCTGCCGGATTCGCCAGTGAACTGGGGTCAATGAAAGTTACCGAGCAGATTGATGCGATGCGGGCTTTAGGCACCGATCCTGTCCTGAAACTCGTGAAACCGCGCTTGATCGCCACCGCGGTCATGCTGCCGTGCCTCACGGCAATCGCCGATTTTGTAGGAATGCTTGGCGGTTCTCTGATCGCCATGTGGATGCTCCATCTCACTTCGACAGAGTATTGGAATGGAGCTTACCGCGCATTGGTTCCCGGCGATATTGTACAGGGGTTGCTGAAACCCTTCATCTATGCTTTGGTCATCGCGCTGGTAGGCTGCTTTTATGGTTTGCGGACCAAGGGGGGAACGCAGGGTGTGGGACTGTCAACCACGCAATCGGTGGTGGTGGCGATGGTCTGGATTTTTGTTTTCAATGCGTTCATCACGAAAATTTTCGTTTGAGCCCTGCGATGCCTGAATCCATCCTTCGCTTCGAGCGTGTCACGGTGTCCTTTGACGGGAATCCGGCGCTGGAGGATGTAACTTTCGACCTTCCCGAGGGCGAGAGCCGGGTAATTCTGGGCGCGGCGGGCAGCGGCAAGACCGTGATGCTCAAAGCGTGCCTGGGTTTAGTTTGCCCCGAGAAAGGAAGCGTCTTCCTCTTTGGCGAAGACATTACGAATCTCAAGGAAGAACAGCTGTTCAAGTTGCGGGCGCGCACGGGCATGCTATTCCAGGAAAGCGCGTTGTTTGACTCGCTGACTATCGAGGAGAATGTGGCGTATCCTTTGGAAAATCAGCAACGGGACCAGCGCCCGCCTGAAGAGTTGCGGCCGGTTGTGGAAGAGATCCTGCGCTCTGTGGAGTTGGAGAACACTCTGGAAAAACTTCCCAGCGAACTGTCCGGCGGGATGCGGCGGCGGGTGGGAATCGCCCGCGCCAACGTGACCAAGCCCGATCTGGTGCTCTACGATTCGCCAACGGCGGGCCTCGATCCGATCACCGCCAATACGATTATGGCGCTGATTGTGATGGAGCGGGATTTGCGGAAGGCCACTACGATGATCGTTACCCAACGATTTCAGGATGGCCAGATCATGGCGCGCTACCGCTATGATCCGGCGGCCCGGCAGGTTGTAAGAGCCACCCGGGATGGCGGAGAGGTGGGCGGTATCCGGTTCATGGTGCTCAAGGATGGGCGCCTGGTGTTTGAAGGTACCCTCCAGGAACTCGAACAATCCACCGATCCCTACATTTCCCAATTTGTTTTGAGACACTGAAGAGGTTTCATGCCGCCGGCCACCAAAATCAAATGGGCGCAATTGCGAGTGGGAATCACCGCTGTAGTTGCCCTCGTTCTCGTAGGATTGCTGATTTACCTGCTCACAGGTACCACCAGCATGTTCACGCACAAGGTGAAACTCTACACGTTTCTCAGCGACGCCGCGGCGGTCAGCATCGGCGCTCCCGTGCGCATCAATGGGATTCGGGCCGGCGACGTGGAGAACGTCGCCCTTACCGGAGAGACGGCGCCCGACCGCATCGTCCGCGTGGAAATGTCGATCACCGGGAGCATGCTGCCGCAGATTCCCGTCGATTCCGTTGCGACCATCAGCGCGGAGAATCTGTTGGGCTCGAAGTTCATCAATATCAAGAAGGGAAAGAGCAGGGAGACGATCAAGCCGGGCGCGACCATTCCCAGTGTCTCTTCGAAGGAAATCTTTGAAATCATGGACAGCTTTTTTCCCTTGTTGACATCGGCGCAGAATACACTGACGCGCATCGACAACATTGTGGGAATGGTGGAATCCGGCAAGGGTAACATCGGCAAGCTACTGGTGGATGAGACGTTATACCGGCGCATGGATTCCATTCTCAGCGAGTTTCAGAAGACCAGCGTAGCGGTGAATTCCGGACAGGGAAGCATCAGTAAATTTCTCTATGACGACACTTTTTACAATGAACTGCGGCTTCCCATTCAGCGCATCGACCGCGTCGTAGCTTCTATCGAAGAAGGTAAAGGGACCGCGGGTAAATTCCTCAAAGATCCCGCGGTTTACGATGAGCTTCAGAAGAACCTGATCGTGATGCGCGCCGTTCTGGCGGATATTCAGGCGGGGAAAGGAACCGCGGGTAAACTGCTGAAGAGCGACGAATTGCACAACCAGATTGCAGCCACGCTCAAGAAGGTGGATGGCACCGTGGACAAGCTCAACAGCGGCCAGGGCACGTTGGGCCAGTTATTGGTGAATCCCCAGCTTTACGAATCGGTCCATTCGCTCACGCGCGAGATGAACGGATTGATGAAGGATTTCCGCGCCAACCCGAAGAAGTTCCTGCGCATCAAACTGGGTCTGTTTTGATTGCGCGGGAAAAACTGCTGATCGTCAATGCGGATGATTTCGGATTCACCCGGGGCGTGAATGACGGCATTGTGGAATCGCATGTGAACGGCATCCTCACGGCTGCCACGTTGATGGCAAACGGCCCGGAGTTTGAGCATGCCGCCGCCTTGGCGCGACAACATCCCTCGCTCGATATCGGGTGTCATTTGGTTCTGGTGGGCGGGGCGTCGTTACTGCCACCGCACCGGCCATATCCGTTGGATCTCAAGGGGCTGTTACGGGCGCTGTGGCGGAAGGAATTCCGGATTGAAGCGGAGTTGGAGGCTCAGGTTCAGAGGATTATTCATGCCGGCATTCGGCCGACGCATCTGGACACGCATAAGCACACGCATTTGTTGCCTCCAGTGCTCGATGTTGTGGCCAGGCTTTCCCGGAAATACAGTATCCCGTGGGTGCGGCGGCCGTTCGATTTTCCGATCACCGGCCCACACGCACCTTTGGGCCGCAGACTTCTGAGCCGGTCGCTGGATTTCATGCGGCGGCGTTTCCAGCGGGCACTGTCTGCGCAGGGATGCCGGACCACCGATCACTTTGCGGGGTTCAGCGTCACGGGATTGTTCCATACGGCCGAGTTAACTTCCTTGCTGCGGCAAATCCCGTGCGGCGTTACCGAGTTCATGACCCATCCGGGTTTTTGCAACGAGGAGTTGCGCCGGGCCCCGACCCGTCTGAAGGAGAGCAGGGCGCGGGAACTGGAAGCGCTGTGTGCGCCCGAAACACGCGAGGCCCTCACGCAGTTCGGAATTCGCTTGGTGAATTACCGTGACCTCCAGAGCCGCTAGTCGACCTTATACGGACGGATCAGCATAAAAGTCCGGCGCCAGCGCGTCTTCGTAAAGAAATTCTGCGCCAGATCAAGCACATGGTCGAGACCGATGGTGGGACTGGCCAGCCGCTCGGTAGGCGCGTCGTAACTCCAATAGATAATCAGCGGCTTACCAACGATGTTCTCCCGCGGTACAAACCCCCAGTATCTGCTGTCGAGCGAGGAGTCGCGGTTGTCCCCCATGGCGAAATACGAACCCGCGGGTACCACCACCGCCCCATTATCCACGTGCCGCTCGAGCATCTCGTCCGCTTTCCCCAGCAGGCGCATGTTGGGCGTGCTCGGAAAATTGTCGCGATAGGAATCGATGTACTCGGTCTTGTGGTACTTGTAAGGCTCCTGGAGCTTCTTGCCGTTCAGGAAGACTTGCTTGTTCTCGAGTCGAACGCGATCGCCCGGAACGCCAATAACACGCTTCACAAACGTCTGCCGGATGTCCACCGGATAGCGGAATACGATGATGTCGCCGCGCTGCACGTCTTTATAGGGAAGCAGATATTTGCTCATGGGACCAGGCGGTGAGTAAGCCAGTTTATCCACCAGTAAATGATCGCCGATGAGGAGCGTGTCTTCCATGGAACCGGTGGGAATGACAAACGCCTGTACCAGCGTGGTAGTGCCGAATAGCAGCAGGAGAATCGTCACCGTCCACTCGGCGATGGCGCCCCGTGGATTTTCCTTTTTCGGCTCAACGGAATGGTCCTGGGGCGGATCTTGCGTAGTCACGTCTGGCTGGTTCACTTCTTCATTTTACCAGGGAGTGGGGATATAATTGTCATTAGCCCGCCACGCTCCCCGCGCCCGGTGGCGATTGGCCGAGGAGAACTGGTGGACGTTTCAATGGAGGATCTCGCCCGGCAGATTGTTGCTTTGCGGGAGGAGCTTGACTCGCTACGCCGCGTGGCGATGTTCGGTAAGCAGATCGATCTGATTGATTTTGGCCAGTTAAGGGGCTACGTCTACACGGACGACCTCTGTTATAGGCAGATTGATTCCCGCTACAAAGGAAAGCGCGCGGATCGTCCACTGGCCCCGCTGCCTGTCCGTTCCATTCAGGAAAGCTACGATGCGGAGACGACTCCGCTGCTCGCGACCCTATTTTGTCATTTCTGGCTCCATTCGCTGGATTTCACTTTTTTCGATATCGGGTGCCAGTACGGATTCAGTTCGGTTGCCATCGCGCAACTCATCCGGTCCTTCGGCAGGGGGAACCGGGTGCATGCGTTCGACCCCGGAGTGGCAGCCGAATTGACGCCCTACAACCTCGCGCTGAATGGTCTGGGCGATCAGGCGACATTTGAGCGCATGGCAGTCTCACAAGACACCCGTCCTACCGTCGTCTTTTCAGAATTGGGGCACTCCGAGAATAACCGCATCGTCAACCGCGCCCGCAGTCAGGAGCTTTTGTCGTACCCGGTGATGGCGACCTCGATTGACGACTATGTGGAATCGCGGCAACTCAGCGGACACCTGATATTAAAGGTGGATACGCAGGGCGGCGAGGTGGAAGTCTTTCTCGGAATGAGCCGGGTACTGGCGCAGCGTCATGTCGTAGCGATTACAGAATTCACGCCGGATGCAATTCGCAGCCGGGTGGATCCGGGGCGGTGGCTATCCGGGCTCGCCGAGCACTTCCATATTCTGGACGCCGGTAACGTCGATATGGTGATCGGGTCCACCCATCGGATGCCCGTTCTCGAAACGGGCGCCGCACAAGCGTTCCTGGAGCGAGTGGAAGCTACACCCGGGCACCATACAGACCTGGCTCTGATTCCCAGGACGCTGCCAAAGGTGGCCAGTCTCCTGGAACGCGTTTCCGGGTAGCATGTCGGCGATGCCGATCGGAAGACTGCCAGCATTCGGGTGGCTGCCGTTCCTTCCAGTGGATCTCGGCAACCTCGGTGGCGGTTGGCTGTCCGGCAGAATGGTGCGCGGCGGGTGGACCATCGCAAGCGCGCGCCAAGCCGTGCTGGCAATAGGCGTGGTGGCGATGCTCGCGGAAATCCCGGCCGGCCTTACCAGCGACACACGGCTCTGCGTCGTGCTGATCGCGTTGGCAACGTTCGGTTACCGCGCATGGGGAACCATGATGCTGGCGCTTCCCACGATCTGTTTCCATCCTCGTTCGTGTCGGGACTCTCCGGCACCGGTGCCGGGCTGGGCGGAATTCTGTTCACCGGGCTGACTGGCGCGGTCGCCGACCTATCCTTCGAACCGATTTTTGTCATGGCGGGTATTATGCCTGTACTTGCCTTTGTGTCCACCGGCTGATTTTAAAGTCCCTGCGGTCTTGATTCGAACGGGTCAAAAAGGCTCTGATTCCCAAGACGTGCCAAAGGTGGCGAGTCTCCTGAAACGCGTTTCCGAGCAGCAGTCCGGGCAACGCTTTCGCAATCATCCCGGTTTCTGGAACAATCGTCAACGGTTTAACGTATACTTTGGCTGGAGGCCACTTGTCACTCAAAGATTTCCTCAAGAAGCAGTTTATAGACGTCATTCACTGGACCGAGCCGGAAGACGGTATCCTCGCCTATCGCTACCCGATGGAGGACATGGAAATTCAGAATGGGGCCAGGCTGACCGTCCGCGAGTCGCAGATGGCCGCTTTCGTGAATGAAGGCAAGGTGGCCGACGTTTTCGGGCCCGGACTCTACACGCTGAACACGCAGACGCTGCCGCTGCTTACCAACCTCATGAACTGGGACAAGCTGTTCCAGTCTCCCTTTAAGAGCGATGTGTACTTCTTCTCCACTCGTCTCCAAACCAATCAGAAGTGGGGCACAGCTACTCCGGTCACCGTCCGCGACAAGGATTTCGGGGCCGTAAGGCTGCGCGCGTACGGAATCTATTCCTGGCGGCTCAGCGATCCGCGCGGATTTCATGCCAACGTCAGCGGTACGCGTCCCATCTACCATGTCCCGGATATCGAAGGTCAGTTGCGGAACACCATCATCGGGCGCATGTCGGATACCTTCGCCGAAAGCCAGGTGCCGTTCCTCGATATGGCGGCGAACCAGATCGAACTGGCACAGAAAATTGCCGAGCATCTACGGCCGGAGTTCACCCGCCTCGGACTCACGCTCGACAGCTTCGTGGTGGAAAATCTGTCCCTGCCCGAGGAATTGCAGAAGCGGCTCGACGAGCGTATCGGCATGAACATGGTTGGCGACATGAACAAGTACACGCAATTCCAGGTGGCGCAATCGATCCCCATCGCGGCAGCCAATGAAGGCGGCGGCGGGGCGGCAATCGGCGCCCAACTGGGAATGGGGTTGGGAATGGCCCAGTCCATGATGAATACATTCAATCGGCCTGCCGGCGAGCAGCCGCCACCCGCCGCTCAGAGCGGTGGAACACCTCCGGTCACCCCGGCCGGTGGCGGCGGCGCGGCTCCAGGCAAAGAAACCAAGTTTTGCATGGAGTGCGGAACCACGATGCCCGCCCGCGCGAAGTTCTGTCCGGGCTGCGGCGCTTCGCAGGGTTGATCCGTACAGTGCTACTCTAAACACTTCCATGACTGGCCGTGAGTGGATCGTGGATGCCTACGGGTGCCTCCCCGGCGCATTGAGAGACCGCGCACGTCTTGACAAGCTCTTTCAAAGCCTGGTTGACCGGCTCGAACTGCACCCCGTCTATCCGCCGCAATGGCACCAGTTTCCGGAACCGGGCGGGTATACAGGCCTGGTGATGCTATCCGAATCGCATCTGGCATGCCATACATTTCCCGAGCACGGGTCGCTATGCTTGAATCTTTTCTCCTGCCAGCCGAGACCGGAGTTTAACTACGTGTTTTACCTCACCCGGGAGTTCGGTGCGGAGAGCGTACGCGTGCGGCGGATGGAACGGCCGTACGACGCCTTGCCGCCCGCCGCGTAGGCAGCCATGAGCCAGCCCAGGAGTAACTGTCCCAACTGCGGCGCGCCGGTCGAGTTTCGTTTTTCGAGCGCCGTCCAAACGACGTGTCCCTATTGCAGTTCCATCCTGGTACGGACCGATGTGGATTTGAAAAAAGTGGGCGAGGTCGCCGACCTGCCCCCGGAAGTCTCGCCGATCCAGTTGCTGACGGAAGGCGTCTGGCGTGACAAATCCTTTCGCGTGGTGGGGCGGATCATCTATCGATACGAGCAGGGCTACTGGAATGAATGGCACTGCGCCACTCATCAGGGGGAGAGCATCTGGCTGTCGGATGCCATGGCCGAATATGCTGTTTCGCAACTGGTACAGCCCACCGCGCGCATCCCGGCCGCGGCTGAGGTCCAGCCGGGAACGGGTGTGGAATGGAATAGCGCAAGGTTCTCGGTGACCAGCGTGAACCGTGCCTCCTATCTTGGCGTGGAAGGCGAATTGCCATTTGAATACTGGGATAAGACGGAGATGGTATTCGCCGATCTGCGCAATAATTCAGCGAAGTTCGGCACGATCGATTACAGCGAATCACCGCCGCTGCTGTTCATCGGTGAATTCGTCGATTTCGATTCGCTGAAACTGAAGAACCTGCGGGAATTCGAAGGTTGGTGATGAGCACGCAAGTAAAGCCGGCTCCCAGAGTCCGCTCCATGTCTTGCCCCAATTGCGGCGGGACGGTGGAAGTACGCGGCCTCGGACGCACGCTGACCGTGGTGTGCATTCAGTGCCTGAGCGTTCTGGATGCCGCCACTCCGACCTTGCAGGTCATCCAACAGTTCCAGGCGAAGGAGCGTTACAAGCCGTTAATCCCGCTCGGCACGCGCGGCAAGATCGCGGGCACGCCGTATGAAGCGATCGGCATGCAGGTAAGACAGCTGGAAGTGGATGGCGTTGCGTATTCCTGGACCGAGTATGTCTTATTCAATCCCTATAAAGGGTTTCGTTATCTCACCGAGTACAACGGGCACTGGAACGACGTTACAGTGCTCCGGTCGCTGCCCATCGTCGGCATGCGCGGAGCGCGCCCGAGCGCCGTACATCTGGGCGAGACCTTCAAGCATTTTCAGAATTACCGCGCTACCACGATCTACGTAATGGGAGAGTTTCCCTGGAAGGTGCGGGTGGGCGAACAGGCGATGTGCGACGACTACATCTCCCCACCTCGACTGTTGTCCAGAGAGCAGACCGGGAATGAAGTGACCTGGTCTCTAGGGGAGTATACGCCCGGCGCGGCCATCTGGCAGAACTTCAAGTTGCCGGACAAGGCTCCGGCGGCGGTTGGGATCTTCGCCAATCAGCCTTCGCCCACAAAGGGGAGTGTCGGGAAGGCATGGGGCAAGTTCGTTTTCTGGACTCTGGTATTACTGCTCGTCCAGCTTTTCTGGGCGGCGATTCATTCGAACAAACTCGTGTTTTCCGAGCGTTATACGTTCACCCAGCAGACAGGCGAGAATTCGTTCGTGACCAAGACATTTGAGCTGCCCGGCCGCATCTCTAACGCGGAAGTGCAACTGCGTACCGACCTCGATAACAACTGGGCCTATTTCAATCTCGCGCTGATTAATGTGGATACGGGCCAGGCCTTCGACTTCAGCCGTCAAGTGAGCTATTACCGCGGTACCGATAGCGATGGAGCCTGGTCGGAAGGCAACGCCCGCGATTCGGTGGTGCTACCCGAGGTTCCCCACGGGACGTACTATCTTCGCGTCGAGCCGGAGCTGGACACGGCGCCTCGCGGCGTCGCGGGGAGATCCGTTCGTTATGAGATAAAGGTGATTCGCGACGTCACCACCTGGCCCTATTTTTGGATCGGCATCCTACTGCTGCTGATTCCTCCTGTTTGGACCACCGTGCGCAGCGTCGGGTTTGAACAGAAGCGCTGGGCTGAGAGCGATTACTCCGGCGGAAGCAGCAGCACGAGCAGGAGCGGAGGCGATGACGAATGATAAGATCGATGTTTTCGATTTATGGCCTGCTGGTTGCCGGCATGGTCGGCTGGTCGCAATATCGCGGCTGGAGCCTGGATCGGGTAAACGAGATCAAGAACGTGCCCCGGTCGATTCGCGATAATCCCGGAGCCTGGCGCTCGCACTATGGCGGCGGCGTTGGCCGGTACTACGGAGGGAAATAGATCATGGCGGAGTTCCATCCCGGATTCGTTTTGAATGCCCTGGTGTATGCTTTTCTGGGCATCGTAATTTTTATCGTGTCGTTCCTGCTGATCGACAAACTGTCACCCTATGACCTTTGGAAGGAGATTGTGGAAGGCAAGAACCTCGCCCTGGCAGTGCTGATCGGAGCCATGTCGATCGGGGTGTGCATCATCATTGCCGCGGCGGTGCACTAGACTGTAGCTGTCCTTGGCCTTCCTTCTCCTTCTCTCGATTTTTCTGATCGCGGCCTGCGGCCTGATTTATGAGCTGCTGGCCGGGACTCTCGCCAGTTATCTGCTCGGCGACAGCGTGCTGCAATTCTCCACGGTCATCGGCACGTATCTGTTCGCGATGGGCATCGGCAGCTTCCTGTCGAAGTACGTGGGGCGGGGGCTGGTGTCCAAGTTTATCGCCATTGAACTGATGGTCGGTGTCGTGGGCGGGTTCTCGTCCACCATCCTGTTTGTAGCCTTCGCCTATACCCAGGGTTTCCGGTTTCTTCTCTACGCCCTGGTGATCCTCATCGGAACCTTCGTGGGTCTGGAGATCCCGCTGATGATGCGGATCCTCAAAGACCGCTTCGAATTTCGCGACCTGGTGGCGCAGGTGCTGACGTTCGATTATCTCGGCGCCCTGGGCGCCTCGCTGCTGTTCCCGCTGTGGCTGGTACCGCATCTGGGATTGGTGCGCGGGGCCTTGTTCTTCGGACTGCTGAACGCAGCGGTCGCCTTGTGGACCACCTTTCTGTTCCAGGAGCGCATCGGCGGCGTGCTGCGGCTCCGCATCCTGTGCCTGCTTGTCATGGCCGCCCTGGGAGTGGGGATGTCGTACTCGGACCATATCCTCGACCTCGCCGACAGCGCGCTCTATGCCGATGAAGTGATTCTTGCCCGCACCACGCGCTATCAGCGGATCGTGCTCACCAAGTGGAAAGACGATCTGCGGCTGTTTCTCAGCTCGCACTTGCAGTTCAGCTCCCGCGACGAGCATCGCTATCACGAGGCGCTGGTGCATCCGGGATTGTCCGCCATTGCAGGGCCGCGGCATCTGCTGGTGCTCGGCGGCGGCGACGGTCTCGCCGTGCGCGAGATGCTGAAGTACCCCTCTGTTCAGACCATCACACTGGTGGATCTCGACCCTGAGATGACCCACCTGTTCTCCACGCACCCGCTGCTTAAGGCACTGAACCAGGGCTCGCTTACCGCCGCCGGTGTTAAGGTGATCAATGCCGACGCGTTTCCATGGCTCGAAGCTCAGTCCACGCTCTACGATTTCATCGCGATCGACTTTCCCGATCCCACGAACTATTCTCTCGGGAAGCTGTACACAACGGCGTTCTACCGGCTGATGGCGAAGCATCTGAGTGAAGGGGGGCTCGCCGTGGCGCAGAGCACCTCTCCCTTATTCGCGCGGCAGAGCTTCTGGTGCATCGCCGAGACCATGAAGGCCGCGGGCCTCAAGGTGTATCCCTATCACGCGTACGTGCCTTCCTTCGGCGAGTGGGGATTCATGCTCGCCGGCCGCCGCGGCTATGAAACGCCCACGCAACTCCCCCGAGGTCTCAAATACCTGAACGTGGGAATGCTGCCCCAGCTCTTTCAATTCCCCGCCGACATGGCTCCGGTGCAATCCGAGCCAAACCGGCTAAACGATCAGGTGCTGGTCCGAACCTATGAACGCGAGTGGCGGGAAGTTGCTCGGTAACAGAAGGCAGTTTCTTTCGGCGGCACTCGTTGGCCTCGCGCCGAAGACGGACCGGCGTGTGGAAGGTAATATCGTCGACGACTCTCACCTTCTGGGCCACAGGCTTCGCGACCGCGGTCAATTCCCTGCTCCGAAAGAGCAGGTGAAGATTCCGTTGGTGATCGTCGGCGCGGGCATCGCTGGTCTATCCGCGGCATGGCGGCTCGAAAAGAAAGGCTTCCGGGATTTCGTGGTGCTCGAAATGGAGCGCGCGGCGGGCGGCAACTCCCGTTACGGAGAGAACGGCATTTCCGCCTATCCATGGGCGGCCCATTATCTGCCGGTCCCCAATCGCAAATCCCTGCTGGTACGAGAGCTTTGCGAAGAGTTCGGCCTCATCGAGAACGGGCATTTCAACGAACGGCATCTCTGCCACTCGCCGCAGGAACGGCTGTTTCTGCATGGCCGGTGGCAGGAAGGTCTCGAGCCGGATACCGGCGTCACACGCGATCAGAAGCAACAGCAGCGCCGCTTTGAGGAGAAGATGGCGGAATTTGCGGCCTCGGGCCAGTTCACCATTCCGATGGCGATGGGAGCCAAGCCATCGCCGCTCGATCATATTTCTATGGAGGAATGGCTGAACCGGCAGGCGTTCCACTCCCCATACTTGCGCTGGTATGTGAACTACGCCTGCCGGGACGACTATGGAGCGCTGGCGCGCGACACCTCCGCCTGGGCGGGGATCCACTACTTCGCCTCCCGCGAGCATGAGGACCGTGGACCTTTTGCGTGGCCCGAAGGCAACGGCTGGATGGTAAAGCAATTGATGCGTAAACTCGGCCGGTATGTACGGACTTCGGCAATAGTGACCCGCGTTACGAAGGATGGGAGAGTGTTTACGGAGAAAGCGGTGTACCGCGCGCAAGCCGTCATCTGGGCAGCACCTACCTTTCTGTTGCCTTATGTTGCCGAGACCGCGCCTGACGCCGGGGGGCTGGTATATTCGCCCTGGGTCACCGCCAATCTCACGCTCGACCGCTTACCTCGCGAACACAACTCAGAATTGGCTTGGGATAACGTGATCTATGATTCACCTGCTCTCGGCTACGTGAATGCGACGCACCAGAGCCTCCGCTCCCATGTGGACCGCACGGTATGGACCTACTACTGGGCGCTCGCCGAAGGCTCGCCGGCGGCGAATCGGAAACTGCTGCTGGAAAAAGACTGGAGTTATTGGAAGGATCTGGTCTTACGGGACCTGGAGAAGGCGCACCCGGATATCCGGCAGTGCGTGGCGCGCATCGAGGTGATGCGCTTCGGCCATGCCATGGCACGCCCGGTGCCCGGATGGATGTTCCACGATAGCCGCCGCCGTCTAATGAAATGGGGCGGCAACATCGTATTGGCCAATTCCGACCTCAGTGGATTCTCGATTTTCGAAGAGGCGCAACATCATGGTGTACGCGCCGCCGATCGCGTTCTGAAACGCATGAGCCGGGGTTAAGGGCGTGGCGCGGCAGCCCCGGATTGGCATAGGGAGAATCGTCGCCAAACCTTGCAAATTGGGGCGGACAACTCACATGCTACCGACGGGCTTGTGCGGTTATAATGCGGCATCGGTGACCGCCGCCGATTCCGGTGTCCGAGCGTGGTGGGATTCGGCAGCCGCCGGGACGCGGAAAATTTCAGCCTCTGCGCTAAATCCGGCTGCCGATTCCGCTTGGCAGGGTAAGGCAACAAAAGTACGGAGGTTCATATGGCTCGCACCTACAAGGCCCGGGGATCGGGATATTTTCCGCACGGCAACGCCATGGAAGGGGGCTTTAAAGACCGCCTTGGCGCCAAGCTGAATACGCTTCAGGAATACATGGCAAACCGT
Source organism: Bryobacteraceae bacterium (assembly GCA_035526195.1). GTDB lineage: Bacteria > Acidobacteriota > Terriglobia > Bryobacterales > Bryobacteraceae > CADEFT01. The sequence continues at coordinate 33,143 of DATLCW010000016.1, forward strand.
GCCGATTACGTGTCCGTCGCTATGGATAAAAAATTGCCGATCGCGTACGGAACTGTCGTCAAAATCCCTGAAATCGAGAACAATTATCAACAGACGATCGAGTTTCGCGTAGTCGATACCGGCGGGCGCTTTACCGGTAAGGGTTACACACGCATCGACATCTGCACGGCCGATAAGGAGGCCTCGCTCGACGCCACGATCAACGGTCCGCTGACGTTGAAGTTTGATCCCTAGTAGGGTGACTACTTCGCCGGCGTGATTTCTCCCTCAGTGAAGCAGCCTAAGGCACTGGTATTGACGAGGCGGATCGGCGCCGGTTTTGGGTACGGCGACCCCGGCTCCCGGGGTGAGCGAGTCCCGTAGCTGTGGGGTGAGGCCGCGGCGAAGAGCTAAAGGATTGATGGCGTTTCATGGACACCCCGGATTCAGAGTTGTAACGATTGCAACCGCGCCTGTGCTACTTGACAACCTGCTGCAGGTTCGTACGCAATTGCATCCAGATCCGGCAATAGAGCCATTCCGCCGGAGGGTCCTTTTCGGGAATGTGGTCGGGCAGTAATATGAGGTCTCCGGTGGATAGTAATATTTGCCGCACCTGGGGATTCTGTTCCAGTTTGGCCCGCATAGCTTCAACGATCAGACGGTGATGCTCGCCTTTTTCTCTAGACCGGTAGAGCATCCGCTTGCCTTCGAACGTGACCCAATCGATTCCCATGATCTTCATGTTTTCTTCGGCGTGACTGCCCGCCCTTTTAGCCTCAAAGGCTGTCATAGCGGCGACTTGCCTTCGGGTATGGGGCCAGACGAGTCCTGGAAAGTTCACCCGCGGATCGCCCGGGCCTTCCGGGTAAAGCATCATCTGCCAGAACCCCTCCACGCTGGCGTAGCGCTGGCCGCGAAACAGGAATGGGGTGGCCGCGAAATTAGACAGGATGCCGAGTTCGTGCCTTTTGGAAACGATGACTTCCGGAGGTTTTGCGGCTTGCGGCAGCACTTCCCATCCCGGCTTATTCGCTTCCGGAACCGGCGCTCACCAGTGCCCCGGATAGGGCTGCTGGCGGCCAGCGGAATGATCAGGATTGCCGCGACGATCCCCGCAAACTTCCTCATGGTTAATTTCCCGATGTTACCATCTGAAAATTATCAACATGCTGAGGCTGGCCGCTGTGGCTACTTCACAAGGACTGGAAGGCGTCTTCCCCACTGTCACTTATCCAAGCCATACCACCTTGGTAACCGGAACTTCGCCATGCGCCTTTTCGAATTCCGCCGCGAGGCCAGGTGTGCTGACGGCGCGAAACAGCATGCGATCTTCGATGGTCCGCGGGACGTGAAACTCGGGCAGGTTGGCATCGATGGCCGCTCCGACGGTGACGGGCCACGATACCCCCGCTGTCTTCAGCCCCTTTCTCCGCGCCGCATCCCACAACGTGGGAACCTCGATCTGTTCCGCATACCAGTACCCGGTAGTGGGTGGCGGCGATCACCTGCGGGCCCGCATGCCCGCTCACCTGATCCGCACAAGGAGGCCGGATTTACTGCTGGTGCACTTTCTTGACCTGGATCATGACGAGCATGCCTACGGCCAGGACGCTCCGGAAGCGATGGGTGGACAAGGCGTTCAGTCCCAACGCGGTGTTGCACAGTCTTGGTCTCGCGGCGCCTGAGGATAAGAAGTCCCAATGGCGAGTGGCAGTGCACCCCGGATACTGGCCCGGTCCGGTGGAACTGGATGCTGGGGCTTACGATGGGCGGAATGGAAGGACGTAGTCTACTGCCTTGAGTATGTGGTGGATCGAAAAATTGGATCGGACTTTCATCGGGTTTTGATCCTCCCGCCCGCGTCCCGCGTGTTATAGTTTTCGCAATGCTGCCAGGATTTGTGTGCGTGTTGGTTCTCGCGCTATCGGCGGTGGTATCGATGAGCGCTCAGTCCATGGCCGGTCTCGGCGCCATCAACGGCACCGTCCAGGACGCCACAGGCGCGGTGGTGGGTGGGGCGAATGTCATTGTCGCCAACCCCTCCAATGGAATTCAGCGGCGGCTGGTGAGTAATGACTCGGGATACTTCCTGGCTCCGTCGCTGCCTCCAGGTCCGGATTACACCGTAACCGTCGAAAAGCCGGGCTTCACTACTTACGAGGCTAAGGACCTGCGGCTGCAGGTGGGTCAGAATGTGTCGTTGAATGTCATGCTGACGGTGGCCGGACAGGCACAGAGCGTCTCTGTATCGGATTCTACCCCCATCGTCGATCAGGCCAAGGCGGGCGTTTCCCAGGTTGTGGACAGCGCCCAGATTCAGAATCTTCCAATTAACGGACGGCGCGTGGACACGTTCGTACTTCTGACGCCGGGGGTCACCAATGACGGCACATTCGGGAACGTGACATTTCGCGGGATGCCGGCGGGCAATGCGTTTCTTCAGGACGGCAACGACACGACTCAGTCCTTTTACAACGAAAATGGCGGCCGCAACCGTATCAGCTCAAACATCAGCCAGGACGCCGTTCAGGAATTTCAGGTGCAGGCGTCGGGGTACAGCGCGGAATTCGGACGGGCGGTGGGCGGGGTAATCAACACCGTTTCCAAGAGTGGAACGAATGCTGTTCATGGAACCGCCTACTGGTACTTCCGCAATCAGGATTTCAATGCCCGGGATCGCTATGCGTCCATTAATCCTCCAGAGACAAGGCACCAGGCCGGCGGGAGCATCGGCGGAGCGATCGTAAAGGACCGGTTGTTTTATTTCTTCAACGCCGAGGTTACGCGGCGCGATTTTCCGCTGGTGAGCTCGATTCTGAATCCGCAGTTCTTCAATGCGGCGGGCACCTTCATCGGCGTCTGTGGCGCGCCGGCCACTGCCGAGCAGTGCACCAACGCAGTGAACTATTTCCGGAGATTCTTTGGAACGCTGGAACGGAATGTTTCTCAGAACCTTGGCTTCGGCAAGCTGGACTGGCGTCCGAATGACCGCAACAGCTTCAGCGTGAATTTCAACCTCCTCAACTGGCGATCTCCAAACGGGATTCAAAGCGCCGCCGTGCTGACCAACGCGGGCGGCTTCGGCAATAACGGACTGGCTACGGTAAAGAATCGCTGGGCGCGGGTGGCCCATACCGGCATCGTGTCGTCGACGCTGGTGAACGAGTTCCGCTTCGGCTGGTTTAAAGACCGCCAACTCGACGATATCAACTCGTCCCTGTTACCGCCGAATGGCTTGATCTCGGCCCTGACGGTGTCGGGACAAGCTAATCTCGGGATGCCGAACTATCTGCCTCGTTTGCAGCCAAACGAAGATCGCTTCCAGTTTGCCGACAATCTGTCCTGGACATCGGGGCGCCATCAGTACAAGTTCGGCGTTGATATTGCCCATACGAAGGATACCGAACAGGCGCTCTTCAATGGTCCCGGATCCTATTCCTATGGAACAATCACGGATTTTGCCCGCGACTTTACGAATCTGGATGGCGGGCAGCGCTGGCAGAGCTACAGCCAGGCGTTTGGAAAGCTGCGAACGGACATCTTTGTACGCGACTTCAACTTCTACGCTCAGGATCAGTGGCGGATAACCAATCAATTCACGTTGAATTACGGCGTGCGCTACGAATTCGCGCAGTTCGCCCAGCCGCCGGCTTTCAACCCCGATTATCCGGCGACGGGCTACATCCATGAGCCGAAGAAGAATTTCGCCCCCCGGCTGGGGATCGCTTATTCGTTCAATCACGGACGCACCGTTCTGCGGGCTGGATATGGGATTTATTACGCCCGCTTTCCTGCAGCGACCATCGCACGCATGCATCAGCTCAACGGAGTGGCGCAGCGTTCCCTCACCCTGCAAGGCGCGAATGCGGCGGACCGGGCAGTGGGTCCGGTGTTTCCGCGAAACCTGGTTTCGCTCGATCGCGTGCCGCCTCCCGGCACAGTCAATGTCGTCTTTGCCGATCGCAATCTGAAGACGCCGTACGTGCAGCAGGGCGACCTGAGTGTGGAGCAGGAACTCACCAAAAACATGGGCATCACGGTGTCCTATTTATGGAATCGGGCGATCCGGCAATTGACACGGCAGGATTTGAATATCGGTCCTGCTACGGGCAGCTTTACGTATCGTATCAACGATGCTTCGGGGAACCAGGTGGGATCGTACCGCACGGCCACCTATCTCAGCGCCAACCGCGTCGATCCCCGCTATTCCCGGGTGGTGTACATCGAAAACAGCGGCCGCATCTGGTATGACGGATTAGCGGTCTCACTGCGCAAACGATTTTCGCATTGGATCGCCGGAACCGCCGCCTACACCTGGTCGCATTCGATCGACTTGTCACAGGGTACGGGGTCACAGAATACGTTCTTCAGCGATGGTCCCATCACGGCGGTCAACGCGGATTACCGGGGGGAGAAGGGCAGTTCATCCCTCGATCAGCGGCAGCGATTCGTGGGAACGGCGATCGTTTCTCTACCGAAGCGGAACTACTCGTCGCGGGCGGCGCGAATGATCGCCAACGGCTGGCAACTCTCTCTCATCACGACCGCTGCCAGCCCGCAGTTTGCAACGCCCACGATCCTGGTACAGGGTTCGCAATTTCCGGGGATGGCCTTTACCAACACGATCAACGGCTTCGGCGGCGGCACCCGCGTTCCTTTCTTAAGCCGCTCCAGTTTGCCGATTGATCATGTTTTCCAGACAGACGCCCGTATTACCAAAACGCTCGCGGTGACGGAGCGCATCCACGTCGATTTGAACTTTGAAACCTTCAATACGTTCAATAACATTGCCAATACGGTTGTGAATTCCCAGGCCTACACGGCCAGCGCAGGCGTGCTCAATCCGACTCCCGGACTCGGCGCCGGAACGGCCTCTGGAGGCTTCCCGGACGGCACCAACGCGCGGCGGGCGCAGTTCTCTATGCGGCTCAGCTTTTGATCTTGGCGTGGTTTGTTAAACTCGAAAATTGGCAGACGCGGCCCCCCAAGACGTAACCCGGTTGCTGGAACGCTGGTCGAGCGGCGATAAGAATGCGCTGGATGAGCTAACGCCGCTGGTCTACTACGAATTGCGTAAAGTGGCGCGCCGCCAGATGATGCGGGAACGGGCGGAGCACACGCTGGAGGCAACGGCGCTGGTGCATGAAGCGTATCTGCGGCTGGTCGGCCAAAAGGGATCGAAATGGCAAAGCCGGGCGCACTTCTTTGCCGTGGCGGCGGAAATGGCGCGTCGCATTCTCGTGGATCATGCAAAAGCGCGCAATGCAAAGAAGCGCGGCGGGCCCAAGATTTCGCTCGACGATTCTCCCGAGCCATATGTACAGCAGGATGCCGATGTGATCGCCATTAACGATGCCTTGGAGGAGTTGGCGAAGCTCGATCCGCGGCAGGCGAAAATCGTCGAGCTACGGTATTTCGCCGGACTTACTATTGAGGAAACCGCCGAGGTGATGGGGATTTCCACGCCGACGGTGAAACGGGACTGGTTGGTGGCCCGAGCATTCCTCCAGCGCTCGCTCAGCAATACAGTCACTTGAAATTGCTATAAGGGCCTGCCTGGGAAATGTCGGTGG